>JBDHHK010000262.1:0-5136 GCA_039589395.1 Gemmatimonadota bacterium
GACTCGGTGCGGGCCGATTATTTGCAGAACACGCTGGGGCAGATAATGACTCTCCAGCGCCAAGTGCTCGATTCCATCGATGCGCAGGACCGCCGCCTTGCCATGTTCAGAGGTACGTTACGCTCTGACATGACCGAGGTTCAGCGACAGCTCATGCAGATTCAAGAGCTCACAGGTCAGAGTCAGCAACGGCTCTCGGAGGTGCAGGACCGTCTCGCGGCGCGGGAACGTGTGCCGATGGTTGTGGATCCGGAGCTTGGCGGCGACACCACGGGTGCAGCACCTGAGCAGACAGCCCCCCAAAGCAGTGTGGATGAGGTCTATCAGGTAGCCGTGAGTTTGCTGAATCGCGGCAGCCCGCAGACTGCTAGGACCGCGTTCCAACAGCTGCTGCGGCAGTACCCCGACCATGAACGCGCGCAAGACGCCCAGTTCCACCTTGCGGAATCGTGGGAGGGATCCGATCCCGATTCGGCGGTTGCTGCTTATGAGTTGGTGGTGCAGAACTACCCCAATTCGCCTAGAGCCCCCACCGCGCTGTACCGCCTCGGCCTATTGGCGGAGCAAAATGGGGACATGGAGACGGCACAGGTGTACTACACACGTGTCGTTAGCGGGTATCCGCAGTCGGATGCTGCGGTATTGGCCCGCGCTAAGCTAAACCCGGACTATTAGTCGACCGCGCGGCCCGCGCACGCCGATGACCAAGAAAAGCCCCAGGGGCGAAATGCCCTTCCTCGATCACCTGGAAGAATTGCGGCGGCGCATTCTGTGGAGCCTCGCTGCGCTTGTTTTAGGGACCATTATCAGTTTTGTGTTAGTGCAGAACTTCGACGTGATGGGCTTGCTGAAAGAGCCCATTGCCCCCTACCTGCCCGAGGGCAGACTGCACATAACTCGGCCAACCGATGCATTCATGGTCACTCTCAAGCTCGCCTTTATGGGTGGGCTGGTGCTCAGCGCGCCTGTCGTGATCGCCCAGGTATGGGGATTTCTCTCGCCCGCGTTGTACGAACACGAAAAGCGCTATATCACCCCGTTCCTCATCGGGGCACTCGGGCTGTTCATTGCAGGCGTGTTGATGGCGTACCTATGGGTGCTCCCGGTCGCCCTCAGAATCCTCCTCACGAAATTCCAGGCGGACTACCTCGAGTATATCATCACCGCAAGAGAGTATTTCGCATTTGCGAGTCAGTTGATCGTTGCATTTGGACTGATGTTCGAAGTGCCGATCGTGATGATATTCCTCGCAGCGATAGGTATTGTGAACCCGGCGACCTTTGCCAAGCATCGTCCATATGCTCTGGTGGTCGCCGCCATACTGGCAGCCATGCTCACGCCGCCGGACGTGATGTCGATGATGATGTTGATGCTGCCTGTGATCTTGCTTTACGAGGTCGGGATTCTCATCGGACGCTTGGTGTGGAAGAAACGAGCCGCCAGCAGCTAATCAGGCTTGGCCTCCTCGCGGCATTCTTTTGCCTGGGAGCCAACGTTCTAGAGGCGCAGGACCCTCTCCCGCGGCGCGTTCCTGCCGATTCAGTTATACAACAGGTCGATAGCGTGCCTGCGCCAATCGATACCGCACTTGCCTCGCAGCTTGGCTTACCCACCGCACCGTCACGTAGCTTGCCCTCTACTGACTCCGTCATGGAGGCTCTGCTCGAGCTCGAGGGTTATGGCGTCACCCGGTATGCGGCCGACAGCCTGACCCTTCTAGCTCCGACTAGTGAGATCAGACTAAATGGCAATGCTCTGGTCGATCGTGAGGGCAGCGTGTTGGAGGCTGACTCGGTCGACTTTCTTCAGGACGAGTGTATGCTGCTTGCTCATGGCGAGCCGGCACTCTTTGACAATGAGACGGTGCTCGTCGGCGGTGGGATGACATACAACACCTGCGACTATCGGGGGATAATCGCAGACGCACTCACGAAGTTGCAGCAGTTTGGCGTTGACTGGTATTTGCAGGGAGAACTGGCCGTCGATTCGGCTTCGACGCGCGTTTACGGAGCGGAAAACGTTATCACCACCTGCGACCACCCGGAGCCGCATTACCATTTTTCCGCCGGAAGCATCAAATGGGTGTCAAATAATCTCCTGGTCGCACGCCCTGCGGTGTTATACGTCAGGGACGTTCCCGTCATGTGGCTTCCGTTTCTTTTCCAAGACATGCGGCAGGGGCGGCGTAGCGGCATTCTCGTTCCGAGAATTGGTGTCAATGACATCGTTCGAAACAATGCGGGGTATCGGCGGCAACTCACGAACCTCGGATACTACGTCGCGATCAATGACTACGTCGACGTCCAGGCTTCGGTCGATTGGTTCGCAGGAACGCACACCGCTCTGAACGGACAGTTTCGTTACCGATGGCTGAATCGTTTTGTAAACGGCAGCCTGGGAATGGCAAGGATCTTCGAGGTTGGGCAGGATGGTAATCCCGGTGGCCGCTCCATGCGCTTGCAGTGGAGCCACCAGCAGAGCTTCGATCAACAAACCCGTCTCAGCGCCTCAGTCGACTACGCGACCAGCGCTCGTGTCATCGAGCAAAACGCCGTAGACCCATTGCTGCAAACAGCCACTCTTGGCAGCAGGATCAATTTCAACAAGCAGTTCAGCTGGGGCACGCTCACCATCGGTGGGAATCGGAGCCAAGATCTGAGCAACAACACGGTTAGTCAGACTCTGCCAAGCGTCAGTCTCTCGCCAGCACCGGTAAACATCGGCGAGCTGCTCACCTGGTCACCGTCGTTTTCCCTCTCACAGACGCAACGCCAGCAGAAAGGTGTTGAGCTTATATCCGCAGTGGGCTTCGCGGGAGAAGTCGATTCGATCTTCCCCAAGCAGAGCGACCTCTCTATACGTATAGCCACTCCAATCCGAATAGGCCGCTGGAACTGGCAAAACGATCTGAGCATTCGAAACTCCAGCCAGACACTAATTCCGGGTGCGAGGAAGCCTCTAAATATCATCGACCCGACCGATTCTTCTGTCGTGTCCACCGTGCACTATGTCGAAGATTTCGAAAATAGCATCGACTGGAACACGGGCATCAACCTGCCGTCACTTTTCCCTGCCACGTGGAAGCTGCAGCCGTCGGTGTCGATCCGAAACACGACAAGTGGCGCATTTATGATTCGGAACCGGTATACCAACGGTGAGTTTGTGGCGCAGGGTAAGAGACTCTCCTTTGGAGCCGGGATGTCCCCGGCGTTCTTTGGCTTTTTCCCTGGGGTCGGGCCAATATCGAGAATCCGGCATTCTGTGTCGCCCAGGGTCACCTGGAACTTCCAGCCATCCGCAGAGGTTCCCGAGGATTATGCCCGGGCGCTTGCGGGCCCCGGACGAATGCCTTTGCTGGAAAGCCCGACCACGCACGGCCTGACGCTTTCTCTTTCACAGGTTTTCGAAGGAAAGAAGAGGTTGCCAGCTGGCGATACGCTAACGGATCCACGTAACGCCCCGAAAATCAAACTGCTCAGCATTCAGACGTCCTCTATCGCTTACGATTTCGAGCAGGCCAAGGAAGAGGGCCGAACAGGCTGGAAGACGCAGAATATCCAGAACTCGATCACCAGCGACCTGCTACGTGGGTTCACATTTTCCATTTCACACAATCTCTGGGATGGGCCAGTAGGTCTCGACTCCACGAGATTCTCTCCTTCTCTCTCGTCCATGTCAGCTCGGTTCAGCCTCACCGGAGCGACTATCATGAACGTGTTGGCGCTGTTCACAGGAGGGCAGACCAGGCCGGAGCCGCAGGAGCAGCAGACGCAGAATCAGGGTGACCTGCTTCAGCCACAGGGAACCGGAATGGGTCCACCGCAGGGACTGGATCGAACGATGAACCGAATGGGCGCCGGACCGCTCATGGGCAGCGGCCTCAGGGCATCGGTGACGTACGACGATCAGAGAACCGAGCCGCGTGAAATCGGTGGTCAGATCTTCGAAGAGCCCGCGAATCGCACGCTGGGTCTCCAATTTGGCTTTTCACCGACTGAGAACTGGTCGGCATCATGGAATACGCAGTACAACATCACCAATAAGGAGTTTGGGCAGCACATCCTCCGCCTCGACCGCGACATGCATCGCTGGCGCGCTACGTTTTCGTTCGTCAAGACACCCAACGGAAACTTCGCCTTCAACTTCTTTGTGAGCCTCACCGACCAGCCGGAAATCAAATTCCAGTACGATCAGAGGAATGTGAACCAGGGGCAGTAGGTCGGTAGGGCGGACGGGCTGAAGGTCGGACGGTTGCTCCAAATAGATGCCAGCACGAAGTCGTGTGACCGGAACAGCGACCAGGTGTTGATTCTTTGCGCTCTGCCGCGCACATTCGGTCCGCCCGTCCGCCCGTCCGCCCGTCCGCCCGTCCGCCCGTCCGCCCAGCGTGCTGTCCTCCAAAATGGACAGGAGCCACTTGGGCATGCAGGGTGTAACTTTATATATTAGAGCAACTTAGCTGCCAAGCACGCATTGGCACGCTCCCTGCTCAAGAGACGTAGCAGGCCAACGCAACACCAGGAGAGAGTTATGAGACGCCTTTTAGCGCTAACGTTGATTGCCATGACGCTCGTTGCATGCGATGACGATGTGGTCGGTGTGGTTCCTGTCGTGTTGGAAGTTCCAGCGACGCTGACGAGTATTAGCCTCGATGGCGCTGTCCATCTGTTGTGGTCTGATAACGCCGAAATCAACGCCCCGGAGGGCGCGTTCCTGGAATACCGGGTATACAGTACTGGCTTCTCCTTGGATACAGAGCCGCCGAGTTGCGACGAGGCCTGGGACCTCGAGGGATCCACAGTATTTGGCACGGAGTTCTTAGCCGGCAGTCTGGCCAATGGATCTCCGATGTGCTTCGCCGTTGTGTCGGTGAGTGTTGATGGCGAGGAAAGCGATTTTTCTGATCCCAGAGCTGACACACCGAGGCCCGATGCCAGGAATGTGCTGCTGTACGCGTGGGAGGAAGACGTAAACTTGAGCGGGTTCAGGTTCTTTGAGGATGTGAATGGCGACGGCGAAGCCGGTCCACTGGAACTGGGAGCAGTCGGTAACGGCAGTCGGAATGACATCGATTTCTGGGTGCACCGCGACCCCGACGGGTACTTCTTCCTCATGCCTGAACGTGCAGGCACCACT
>JBDHHK010000263.1:0-5091 GCA_039589395.1 Gemmatimonadota bacterium
ACGCTGCGCGCCAACATCCACCGCCTCGTTGGAGGCGCGGGCGAAGAGACAATCCTCGCTCGCGTTGGTGAGGGGATCGTTTCCACCATCGGCTCGTCGAATTCCCACAAGACCGTGCTCGAGAACCCCAATGAGATTACCGAAGTGGTGCTCGGCAAGGGACTGGATGCCGGCACCGCTTACGAGATCCTCTCGATTGACATCGCGGATGTGGATGTGGGTAGGAACATCGGCGCCGAGCTGCAGACTGATCAGGCCGAAGCCGACAAGCGGATTGCGCAGGCCGAGGCTGAGCAGCGGCGTGCGATGGCGGTTGCCGAGGAGCAGGAGATGATGGCGAAAACACAGGCGATGCGTGCCCAAGTGGTTGAGGCGGAAGCTCAGGTGCCGTTGGCCCTTGCCACGGCTTTCCGTTCCGGGTTGCTGACCGGAGGCGCGGCGATCGACAGTCGAACGACGACGGATCACTAAGAGGCCTTCGGGGACTTGCCGTCGGTTATGTCGCTCTCCCGTTACCGACTGCAGACGACATCCAGTAAGGCTAATCTGCTGCGACGGCCGGCACGGTGCCCACAATGCGTTCGAAGTGCTCCATCACGCGATCGAGCATGGGTTTTACTTCGTCGACCTGAACCACGATCAGATCACCTGACTGCACAACCGAGAAGGCACGATCGATGGCCTCGATGGGGTCGTTGACGACTTCCACTTTGTCTTCGGCAATACCCGTTTCCAGGGCACCCGTTTGCACGATGACAGGGGTTTCACCTGGACTACGATTGCGCGGATCCGCGTCAGTCACGATGAGATGGTTATAAACATCAGCAAGCGCGGCACCGAACGCCTTGATGTGCTCGTCCGGTCGATTTCCGGTGCCATGTGCGACGACAATCTTCCGCCCTTTCGTGATGTGCGGCAGCGCGCTTCCCAAGGCCTTCACGGCCGGCACGTTGTGCCCGTAGTCCAGAATCACCTTGAAGCTGACAAAGTCGATGAGGTTCATGCGACCGGGGTTCTGCGTGGCGCTGGGGTGGAAGGTGCTGATGCCGGTTCGAATCATGTCGATCGGTATTCCCAAGCCATGCAGAGCGGCCACCGCCGCAAGGACGTTCGAGATGTTGAACGCTGCGACGCCACGCAGGGTAATCGGAGCGTCGGTAACGGGGAGAAGCTGAACGGAGGGTTCGGGGGAATGGATGACAACAAAACCTTCCTCGAGAACCACAGCGGTCCCACCTGAGCTGACATGTCGAAGGATTGTGTCATTCGCCGGATTCAGGGAAAAAAAGATCGGCTGGCCGCCGGCCCTATCTCTGAGCCCCACGGAAATGGGATCATCCGCGTTGATGACAGAGACGCCCGAGTCTCTCACAACTTCGATGACGGTAGATTTGACGAGAGCGAGTTCCTCGAGATCTTCCACGCCGTCGACGCCGATATGGTCTTCTTTCACATTCAGCAGAACACCGACGCTGCAGCTGTCAAAGGCCAGGCCCCGCCGAATGATGCCACCACGCGCGACCTCGAGCACCGCATGATCGACGGTGGGCTCGCGAAGCACGATGCCGGCACCCTCGGGACCGCTGTAATCTCCGGCAGCGATTGTGATACCATCGATCTCGACACCCGTCGTGCCCGCAAATCCGACCATCTTGCCGCTGTACTTGAGGGCGTGCGCAATGAGTTTTGCGGTTGTCGTCTTGCCGTTTGTGCCGGTTACCGCGACAATCGGAACGTCAAAGCTCACATCCGACGGGAACAACATCTCCACAAAGGGCTTGGCAACGTTGCGCGCTTTGCCTTCGGTCGGATCCAAGTGCATTCGGAATCCTGGAGCAGCGTTGACTTCGACGATTCCAGCTGACCCGTTGGTCAGTGGTCGGTCGAGGCCGAGTGCCACAATGTCGATGCCAACGCAATCCATTCCGACGATACGAGCTATACGCTCGCACATCAACCGAACATCCTGGTGAATCTCATCGGTCACGTCGCGCGCCGTCCCACCCGTGCTGAGATTGCCTGTGGATTTGAGATAGAGCTTCTCATTGGCCGGCAGCACCTGGTCGAGTTCGAAGCCTCGAAACGAGAGCAACCTCTCGGTCATACTATCGACCGTGATGGCCGTGAGCATCTTTTCGTGGCCAATGCCTCTACGTGGATCATTATTGACCTCTTCGATCAGCCGATGAATAGACGACGTGCCGTCTCCCACGACATGAGCTGGTTCTCGAAGTGCTGCGGCCACCAGATTGCCGTTGACAACGAGCACTCGAAAATCGAATCCGGTCAGGCTCTTTTCCACAACGACTGAGTCAAAAAACTTGTATGCTGCCGTGAAAGCGGTCCTTAGCTCTTCCGCATTGGAGACGTGGGCGGTGATTCCCTTGCCGTGATTACCAACTTCCGGTTTCACCGCGACGGGGTAGCCCAAGTCTTCCGCCACTCGTGCTGCTTCTTCGAGGGAATCAACGACAGCTCCCTCGGGTGTCGGGATCCCTGCCCGCATGAGGAGCTCTTTTGTCCGGAATTTCTCGTCGGCTATCTCGACACCGAGCGCGCTTGTCCTATCGGTCATGGTAGCCTGAATGCGACGCTGCTTTGAGCCATGTCCGAGCTGAACGAAGCTGACGTTGTTGAGTCGCATAGCTGGGATCCCTCTTTGCTTCGCTTCTTCCACGATGCTGCGGGTGGACGGTCCGAGCAGATCCTGCTCGCGCAAGTCTTTCAGCTGTGCGACACATGTTTCGATGTCAAACGAGCGCTTTTTTGCGACGGCCTCGACCAAGGATACAGCTTCGCGACCTGCAAGCAGCCCAACCGATTCTACCCGGTACCGGTACACCACTTTGTAGATGCCAGGCTCGGACGTGTCGAAAGTCTTGCCAAATCCGACCTCCATCCGGGCAAGACACTGCAGCTCCACAGCAACATGCTCGACGATGTGACCGGCCCACGTGCCTCGCCGCAGGCGCTGAATGAATCCGCTGGGCTCGCCAACCGAGCATTCGTGACTGCGAAGCGACGGGAGCAGTTCGATCAAACGGTCCGTGAAGCCGTCAAGGGTGTCAGAGGGTGAGTCTTCGAACTCGCCGATATCCAAGAGCATGAAGATGGTCGGGTAGCGGCTGTAACGATTCGGACCTCTGAGGGCACGGTGTTCCAGGATTTCCATGCGGGGCTTGAGTGCACTCTTTGTGCCAAGCAACGCTTCCGTGACAAACGACTGTTGACGCATTGGGGATATGCCTCAGCCCGAGATTGTGGTAGAGTGCGAACACCTAACAACACATGAGTGGGGCCAACAGCGATGACAAAACCCGGAACCAGCAATTACGGGAGTCCAGGCAAATGCCCCGGTTTCTAATCCCAATCGGTGGCAACGAGAAGAAATCGGAAGACTCCGAGATATTTCGGGAGATGGTCGAATTGGCTGGGGGCCCCAAAGCGCGGATTGTGGTTGTTCCTACCGCCAGCGAAGTGCCCAGCGAACGAGCGCGTGATTACCGAGAGCTCTTTTCAGGATTCGGTCCGGAGGCCATCCATACCGTACACATCGGGGAACGCTCGGATGCGGGATCGGCGGATCTCATCAAATTGATCGGTGAAACCACGCTCTTCATGTTTGGGGGTGGCGATCAGCTGCGTCTTTCTTCGCTGATCGGTGGTACACCGCTCCACCAAGCACTGATAGAGAGATATCAAGCTGGCGGTTGTGTAGTCGCCGGAACCTCGGCTGGAGCCGCCGTGATACCCGAGGTAATGATATTCCAAAACAACCGTTTTCGGGTGTTTCGCAAGGGCGGCATCGAGATGACCAAGGGGCTGGGGCTGATCCGCGACACGATATTCGACACCCACTTCGTTCAGCGGGCGCGAATTTCTCGCCTCGTGCACGCGATAGCCACAAACCCGGCGCTGTTGGGGTTTGGCATCGAAGAGAACACCGGGCTGCTCATTGAGGATGAGACCAGAGCAAAGGTCGTCGGCACCGGAACGGCCATAGTGATTGACGGAAGCGCCATGGAGATCAACCACATCGGTTACGTCGACAACAGAGACCCGTTCGCACTTACAAATGTGCTCTATTCGGTACTAACTCCAGGAGTGGTGTACGATCTCAAACGCCGAATGGTAGTCGACGCCGGGCCGATAGCGCCTCCCAAAAGTATGGTTCCCAAGCGAAAGAAACGTTCGAAGAAGGCAGGCTCGAGTTAACCGTCGCAGGTCGTTAATGTCGCCGAAGCGACAGGAGTCGATGATCTCACCCTCGGAGTAGAACCTCATGACTGATCCGATTGCACTCTCCAACTACATATACATCCGCACGGTCATCATTGGCGCGGGCGAGACCAAGACGCCGAAGGACATCGTCGGTGACGATGACCCGTCATTGTGGGACCTACTCGGCATCGTCGGCACGACAGAGGCGGGCGTTCTGTTGCTCGGGAGAAGGCCGGATCCGAGACCGAGATCCCAAGGCTTGACTGCCGAGGAAATTGCAGAGGCACAGGATCGCTTGGGACATTAGGCCGATACAAGCGACAGATATACCATCAGCGTACTGGCGTGGCAGAGGAAGCGGTGTAGGTTCGCCTTCGACCGCCGACGGGTGACGACCGCGCGGGTAGGCAGGTTGGGGGGGCACGACCTAACAGGAGGTATTGTCCGATGAGACACATCACTGACTCCGACGGTGTCCACTGGGAAGCGGAAGAGACTGGGCGCCAGGGGATTGGAGCCCGTGGGCCAGGCGATGCGTTGCCGGAGGGGTCAAATACGACCGTGTTGTTCACATCCGACGACGGCCGCGAGGTCGCCAAGGAGACTCCTGCGGGAGCAGTGGACAGTATGACCGAAGCGGAGCTGGTTCGGTTGCTGGAGGAAAAGGAAGCGGACGTGGATTCTGACGGCGACTGACCACGCCCGCCTCCAAATTCTGCCTGGTGCCCTAGTGGTTCTCTAGCTCCGCCCTGTCGGCAGCCTGATCTGCATTTTTCTTCAAGCGGTTTTTGGAGAATGAACTCTGACGATTTGACCATACTGCCCAGCCGACAACTGCAAAAACCACCACTCCAATAATGAACGCAACAG
>JBDHHK010000264.1:0-5217 GCA_039589395.1 Gemmatimonadota bacterium
CCACTCATCCTAGACGGGAATGTGTTGTTTAGCCGCGGAAGAACGCGGAGTACGCGGAAAGCAGCTGGAGTTTGGATTCCCCGCCCAACGCCAAGAAACCGTCCGCGTCTGTCCGCGTCACTCCGCGGCCTAACACTATGCCACGGCAGTGCCGGACCACTCATCCTAGACGGGAATGTGTTGTTTAGCCGCGGAAGAACGCGGAGTACGCGGAAAGCAGCTGGAGTTTGGATTCCCCGCCCAACGCCAAGAAACCGTCCGCGTCTGTCCTTGGTTGCCCCACCCAACCCCAGGAAAACATCCGCGCGCGTCAGTGGCAAAATCAGGTGATTTGCCGCCGTCTTCTCAGCTAGAGGACAAATCCCAGTATTAGGTAGAGCGCCACCGTCACTCCCGCCACGCGCAGCGCGTACGGTAGCTGCGTCCTGACGTGGTCGATATGGTCGGTGCCGGCGGACATCGACGACATTATGGTGCTGTCCGAAATCGGCGAACAATGATCGCCAAATATCCCTCCCCCCAGCACCGATGCGATCACTAGACTGGTATTTAGTCCAATGATATCGATCATCGGAATGGCTATCGGCATCATTATCGCCCAGGTGCCCCACGAAGTTCCCGTCGAGAAGGAGGTGATCGCCGACACTACAAACAGCGCGGCGGGGACCACGGCGCCGGGAAGTCCGCCCTCTACCGCACGAGCCACATAATCGCCGGTGCCGATGGCCCTGCATGTATCGCCGATGACGAACGCGAAGAGGAGTAGAATGACGATCGGGATCATTCCACCGATCCCCTTCATGAAGATGTCGGTGATTTCCGTGAAGGTCAGGATCCCTTGAATCCGGTAGGCCATCCCGGCAAGGACCAGCCCTATCCCGAGAGCCCAGAAAACCGATGCGGTTCCGTCCCCGTTCATCGGGTTGCCGTCACCTGTTACAAAGAGTCCGATGAGGACGGCCACCACCAGCGTGAGGATCGGAATGAGCATGTTGACGGTGCGCTTTGGCACGCCCGCCTTGGCTTCTAGCATCAATACGTCAGTGGAAACCAATGGTTCTGCTCCATCCCGAAGCAGTTTGCCCTCTTCCCGTACGCGGCGCTCGGCCTCCTTCATTGGACCGATGTTCCTATCGGTGATTGCCACATACAAGGCTACGAAGATTGCCAGGAGCGCGTAGGCGTTGAGCGGAATCGATGCGAGCATGGCACGCAGCGGCAGGTCGATGCCTTGTGCAGCCAAGAGGCCGATGATGTATGCCCCCCACGAGTTGAGCGGCATTACTGTCGCTTTCGCTGCTGCCGTCGAATCGAGAATGTAGGCGAGTTTCTCACGGGAAATCCGCAGCCTGTCGAAGATCGGCCGCGACACAGGCCCCGACACGAACACGCCAACGTTGCCCTCGACGAAGATTACGAACCCAATCAACCATGCCAGGACGCTTGCGGAACGTCGGTTGCTAACGAACCCACCTGCGGAAACCGATCTTATGAACCCATCCATTCCTCCCGAATACTGGGTGAATGCGATGAGCGCTCCAATCATTGCTGTGAGGAGAATCGTTTGCGTGCGGTCGCGATCGCTGAAGACACCCACAACCTCATTGACCGACACGATCAGCCCGACGAGTGGATTCCAGCCGCTCATGATCGTCCAGCCCATCCAGATGCCAAGCAGAAGTGAGACGTAGACCTGCTTGGTTTTGATTGCCATGCCAAGTGCAAGCAGCGGTGGAAGAACAGAGAGCAGTCCGTATGACTCCATGATTCCTCAGAGCACCAGGCCGAAGGCGATGTACAACAGAATGGATATGCCTGCTAGAACAAGGGTGTACGGGAGCTGTGTTCTTACATGATCGATGTGATCCGTTCCGGCTGCCATCGTGGCGATAATGGTCGAATCCGAGATCGGGGAACTGTGGTCTCCAAAGAGCCCTCCCCCGAGTACCGCCGCGACGGCGAGGCCGGGGTTGAGGTCGATCAGTGCCGTCATAGGAATGACGATCGGGATCATTATCGCCCATGTGCCAAACGAAGTTCCGGTCGCGAACGCGGTGATGCCTGCTACCACAAAAAGAGCGGCAGGAACCAGCCATGAAGGCAGCCCAGCTTCGGTTGCTGATGCGACGTAGGGGCCTGTTCCGAGTGCCTGGCAGGCATCGCCAATTCCAAACGCCAACACGAGGAGTACGCCGACCGATATCATCCCGCCGACACCCTTCATGAACATGTCGGTGATCTCATTCACCGTCAAAATCTTGCGTCCCTTATACAGACATGCGCCGAGGAATAGGCCTATCAACACCGCCCAGAACGCGGACATAGATCCGTTACCGTTCATCACGTTGCCGTCACCGGTCACATACAGGAGGATCGGTAAAGCGATCACCATCGTGGCCACAGGAAGTAGCAAGTAGACCGGGTTCGGTTGCACGCCCTCCTTGGTCGGGATTGAGAGCGCTTCACCGGCGACGAGTGGTTCCGCCCCATCCCTCAGCACCTTGCCTTCCTCGCGGACGCGACGCTCGGCTGTTGCCATCGGCCCGAAATCGCGAGTGGACATGCCAACTAGGAGTGCGCTCACAACGGCCAAAATTGCATAGAAGTTGAGCGGCAGTGAAACGACGAGGAGGCCTACAGGTGACTCCACACCCTGAGTTAAAAACAGCCCAATGACGTACGCACCAAAGGTGTTCAGTGGAATCAACATCGTCTTCGGCGAGCACATCGAGTCGAGCAGAAAACTCAGCTTCTCTCTCGAGATCTTGAATCTGTCGAACAGGGGCCGTGTCACTGCTCCCGATACGAGTATACCAATCGTCGACTCGACCATTACCACGAGAGAAATGATCCATGCCAGGAACACCGCGGATTTTCTAGTCCTCACGAAGCCCTTGTCGGTGACCCATTCCACGAAACCGCTCATCCCACCCGCGTACTGAGTCAACGTGAGTAAGGCACCTATCATAACGGTGAGCATGATGATCATTGCTCGGTCTGGCTCAGCGAAGATCCCGACCAGGCTGTTGACTGATTGCACCAGGCCGACAACTGGATTCCACCCGTTCAGAATCGTCCAGGCCAGCCAGATGCCAGCAAGTAGCGAGGGATATACCTGCTTGCTCCAAATCGCCAAACCGATTGCGAGAATTGGTGGTAGGATGGAAAGAAAACCCGGCGTGACGACTTCAGTCATCCCGCCTCACGCCGTTAGCCGTCATCCTATCGACTCGAGTATCGCTAAAGTCGAACGTCGGAGTGCATCAGAAAGCCGATTCCGCTCACGCAGTAGCTCGGTGTACAACAGGTGTGACAGTTCGGCGTCGGTCGGCGTGTTTCTGAGCAGGTGCAGGTCATGCAGTGCAGGTATCGCGCTGTTCAACGCCTCGAGTTCATATCGATCCTGGGCGTAGCGCCCGCCGGCTGTCTCGAATGCCGGAACGATCATTCGGCTGACTTTCATCGTCGCTCGGTTGATTCGGTGTATCTGCTGGGTGTCCAGATCGGAACTCTTAACGTCTGCCAACACGCTTGCTGCCGACACAAACGGTGCAGTCGGCAACTCTAGATCGAACCGTCCGTTCGCCACCCGCCTCATCTCTTTCAGAGTGTCGGTTATCCTGGCGGCCGTCGCCGTGAAATCCATCGGAAGCAGTTTCGGCGAACACATCTCCCATACGTACGTGGCAAAGATGTTCGTGGTATCTCTGTACCGATCGCGATCTACCTTGTCGAGTGTGTCAGCAAGACTATGCCACCACCAACTTCCGCGGGCGCCACCCCAATCGGCAATCTGTTCTTTCGAGAAATGGAATCGCCCTTCCAGTGCCGGCAATCCCATGCCGAAGAAAGGATGTTCGTTGCCGCGAGTTAGGTGCCGATGTCCCGTTTCCACGCCGAGTACTTCCCGCTCGATCCGTTGGTGAAAGGTCTGCAGCTCCGGCGTCGAGTCGCCTAGATAGAATGAGCTGTTGGTGTTGCCCACTGTGTCGACGTTGAAGTATGCAACCGCGTGCGAGTCCAGATCGTCCCAGTATCGGTCCGCAAACCAGGTAGATCCCTCGTAGTCGCCGATCTCGTGCCCATTCCAGAAGCCGAATACAATGTCCCTTTTGAGCGAGTCGCGGTGGTTAGCAAATACCCGAGCCAGCTCGAGCTTCATCGTGTTACCGGCGGCGTTGTCTGTCATCCCAGGGCGCCAGGAGTCGTAGTGACCACCAATCAGAAGAAAGTCGCCGGTCTTGTTGTTCGGGGCTCGCAGGCGCGCCCACGGCTGTGTTAGTGGTCCCCAATCTCTCGTAGCCTGAGCGACGATTCTTGCACGGACCGGGCCCAGCTCGAGCCTCGCGATCACTTCGTCGCCCGCGGCTCGGCTTATGCCAATGGCGGCGATCTGGGGCACATCCGGCATAGTGTCACGAGTGGGGTTACCCCAGACACACTTGATGCCGCCGCAGGGGATGGTATCGAACTCCGGCAGTCCCCAATTGATGAACACGATCACTGCCGCGCCGTGCTGCGCCGCGATGTAGGCCTTCCGGGGCCGCGAAGGACCCGCCGAAATCTCTGTGAGTACCGCCGCGCCCTTGACGTCCCTCCCTCCAAAGTCCTCTTCGACACCGGGACCGACGTAGATAAGATCTAGCTCGAGTCCCTCGTCCGGCGTGGATACGATGTGACCGCAAGGTTCGCATGGAAACTCGCAGTCGTCGGTGCCGAGCAGCGCGAACTCACCTCGCAAAGGCACGCTCCGATAGGCGGTGAATGTGTCGAGCTGGGCTTCTAGCCCGTAACTGGCCAGTTCCTCGGCGAAGTACTCGCCCGCCCGCTGTTGGTCGGGAGTGCCCGAGATCCTCGCTGGAGCATTCTCATTCAACCATTCGAGGTGTTTCCATGCTCGATCGAGTGAAAGGTCGGCAAGAATCGCTTCGTTCATGAAACGGCCTCGCGGGCAAGAATCCCTGATAGGCAGCCGATAGCGCCAGCGGCTTTGGTTATTTCGTCGACTTTGGCGGTGACCGTCGAAACGCCCTGTTCGTTGAGTTCTCTCTCGGTGATCGGGTGACCGGCCGGCATAAGTACCCGCCGAGGTCCAAGCGTTACGAAGTTATGAGCCATACCGCCGAGAATCTCCTCCTCACTCGGGAAGGTGCGAACTTCGAATCCATGCATTTGCATGGTTTCCACTAAGGTCCACGGCACTCCGCCGGAGCGCAC
>JBDHHK010000265.1:0-5038 GCA_039589395.1 Gemmatimonadota bacterium
ACGGTGCTCGCGTTCATGGGAATTCTGGCGATCTGTCTGGCCGTTCTACGGTTGGGAAAGTTCTGGGGGCCCCGAAGCTCCTAGCAGGCTGCTCTCTGCCGCTCGCTCCAGCGGCGCTACGTCCACGTGCATAGAAACACCCAGAACGGCCTCATCCTGCGACCTTGCTCGCTCGGAACGGCGCGTGCAAGCTCGGCGCGGTGATTGGGCCCGCGAAATTGGACGAGGGGGAATACCCAATGGGGGAGAACGATCGAGGGGCGAGGGACTGCCACAACCGCCGCGGAACGGCGGAGGCGGGGGGATGTCTCGAGAGATCTGCGGCATGCACACGACGTCGAATCCGCGTCGCGTCGGCAGTGACCCTGGCCTTCTGGCTCGTGATTGGCCCCGCAGGGGACGGCCACGCCCAGGCCTCCGAGGCCGCGGTCGCGGCTCCCTCGAAGCCCATGGGGCCGCCGGATCCCTTCAATCGCGGCACACCCCGGGGCTCGATGCACGGATTCCTCACGGCGAGTCGCGCGAGACACTACGGCCGTGCCGCCGAGTACCTGGATCTGCGGGGGCTTCCGTCCGACGAGCAGGACAGGGGACCCGAGCTGGCTCGGCGCCTTAGCGTGGTGCTCGATCGGACGCTCTGGGTCGACGTCGGGAACCTCTCGGACAGCAAAGCCGGCACTCCGAACGACGGCCTGCCCGCCTGGCAGGATCGCATCGGAGATATCGAGACGAAGGGATACGCAGTCGAGGCGGTCTAGCCGCGACCTCGCCCATCTCGGACTGGCAGGCCATCGCGAAGCGAACCGCCTCGATGCGCCGTCGTGTCAAGCTCAGCGCTGAATCGGTGCGCTCTGCGAGGGCGCCCGGGGCGTACCCTAGCTGCCACTCGCGACGCAGCCCACGGAGGCGCGGTCGAATCGACAGTCCTCTGGCCGGTTCGATAGAGGTTCGTCGTCCTGCCAATCGGCTGTCAAACATGCCAGGAACGCCTGGTAAAGATCTCGCCCTTTGCCTCTCACATTCGCCGTGATGCTGTTGCAGAACTGCTCCTGAGAGCAGCCGTTATCATCGACTTCTGTGTTTGCCGGGATGAAACGACATCGTCCTGTCTCGTCTCGCACCGCTGGCACCGTACGCACCGAATCGCACCCCTCAAAGGGGAGTGCCTCCAGCGTCTCGCCCGTCACGCAGGCCCGTTCATCCCCGGCAGCAATGTCCGATTCTGCGATGCCGAAGTGAGCGACGAGGTCCATAAAACCATCTCGGTTGATATCGATCGTGTGAGGCCCCTTCTTGTGCACCAACCCTGCACCGCCGGGACCAAAGGCCACGGTCTCTCCGTTCACGTCGGCCACGTCAAAGCTGACTGAACCAAGGATCGCTACTGAGATCACTCCGCGCGATCCTGGATTGATGGTGTTTCCCTCGTTCCCAGGCTTGATGTCGACCAGGACGGGCAGGGCCGTCTCGAATGCCCCGATGTCACAAACCGCAGCTCCATCCCCGTCCCAGTCCAACGGGCGGTAGACGCCCCGTTGGTCCGTGACCTCACACGAGCCTGCCGAAGTGCCCGGCTCGTCTGGACTTCCCCCATCAATGGCAGGGCTACCTGGCAGAAGGGCGTGCGTCTGCGTTGGGCCGCCGTTGTCAGCCAAGGGGCCGAGCATTGGGTCGATAGGCGCGTTCTCGGTTCCAACGAGGTCGCTTCCTATGAAGGGGTAGTCGCAGCCAGTGGCGTCTCCGATGAGGTTGTGACCAGCTGAGGCGAGGAAGGTGTACTCGGATGGGGCTATGAAGCAGTCAGGACCACCATTGTCAGCGGTAATGCTGTTTCCGATCAGGCCGAAAAGGGCTAGGAATTCGCCCGATTCGAAGTACAGCCCGCCAGCGTGATTCGCGGTGATCGTGCTGCTCAATATCGAAAGCAAAACATCGTTGGACGAGCTTCGGAAATCGATACCGAGCAAACCGTTACCGCTAACCGTGCTGTTCCGTAGCACGCCCGAGGAGTCGAAGCAGTCTATCCCGCTGCCTCCGTTCCCGCTGATCGTGCTATTGCTCACGTCACCATCACTCTGGGAAAGACGGAGCCCGGCCCCATCGTTGTCGGTAATACTGGAGTGCGAGATATGGACGAGGCCTTCCCTTACCGAGACCCCCCACGAGGTCTGGCCTTCCGCGCCGTTGCGGGTTATCAGCGTGTCGCTGATCTCGACCCTCCCCAAGTCCAAGGACACCGCGGCACGTGCGACGTTGTCGCGGATGACACTCGAGAACATCGTCACCGCACCCATTCCGTCGTCCGGACCCCCGATGGTGTACCACCCTTGATTCGCCTCGAATAGGCTGTTCGTGACGATGAGTTCGGAGTCAACGAGACCTATCGCTCCAGAGTGCTTGCTGGTGTTACCGCGAAATATCATCCCGGAGAGCAGGACTTCGACTCCGGCCATGTATAGGCCACCCGCACTCCAATGTTCGTGGGTCTCGAGCATCTGACCACTTCCGCCGGTTATGGTGATTCCAGAGATCTCGCTTGGCAGCAGCGGCTCCCCCGCGATCTCCAGTACACGATCGATCCCGTTCCCATCGATGATCGTCTCTTCTGCCGCTGCGCCAACAAGCACAAGACCATCTCTGACATCCAGGTCACCAGTCGCGCCAGCGTCTTCGTCCGGTCCAAGGATCGTTAACGCGTATGTCCCGACTGGAAGCGACACGGTTTGCTGGCCCGGGAGGGCGTTGCTCTGCATGATTGCGGCGCGAAGGGTGCAGTCGCCAAGTTCATCCGCACAGCTCCAGTCGGCGGGATCTCGGTCGATCGCATCTCGCGTGGTGTTGACGGTAAAGGCTATCGGGTTGCCCGGGTCATCGGGGAACAGATCACACAGGTCTCCAAGACCGTCTTCATCCCGGTCAACCTGTGCCGGGTTGAAGACTGCTGGGCAATTGTCCCCCTCGCACGCCTTTAACCCGTCTCCGTCAGCATCGGAATCAATCGTGTCAACAAGAGACGGCCACGTGGGATGGTTGCAGTCATTGTTGACGCCGTCGCACACTTCACGAGCCCCGGGGAAGACTCTGCTGTCGGAATCATTGCACTCGCAAGCGGCACCAAAGCCGTCGAGGTCGGAGTTCTCCTGGCTGGGGTTGGGTTGGGCCGGGCAGTTGTCTAACGAGTCGGCGAAGTCGTCGCCGTCGCGATCTTCGAAGTCATTGCATGCGTCGCCGGTACCGTTCCCGTCCGTGTCCGTCTGATCGGGATTCGGAACCTGCGGGCAATTCTCGGCACATTTCGGGGTCCCGTCGTTGTCTTCGTCCGAATCGCTCGAGCTTGGGCACGAACTGAGAACGAGTACCCGGATTCTATTCCCCGCTCCCGCGAACTCGATGCTGACAGTTCGGCGATCAGGGGACAGGGTCACCGTGTCGTGATGAACGTTGGGGGAGCACGCTACGCATGAAGCGTACTGGGTTCTTGGGTGACCCAAGCTCGAGTTCGAATCATCCAGCTCCGAGTCCGATAGGATGATTCCGAGTACCACTTGATCGAAACTGATCGAGCCGGTAGCCAAAGCAGAGTTCGAATCGACCGGGTCGAAAAGAACGTAGAATGCATCGACGGTTGTGCCCGCAAGGATCGTGTCGGGCGTGAGACGTTGCACACCCGCGTACGAGCCTGGAAGTGAAACATCCACCGTTTGGTCTTCTTCCAGCAGGGTCCGACCCTCAAAGAATGCGAAGGCCGTGTCGTTGCTTCGGAGCCTGGAGCGACGCGGAACCGAAAGAGGCGGAGGGATGAGCAGGATATCGTCTAACAAGGCGCTACAGGCGTCCCCGATTCCCTTCCCGTCTGTATCAGCTTGGTCAGGGTTGGGATGTAAAGGGCAATTGTCCAATACATCCGCGAAGTCGTCTCCGTCGGCGTCCTCGAAGTCGTTACACGCGTCTCCGATCCCGTTACCATCCGTGTCGGTCTGGCCGGGATTGGCGTCGGCAGGGCAGTTATCCAGGCAATCTTGGTGCCCGTCGTCGTCAGCGTCACGACTGGCGCATGCGAAGCCCGTATCGGGCGCGTAATCCCAGTTGTTGACGGAACCATCCTTTCGAGAATCAAAGACCCTAAGGCGGTAGAGTAAACTTCCGTCATCATTTCCGAGCAGAGCCAATGGAACAGCAAGTCCAAACGAGTCAGCCCGGAAGTCGATTGGAACGGAGCCGAGCAGACTATTGATGCGGTAGACGTTGGCGATGCCTATCGAGCCCCCCCACCAGGGTGCAGGCTCAAAGGTATCGCTCCTTAGCTGGAACCCACTTAGATACAGGATGAAGCGATAGTCGTTCGGATCGAAGGTGCCTGGAGAGAAGGTCACGATCATGTGCAAGAACTCGTCGTCTACTGTCGCCATGACCGAGGCAATGTCTGGCTGAGCAACGTTGGAACTTCCGACCGACTGGTCCCCAACCGGGTCTGTTATCGCTTCTGCAATGCTCGCAGGACTCAGCAGAGCCAACGCCACAACTAGAGCCAGATAAACGCAGCGACTCATCGAGGCGCCCTTTGTGGATCTACGAACCTCTCACCAGTATGAACGGAGACAGCGGGGAAGTCTCGCTTGGAGTGAGCCACGGCAACGAGCCGGAGGACCTGGCCTAACACGAGCAGTTGCTGGAGCGGCGAAAGGCCAGGGGGGCGATGGCGACGCTGGTTGGATGGCTCGCGAGGCGCGGAAGAAGCGACAGCGGACGCCCTAGGGTCCGCCTTTCGCACGAGTCGGTACCTCGTCGTGAGGCCCCGGGCTACCGCTTTGATCGGGATACTCCCGACGGGGTGTGAACTACTTCATACCTCCCGCAGGCAGCCCGCCGGGGGGGCAACGCTGGAAGCTCGGACGGTGCATAAGTCGGACAAGTGCCGTTTTCAGGTTCCGAGAGCGGACGTTCTGCCAAATCGGGGTGCCCCTGCCGCGCGCCCCAGAGCTCGGTTGGAGCATCCCTCGCGACGGTGGTAGAATGGCTCGTCGGCGCTTCACAGGCG
>JBDHHK010000266.1:0-5034 GCA_039589395.1 Gemmatimonadota bacterium
GTCAGGGTTGGGTGGACAAGACTGGGCGCTGGACCGACGCATGGAAGCAAGGACTCAGGCTAACCATGGGGGAAGTATACGGAGCGCTGTTCTAGGCACTGTGCGCCCTCCGCCTACGCTCAGATTCTGGCGTCGAGAGGCTCAATAAACAAAGACGACAGGACGTACCAGCATCCCATCGCCGTCCTCGATACTCAATGGTACTCCGGTGAAGTAGAGACCATCAGTTTCAGGCCTGTCGATGAGCCTATCCATGTTGAATAGTTCCTCATAAATAGGAATCGCCCTCGACAGGAAGGCATGGTGGATCGGAATTGCCCTCCCTGTTACCGATTCTGCCTGGACCGGGGTGGCATCCAAAGGATCTACACTCATTGCGTCCGTACCGTATGCCTTTATCGGAACGCTCGCCAAGTACTCCGCCGCGGCCGGGGTCAGGGTTGCGAACTCAGGGGTCTCATCGTCGGTTTGAGGCGGTACATAGCCGCAATGCACGAGCACGACATCGCCTGCCGACACCAATCCTTCGAATGACTCAACAGGGATCGATCGACCGTTTCGGTATTGTCGTGCGTCGAAGACCGTCGCCGGACCCGAGAACACCTCGACCGGATAAGAGTCCAGCCCTCCGCCGAGGGAGACGTGCTTCGGTGCATCAACATGTGGGCCGCCATGGTTGAAGAACTCGTAATATGAGTTCTGCCCCGAGAACAGGTCTTCGCCAGCGCCCAATGCCCATTCGACCACCGCGAAGGTGTTCTGACGGTCGAACCCAAGCGGTGCGAACTGTTCCAGGATCGCTCTTCCCCACACCCGCTCGGGAAGGTCTTCGGTCACCACTGTTCCGAGATCGATGACCTCTCGTGGTTCGAATGCGGTGCTATTGGCATCGTCACTTGGAACGCAGGCAGGAAATCCCAAAACACCCACTGCGAACACGACTACGTACTTGGATCGGATGCTCATGAGTTGCTCCTTTCCTTGGGCGCCTGCCTAACCCGAAGAAGGTGGTTTGGCCTTACAACCTATACTCCTTCTGTCTGGAATAGCACCACAGACACCGCCGGTCAAATGACGGATGTGTTTTGCATCTGGGAATGACATCAGAATTATTTGGCACGCGCCCTTGGAGCGCGTATACGGGAGTCGGAATCCACGGTCTGGCCCACAGTCATTGAATTGTGCTGCCGCAATCCATTGATCTAACAAGAGATGTAATTCTGCGTACGCGGATTCGGTATCGGTTACGCTCCCCCTGACAGGGCCTGCATACGCATATTGGGCTTCGTCCTCTTACCACTTCGTGGTCCTGCCAGTACATTTGCCGCGTTCCCAAAACCTTCCCAAGGAGGCTGTCATGCTCCGTCGTGTGTTTCTTTTGCCCGCGTGTTTTGCCGTGTTGCTCGTGGCGGGCGTCACCGCAAAGCAGCGGGTGTCGCCGGCTCTCAAGAGTCACCATTTGTTCAACCTCCCCGCCACCATCACCGAAGCTGAGTTCGCCGCAGTGCTCGGGGATCTGAATTCGGCCATCGCAGAAGCTGGTTATCCTGAGGCTGGCTATCGGCTCTGGAAAGTCACTGGCGAACAGGTAGGAGACTACACCTATCTCTGGGAGGGTAACTGGCCAAGCCAGGCGGCGTACGACACCATCCACGATCATGCTGCCTATGCTGCCGCAATTGAGCGCATACCATCGAGCTTCGATGCAATGGAGGAGGCCCAGATCTACAACCGCTACGTTGAGATCCCGCTCGGCAATTGAGAGTCGATTCAAACCGGGCGGCGTAGATGGACAAAACCGCAGCGCCGGGCTTTATGTCGGGCGTTGCCGTAACCCAACTATGGAGGATTCCATGCGCCGTTTCGTTCTCACAGCATTCGCACTGACTATGTTTGCCGCGTGTCAACCGGCAACCACAGAATTAACCGAGGAACAGAAGGCCGAGATTGCTGATGAAATAAGGCAAGTTGCCGCAGGGATGATTGAGGCGGCTGAGGAAGTGGACATCGAACGGTGGTTGAGCCACTGGCCCCCCGAACTCGAACAGAGGTTCCAGGATCAACCTGCACTCTTCGTTAATCGGCTCAGCATCTATCCGACCGCGGAGAGCATAAGGGTGGCCTGGGAGCCTTCCTTTGCCGCACGCTCGGCTCACGACATCGTTACCGTGGACGAGTATGTTGCCGTTCTTGATGCGGATGCTGCGCTGTGGGTGTACGAGGGCACCTACACAGTCTCCGATACGCTCGGCAACACGACTGAGCCAGCGCCATGGACTGTATCTGTGGTCTGGGTACGTCAATCCGGTGAATGGAAGGCGTTGCACCTCCACCAGTCGTGGAACCCGGCGAACTAGTTGAGCTGTCAACTCATGACCGCCCGGCACATGCCGGGCGGTTGCCATTTCTCACTGTGGGTCAGACTGTGGGTGACTCATGCGTATTCATACGTATCAGTATGTGCCATACGTGTCGATATGTCGGAGCAATCCGACGTAAGCGAGCGTATGAGCACGTATGGGCACATATGAATACGTATCGCGAGCGAGTTCATAATCCGCGTACCTATCTGATACCATGACGGCGGTGCGGTGCTGACTACCAACCGGAATGTTGGCTGGCGCCACCGAATACACGTGCCAGTCTGGCGCGCGCCTAACCTGGCGATCCTCCGATTCTCGCTGCATCTTAGCCGATCATGGATGAGGATACATTTGGCCGGCTGAAGGAAGCCCTCTCCTCCCGCTACACCATCGAGCGGGAACTTGGTAGCGGTGGCATGGCTACTGTCTACCTCGCCGAGGACCTGAAGCTCCACCGCAAGGTGGCGCTCAAGGTACTCAGGCCAAAACTGGCGTCAGCACTTGGCCCTGATCGGTTTCTGCAAGAGATCGACATCGCGGCGAAGCTCAATCACCCACACATACTCGGACTGTTCGACTGCGGTGAGGCGGACGGCTTCCTCTACTACGTGATGCCGTATGTCGAGGGGCAGTCGCTCCGCGACAAGCTTGCGAAGGAGGGCGAGCTTCCGATAGTCGATGCCGTACGCATCCTCAGAGACGTCGTCGACGCTCTGAACCACGCACACAAGCACAGTGTCGTTCATAGAGACATCAAGCCCGACAACGTGATGCTGTCGGAGCGCCATGCGCTGGTCACAGACTTCGGCGTAGCCAAAGCTGTAAGCGACGCCACGGGGGCGATCGGTCTAACAACTGAGGGTGTGGCGCTTGGGACACCGGCATACATGTCACCCGAGCAAGCGTCCGCCGATCCACACATCGACCACCGAGCGGACATCTACGCAGTTGGTGCAGTCGCCTACGAGTTGCTCACGGGAAGAACTCCGTTCGTGGGCAACACGCAGCAGGAATTGCTTGCTGCTCACGTCACTCAGGCACCAGAGCATGTAACCAAACACAGAGAGTCGGTCCCGCCTGCACTAGCTGAGTTGGTGATGAAGTGCTTGGAGAAGAAGGCCGCGGATCGCTGGCAGACTGCCGATGAGTTGCTTGCCCGACTCGATGAGTTGGCAACGCCCAGCGGAGGGGTGACGCCCACAGGCATGTTGCCGGTTGGTTCGGCAGGTGGAAGATGGAAAGTGGGAATCGTATCCGGCGCACTTGTAGTTATTGTGGCGGTGATACTGATACTTGTCTTGATTCCCAGTGGGTCGGAAGTGACTCTCGACCCTGAGCGCATCGTTGTTTCCGTATTTCACAATGAGACCGGCGACCAGTCACTCGATTATCTGGGCAGGCAGGCAGGACACGGCATCACGCAGGGCATCAGAGGGGGAGGCGATTTCGTTCGGTTCACTCCGTGGGAGGTGGCGCTCCAGTCGTCGCAGTATGTACAAAGGGAAGCAGAAGCCGGCCGCATTCGAGACGTGGTCCGTGCTTTGGCCGAGGAAACGGGATCGGGAACGGTCATATCGGGTGCGTACTACGCTGATGGAGACAGCATTCGATTTCAGGTTGACATCACCGACGCAAATAGCGGAGACCTCTTAGGTTCTCCGGAGCCTGTGGTCGGCTCTCATACGGCGACGACGGAGCTCGTTACGAATGTTCGGCAGAGGGTCTTGGGGTACCTCGCAGTGACGTTTGACGAAAGGTTCGGTGCCTCAGCCGGCGAAATCGGGCGACTCCCGACCTATGAAGCCTACCAAGAGTTTGACCGAGGGTTGGAGCTGCTTCCGCAGTACGAATATGGAGAGGCCCTTCAGCACTTCCTCCACGCGTTCGAGCTAGACTCCACGTTCTTCACGGCGCTGATATATGCGAGCGTCCCCATCATGCAGGAACGGAGACCACAGGAGTTGGACTCGCTCATACAGATACTCGAGGTGCACGAGAACGATCTAGCCGAGTATGACCGACATTGGATGCAGTTCCTGCGCGGCTTCAGAGATCGCGATTACGATGTTGTACTTCGAGAACTCTCGCATGCGTCGCACATCGCACCCCAATCGCGAGCGACGTATCTGCACGCGATGTTCCTGGAGTTGCGAAACCGTCCACGGGAAGAATTGAGTGTACTCGCTGCTATCGACCCAAGCCGCGGCGCGATGAGAGGAAACTGGCTGTACTGGAACAGGAAGGCTTTCGCACATCATATGCTGGGCGAGCACGATTGGGAACTCGAGGCAATCCGGCAGGCACGCGAGCTGTATCCAGGTGAAGACATGCTTCGAGTGCCTGAGATGGTTGCTTTGGCCGCGCTCGGACAAATTGATGAGGTCAATGAGCTCCTGTTTGCAGTCGAAGATTGGCCCCACTATCCAGCCAGGATTGTAGGACGGGAGCTGCGTGCGCACGGCAACCTTGAAGCTGCTCAAGAGGTATTCGACCGCGCTGTTGAGTTGCTGCGGACGCTGCCAGCAGAGGAGGGAACTGGGCGAGGAAACAGGTACAGTCTGGGGTACGTGTTGTACCTCGCCGAAGAGTGGGATGACGCGCTGGAAGTAGTGGAAGCGTTGGTCGCGGAATATCCGCGGGAAAGAGATTACGTCTTTTTGCTTGGCGCAAC
>JBDHHK010000267.1:0-5017 GCA_039589395.1 Gemmatimonadota bacterium
GGATGCCCGGGTTGCTCGCATTGCAGGGGATGTCGAACGTGGCCGCAACGGATCTCCCTCTGCCAGTCCGATCCCGCAACCCGATACGACGATGACAGTTCCTAAAAGAAAGTTCTTCAAAGTAACTCCACACGCCTCAGGACTCAGGCATAAATCTTCCATCTAATGACGGACATTCTAACACGCGGCCCACTAGAGGGCTGAGTAGCGCCGTGGCAACAGGATAGGAAATTGCTTTACCCCTTCGCAAGTATGTCACCGCGAAACGAACCCTGGTTTGACCGTGAGGCTTTGGCGGTCGAACACTCGCGTCTCGCCGAACTGCGGAAGTGCTTTCGCGAATCGATCGAGCGTTTGGGTTGTTGCCTTTAACAGAAGGTGTACATGACGTGGGATACCGTGTTGGCATGGGCGAGTCGCACGCCGCAGGTTCTTCTTCGAGTACGTAGGTGTCGCTGCCAGCGACCTGGAGTTGCCCCCAGAGGTCAGGCCTGGACGCTATGATACGGCGCGGAGCGAGAAGTGGCGAGAGGGAACCGAGGATCATAAATCCTCTGTCCCCCTCGGAAGGCCCGTCAGACTGGGGCCCTCCGGCGGATGTGCTTCCAATGTGCTTCGAAACTGCGGCTTTCTCCCTTACCTTCCGCGTGTCACGCACTCCCGTGTGGCCATCTCACTACTCCTCGGTGGCTCTTAGGAATGGTGAAGGCAAGGTAATGCCAAGGGAGCGCTCTGGGCATCAATCGCAGCCAACGTAATCAGAGACATTACACACCAGGCTCCCCCAGCGGTCGGCTAGACAGTTATCCTTAAAAGTACACAAGAAGCCAATACTCATCGCAGTGACGGCATGACGCACACTGGAGACGCATGCCACGGATAAGTCAGTTCTTCGGAATCACGATCGCCATGTACTTCAACGATCACGCACCGCCGCATTTTCACGCGCGTTACGGGGCAGCGGAGGCAGCGATCGTGATCGACACCTTGGCGGTTCTATGGGGGGACCTGCCCCAAAGGGCTCACGCCTTGGTGTTGGAATGGGCCGCCTTGCATCGATCCGAACTGCAAGATGATTGGGAACGTGCACGTCAGGGCATGCCCCTTGAGCCGATCGCGCCGCTCGAATAGCTGCGCCGCGTTGGGAGGAAACGATGTCTAGCCGAGTGCGAGTGAAGTCAGTTGTGCCAGTGTCCGGCACTCTAGTACGCCTGGGATTCACGAATGGAGAGAGTAGAGAGGTGGACCTTGCGCCGTTTCTGCACGGACCGATCTTCGAGACGATACGAGTTGACGCTAACGAGTTTCGGACGGTCGGTGTTGATCCTGAGCTGGGAACCGTAGTGTGGCCCAATGGGGCAGACATCGACCCTGACGTGCTGTATGAGGATTTGGTCCCGGCGTGGCGTGAAACGAAGGAAACGGCGTCGCGGTAGGGTCGAGAAATGCGTCCGTCGGGCGAGCAGTTCCAAGTATGTGAATACCCTGCAATCAAGTAGAACGTCCAACGCCCACCTGAACCACTTGGACGTTGGATGTTCGATGTTCAACGTTCGATGTTCCCATGACCGGGCTGGGTTTCGTCGCGGAGCGAACGCGGGTGGAGTGGTAGGGATGTGGGTGCGTCCACCCAGGACCTACGGATTAAAAGCTCGTCGATGGGGTGGTACGGGTGTACACGAACGTACACTCCTGACGCGGAAACGGTCGTTCTCACGCACCAGTATGTGTCACTGGGTGACATTGGTGTACAGGGGTCCGGGGCACACTGGGGGCACAGAGGGCTGATTACTACGTGCACTCGCCTCTGGTCAACTCGTGTTCTGAGCCGTATTGTTGTCGCCGAGTCTGACCTCGGAGCCAACCCAGATGGCCGAAGTGTTTGACCGCCTGAAAGCTGCCCTCTCCGATCGATACGCTATCGAACGCGAACTCGGCGCGGGTGGTATGGCCACCGTGTATCTCGCCGAAGATCTGAAGCACGAGCGCAAAGTCGCCGTCAAGGTTCTGCGGCCGGAGCTAGCAGCCTCCATTGGTGCCGATCGGTTTCTTCGCGAGATCAAGATCGCCGCGAATCTCAATCATCCTCACATTCTTCCTCTTCACGACTCGGGCGAAGCAGACGGGTTCTTGTTCTATGTAATGCCCTACGTGGAAGGGGAATCGCTCAGGGACCGCCTGAACCGAGACAAGCAGTTTCCGATCGATGACGCTCTGAAGATCGCCAGCGAAGTTGCAGACGCACTCGGCTTCGCTCACGATCACAACGTGATCCACCGAGACATTAAACCTGAGAACATCCTGCTGGAAGCCAGACATGCGGTCGTTGCTGACTTCGGAGTGGCTCGCGCAATAGAGGAAGCGGGGGAGACGAGGCTAACCGAGACCGGGATCGCGATTGGGACTCCAGCCTACTTGAGCCCCGAGCAGGCGACCGGCGAGCGAGAGCTGGACGGTAGGAGCGACATCTACGCGCTGGGGTGTGTGTTGTACGAGATGTTGGCGGGTCAGGCCCCGTTCACCGGACCAACCGTAGAGAGCATCGTCCATCAGCATCTCACGGTGGAGCCGCACTCCGTGGCAGGTGTACGCCCGACGGTATCCAACGAGGTGGAAGCGGCTGTGTCAAAGGCATTGGCCAAGGCACCGGCGGATCGGTTTCAGACGGCCGAGGAGCTTGTCGCTGCGATGAGTGCAGTTTCCGGCACGACCTCAAGCCCAACATTGCCTGGCGTCGCTCCGCTCTGGAGCCATCCAGCGGCAGTGGCGGGGTTGTTCGCAGTTGGAGCTGTCACCGTTCTCGGCATGGTCTACGTCCTGATGATCCTGCTCGGTTTGCCGAACTGGGTCTTAGTGGCCGCAGCGGTCCTCTTGGTGGTGATGCTACCGTTCGTAGTGGGCACGGGACTGGTAGAGCGGCACCGCGTGACCAGGACAGTACCGACGCCCTACTCCGGCCTGGGAGGTGCGGTGCACCGCTGGTTGCGCTGGCGAAAAGCCGCCCAGGGGACCGTTTTGGCGTTCATCGGACTCGGCGTGGTGACCACGGGCTACATGGGGATGAGAAGTCTGGGCGTGGGTCCCATGGGCACAGTGATGGCGAGGGGTGTGCTGGAGGCACAGGATCGGATTCTCGTCGTTGACTTCGAGAACAGGACATCGGATTCGACACTTGGCGCGACGCTTACTGATGCTTTGAGGATAGACCTCGGTCAGTCCCCGGTGATACGGGTTCTCGAAACACGGGCACTGCGTGCTGCCCTACAGCGGATGGGACGTGGTGCCTCAGAAACCATCACGCTGGAACTTGCGGAAGAACTCGCCGAGCGTGAGGGTGTGAAGGCTATTGTAGCAGGTGAGGTGGGGGGGTTGGGGGAGGGCTATGTGCTGTCAGGTAGGCTTGTCGAGGCTGCCACCGGTGAAGTCTTGATTGCCGAGCGCGCGACAGCAAGCAGCGATCAGGAGCTGATTCAAGCTGTTGATGGCTTGTCGGCAAAACTGAGGGAACGTATTGGGGAGTCGCTACGGACGGTTCGCAGCACACCTCCGTTGGCGCAGGTGACCACAAGCTCGCTCGAAGCGCTGCGTCTCTTCACTGAGGCGCACCGGGTGTCCTATTCGCGTGAACAGAGTGAGGCACTCCCGTACATCGAGCAAGCCATCGCAATCGATACAACGTTCGCCTCGGCGTATCGGACGTTAGTAGTATTCCTGCGTAACCTTCAACTAAACGCTGCCCGCAGAATCGAGTTGAGCCGTAAAGCCTACACCCACCGTGACCGGCTGACAGACAGAGAGCGTGACTTGGTCGAAGTGGAATACTACACAAATGTGGAGCCTGATCCCGAACAAGTCATCGCGAGGTTCCGGCGGATGCTAGAGCGAAACGCTGCCGACCGGACCGCTCTCAACAATCTTGGCTTTCGACTCCGTAATCAGCGCCAGTGGGAGGAGACAGAGGAGCTATTTCGAAGAGCCAGAAATCTCGCTGCGTTAGCAGGCCAGTACTCCTTCTCGATGGTGGGTATACTGCAGCCCCAGCTTACTCGGAACGACTGGGCCGCTCTTGATAGCTCGCTGACTGTGATCGAGGATGTCCGTCCGGACCTTTCCTATTACTGGCGATCCCGAATGGCCGCTGCCCGGCGAGATTACGACACGGCATGGGAGGATTATGAACGATACGTCCAGCATTATCCCGAAGAGTCCGACGGATGGAGTGATTTGGGGCGCATAGCAAGGGTGCGGGGGCAGCTTGCACTGGCTGAGGAGCACACGCAACGATTCAGAGCGGTCGTTCGGGGACAAGACGATTACTACATGCTTGTAACGGAGACCATGAGCGAAGCCCGGACAGAGGCCCGATACCTGGGTAATACCGCCTATGCAACTAGTCTTCTCGACTCGACACTTCAGCTTCATCTGGACAGCGTGCCATCAACTCAGCGCGGGCCTGCGCTCTTGGATGCCGCTCACAGTTATGCAGTGCTCGGTCAGTTCAGTGCCGCAGCAGAATACGTCGCTGTCTACCGAACCGAGAATCCCGAGGAGGTGCGACGCCTACAGCCTGAGTGGTATCATGTTTCAGGGTGGGTGGCTCTGGCGGCGGCCGATTTCGAGCAGGCAAGAAGAGCATTCCGTGCATGGTACGACGAGTATGGCTGTGCGTCATGTGGGCTCTACGAGCTTGCCGAGACATTCGACGGGATGGGCAATACCGATTCCGCAATCGTCGCATACGAACGGGCGTTAACCACGCCGGACGTCGACAAGCTGTTGCAGGAGTATGATCGGCTACCGCTTGTGTACCGCCGCCTCGGCGAACTCTATGAACAACGTGGTGACCGCGATAATGCTGTTCGCTACTACAACGATTTTATCGAACTTTGGAAGGATGCTGATCCTGTACTGCAGCCGCAGGTCGAGGATGTGAGGCAGCGGATTGCTCGGTTGGTTGGTGAACCGCAACGCTAGGTTTGATACAACCGATCTCCTCCCCACGTCTGCCTCGCCTCCA
>JBDHHK010000268.1:0-5016 GCA_039589395.1 Gemmatimonadota bacterium
GGGGAGGCCGGCACTGTGGAGCCCGGCCGGGATTTTCGCCCGCATGGTGGGGCTCACCTGCCGTCTAGACTCCCCGTCCGTTGCGCAGCTGCAGAGCTTCGGTGCCGTCCTTGGGTGGTCTGGCTAGGGTCCAAAACCCGGGCCGACAAATCCGATTGGGTTTGAACGGGTAGCCGGTAACGCGCGTGCCACAGTGGACTCGCTGGCACACCGCACGCCGGGTTTCTATCATTCACTTGCTAGTCGTCCCACAGCCGCTGAGGCGGTGTCGCCTCGGTGGTATGTCTGACCTAACAGCGCAACAGGGTCTACAAGCCGCGGCAAACCGCGGCCACAGAGATACAGCCCATGCGAGTGTTTCACAACGCGGTCCAGTTCTCACTCCGCCATCCCCGGTCAGTCTTCGTCTCCGTCATCGTGCTCGTGTTCGGGCTGGGAAGTCAACTCCCGCGCATCGTCATTGACACGGATCCGGAGAACATGCTGCCGGCTGACCAAACCGCGCGAGTGCTGCACAACGAAGCCAAGCAGACATTCAACTTGTACGATCTGATCGTCGTCGGCGTGGTGAACGAGGTAGATCCCGACGGTGTCTTCAACCCGGCATCGCTCGAGCGGATTCACGATCTCACTCGTGCCATTGAGCGTATTGACGGCGTGCGCCGTCAGGACCTGCTAGCCCTCTCGACTGTTGACAACATCTCGCAGGGAGGGCTGGGGGTCGTGCGCTTCGAATGGCTCATGGCGACTCCGCCGAGCACGCGCGAGGAGGCGCACGCTATTCGAGCAGCCGGAGAGCGAATTCCCCTCATTGCTGGCACACTGCTTAGCGCAGACGGGAAGGCTCTGTCGATCTTTGTCCCCATTGAGGCAAAGAGCGAAAGTCATCGTATTGCGACGGAAATCGAGCAGATCATTGCCGGCTTGGGCGGAGATGATGAGTACCACATCACGGGGCTGCCGGTTGCCGAGGATACCTTCGGTGTCGAGATGTTCAAGCAGATGGGCATGGCGGCGCCGCTCGCAGGACTGCTCGTATTCATCCTCATGTGGGTGTTCTTTCGCAGCGTGGCTCTGATCATCGCGCCGATGATCGTGGCGATGGCAACGGTGACCGCCACCATGGGGTTACTGATTGGCATGGGATTCACGGTTCACATCATGAGTTCCATGATACCCATCTTTCTCATGCCAATCGCGGTGGTCGACTCGGTGCACCTGCTCAGCGAGTTTGCCGACCAGTATCCGCACATCGGCGATCGTGAGAAGACGATTCGTGTGGTCATGGACGATCTTTTGACGCCCATGTACTACACGTCGCTCACGTCTGCAGCTGGTTTTGCTTCTCTCGCATTCGCACCGATTCCCCCGGTGCGCGTCTTTGGCGTGTTCGTGGCAGTCGGCATCATCCTGGCCTTCTTGCTCACTATCACGTTCATCCCAGCGTACATCGCGCGTCTGAGTGATGAGCGGGTTGCCAAGTTGCGCCGAGAAGAGGGTGACCGGCACGGGCAGCACCGCCTTGCGCGATGGCTGTCCTGGCTCGGACCGCAAGCAGTGTCGGGCGCGAAGCTCGTTGTGGCTCTAACCCTCGTCGTCGTGGCCGTCAGCGTGTACGGAATCACACGGATCGAAATCAACGACAACCCCGTGCGTTGGTTCCGGCCCAGCCACCGCATCAGGGTAGCTGACCGGGTCTTGAACGAGCATTTCAGTGGTACCTACAGTGCCTTTCTCATTCTGGAGCACGAGGCAACGCCCCAACAGCGAGACGCCTACGTTGGCCCGATCACCACGCTGTTGGAGGACGCTGCGCGCGCTGGAGCACTCGACCTAACCGGCGAGTGGGGTCAACTCCGTCAGGCAGTGGAAGACGTAGCCGTGAACGAGCAATTCGACATCCTCATTGACTCGATATTTGCCAAGTTCGATTACGCGAGCGATGAGGCGACGGAACTGTGGGACGAAGCCCTGCTGTTACTAGAGGAAGCGCATACGGAATCGAAAGTCTTCCAGACACCTGCTGCCCTTGCGTTCGTCGAAGGATTGCAGGGAGATCTCGAGCGCCTCGATGTGGTGGGCAAATCCACTTCTGTGGTGGATATCGTCAAGACCGTTCACCGCGAGCTTCGGGAGGGGAGTCCTCAGTACTTCAGCGTGCCGGGTACCAGCCAGGGTGTTGCACAGACTCTGTTGAGCTATGAGTCGTCGCACCGACCACAGGATCTATGGCACTTTCTCCGTCCGGATTACGGTGGGGCGACGGTGTGGGTGCAACTCAAGAGCGGTGACAACCAGGATATGCTCCGGGTAGCAGAGCACGTTGAACAATATCTCGAGACAACGCCGCCTCCAGAGGGAGTAACCCTCAATTGGGCCGGCCTGACTTATTTGAACGTGGTATGGCAGAACGACATGGTCAACGGGATGCTGAGGGCGCTCCTAGGCAGCTTTGTGATCGTGTTCGTGATGATGCTTGTGCTATTTCGCTCTTTCTGGTTCGCAGTGCTCGCGATGTTACCGCTCTCCGTAACCATCGGTTTCATCTACGGCCTGATCGGTCTCATCGGCAAGGACTACGACATGCCCATTGCCGTGCTCAGCGCGCTGACGCTTGGCCTTTCCGTGGACTTCGCCATCCATTTTCTCCAGCGCACGCGTGCTATCCACAAGGAGACAGGCGAGTGGCGGAGCACCATCAAGGGGCTGTTTGCCGAGCCGGCTCGCGCTATCAGTCGCAACGCCATTGTCATTGCCGTGGGCTTCCTGCCGCTGTTGGGATCGCCGTTGGTACCGTACAACACCGTGGGATTCTTCTTGGCCGCCATCATGGCGGTTTCATGCGCGGTCACGCTTATCCTGCTTCCGAGTACTATGAACCTTCTCAAACAAAAGCTCTTTGCGGAGGGCACGTGATGAAGCACCTTGTAGCCCTGTTGGTTGTCGTCGGTGTGGCACTAAACGCGGCACCTCATGTGCTGGCGGCGCAGGATTTGACTGACATCGCCGAAATCGTGCAGCGCGCGAACCTCGCCGCGTACTATGCCGGTGACGACGGCCGCGCGCGCGTTCGTATGACCATTACCGACGGGTCGGGCCAGGAGCGGGTCCGGGAATTTGTCCTTCTCCGCAGCGAGGTGAGCGAAGGCGGCGACCAGAACTATGCCGTGCTGTTCAGCCGGCCGGCGGACGTTCGCAACACCGTGTTTCTGGTGAAAAAGCATGTGGGTAGAGAGGACGATCGCTGGCTCTATCTTCCCGGGCTGGACCTCGTCAAGCGCATTGCAGCGGGGGACAAACGCACCAGCTTTGTGGGGTCGCACTTCGTCTACGAAGACGTGTCGGGTCGTGAGGTGGAGGAGGATACTCATGAACTCGTTGAAACGACTGAGACGCATTACGTAATCAACAACACCCCAAACGACCCGGGCTCCGCCGACTTCGCCTCCTGGAAGCTTTGGATTGACAAAACCACGTTCATCCCCACCAAGGCCGAATATGTTGATGACACGGGGGAGGTCTACCGGCGCGTTGAGGCGTTGGAGGTCGCGGAGTTCGGCGGATATCCCACGGTCACCAAGGCTCAGGTGGCGGATCTGCGGTCTGGTGGGCGCACGGTCGCCGAGTTCAGGAATATCGAGTACGACCTGGGTATTCCAGACAACGTGTTCTCTGAGCGAACCCTCCGGAGCCCGTCGCGGCGCTGGTTTAGGATACGTTGAGCCAGATGCGTCTCGCTCTTAGGACTTGGTCACTCGCATGCGGGCTCTGCGTGAGTTTCGGCGCCGTCTCCCCGGTTGCGGGGCAGGGAAATGATTGGGGCGACGAGGATGAACTCCCAGTTGAGATCCACGGCCTCTTAGAAGCAGCATTCGCCAGTCGCCTGCTGGATGATCCGGTGCAGGCCGATGATTTCCTGTTGGGCGAAGTCCGCTTTCGGCTCGACCTGTCTCACTTCACCGACGAGGCGGATTTCTCATTCAAGGGTGACCTCAACGCAGACGGCCTGACGGATGAGGTGGAGATCGACATCCGTCAAGCTGTAGCAACTCTCCATGCGGCCGACTGGCTCGACGTGCGGGTGGGAAGACAGGTTCTAACGTGGGGGACAGGCGACTTCGTATTTCTCAACGATCTCTTTCCCAAGGACTATGTGTCCTTCTTTATCGGTCGCGACGACGAGTTTCTCAAGGCGCCGTCCAACTCAGTGAAATTCACTCTGTACACGACGCCTGCAAACGTCGATCTCGTTTGGACGCCCGTGTTCGAACCAGATCGCTTCATTACCGGGACGCGGCTTTCGTTCTTCGACCCCTCGGTCCCGGGGCTTGTGAGCGCTGGAACGATGGGTGGACCGCTACAAACGACACTTCCGCCCAGAAGGTTTGAGAATGGCGAACTCGCTGTGCGGGTCTTTCGGACGCTCGGAGGCTACGAGCTCAACCTGTACGGCTATGTGGGTTTCACCAAGCGGCCACAGGCGTTCGATACGGCTTTGGGCCTGCCGGCGCACTCGAGGCTGGCGGTGTACGGAGCCAGTGCCCGCGGTAATATCGGAGCGGGCATTGGCAATGTCGAGGCGGCGTACTACGACTCTGCTGATGATGAGGGGAGCGATCCCAACGTTCCCAACTCCGAGTTCCGTGGGCTCGTGGGTTATGAGCAAGAGTTGTTTGCAAATTTCACACTCGGCCTCCAATACTACCTCGAGTTGCTGCAAGACTACTCGCTGTTGCTTGCAAACTCGAACGCACCCGAGTTCGAGCCGGACGAGGCACGTCACACGTTTACTGTACGGTCGACGTACCAGCTGCGCCAGCAGACAGTTATCCTCTCGTTGTTTGCATTTGTCTCGCCCAGCGACGAGGATACACATCTGCGCCCGTCGCTCACCTACAGGTTGAGCGACGCAGTGACGCTAGTTGCAGGTGGGAATATCATGGCCGGCAACGGCTCGGGCTTCTTTGGACAGCTCGAGAAAAACTCAAACGGCTACATCCGAATCCGCTACAGCTT
>JBDHHK010000269.1:0-5008 GCA_039589395.1 Gemmatimonadota bacterium
GGCCCTGGATGGGTCCGGAACAGTTATCGAGGGCACACCTATCAAGTGGATCTCGCGCGATACCGCTCGTGCGGTTGTTCCCGACGCTCGGGTGGGCCGAATAGTCGGGAATCGAGAGCGTGGCTGGATGCATGTCGAGGCGTTGTTACTCACCGGTCAGGCCGATACGGTCGACGTGTGGGTGGAGCCAGTGGCGAGCATTATCAGGATCGCGTCTGGCAACCAGCAGACCGGAGTGGCCGGCACTGAACTGGCCGAACCGTTGGGAGTGGCGGTAACAGCTGTCGACGGCCTCGGCGTGGCCGGCGCCGCCGTGACGTACCAGACCAATGATGGCGGCATGATGGTTGGTGAGACTGAGCTGACCGACGCAGAGGGCCTGGCGCACTCCCGCTGGACACTAGGACCCGGCGCGGGTATACAGGTGGCTACCGCTTCGCTGCCGGGCGTTGCTGGAGCATCGGTAACGTTCTCCGCCACTGCAATCCCTCAACCGGGCGGGATCAGGTGGATCAACCCGACCACCGGCAACTGGAGCGACCCAGCCAACTGGGACCTCGGCAGGATCCCGACGGCCACCGACACCGTTTACATCTCGCTGGCTGGCGATTACCACGTTGAGCTGGATGTCGATGCGACCGTGGCGGAACTCGTACTCGATAGAGTGCTGTGGGTGAACGCTGGGATGACACTGACTATCGACGACCTGGCAACGGTCGCGGTTGGAGGTACACTCGACCTGCTCGACGGCGCCACACTGACTGGTGGTGGGGATGTGGTGGTCGACGGCACGCTTGCGTGGGACAACGGGAATATTTCGGGGACAGGCCTCCTCAATGTGTCGAGTACTGGCTTGTTGGACATCGTAGGAGGCAGAGATGCCTCTTTGGATGGACGCACAATAGAGAATGGGGGCAGCCTGGTCTGGCGAGGAAGCGATATCGTCATGGACAATGGCGCACAGATAGTCAACAACGGCGTGATGGACATGCAGTCCGATATGGGCATCGTGTGGGGTGGCACCGGGACCGAACCGCGGATCGTGAACAACGGCACCATGCTCCAGTCGGACATGATCACCACCATCTCAGTTGCCGTCGACAACAACGGCGCGATCAACGTGCTCGATGAGAACCTGGAATTGCGCGGCCCGACCACTCACATAGGCGGAACCATCGCGGTCCAGTCAGCTACGGCCTCAGCCAGCATTTCATTCGAGACTGCGGATCACAGCTTTGATGCAACCTCCACCATCGCCGTTGGAGACAACGGACGCGTATTGTTTCCGAGCGGTACAGCGACCTTCGCGGGCTCGTACAGCCAGTTCGGCACGGGCTCACGCACCAACATCTCCGGCGGAACCGTGACGTTCAACGGGAACGACCCAGTCGAGATGTCATTCCTGGCCTTGAGCAACGGAATCCTCGGTGGCACGTCAGACGTCATAGTCACCGATTCAGTGTACTGGTCCGGCGGTACCATGCGGGGCACGGGACTCACGAGCATCCCAGACACGGTGACCATGGTCATAAACGGCACGTCCATGACGATCGAGGAGCGCCACCTCGACAATTCCGGCACGATCGTCTGGCAGAACGGCACCATCACAGCGACCGCCCCCGCCGAGGTCTACAACATGGCCGGAGGCACGATTGACATGCGTGCGGCCGACACGTTTGACGGAACCGGATGGTTGGGCGGTGAAGGGATATTCATCAAATCCGGCGCGGGCGTGACATCAATCGGTGCTTCCTTCACCAATTCCGGAACGCTCGATGTTCAAGCCGGAACCCTTGCCGCGACCGGTGAGTTCAGCAGTACCGGCGTGATCCAGGGCACCGCCGCGATCGACCTCACCGGTGCGACCAGAGTCTACACGCTCAGTGGTTCGGTAAACCCCGGGACGTCGCCAGGAATTATCACCATTGTTGGCGATCTTCCTCTCGGATCGGCTACGGTCAACGTCGAGTTGGATGGTACGACGGTCGGGACTCAATACGATCAGCTCGCCGTATCAGGACTCGGGACTTTCAACGGCAACCTCAACATCACGACCGGATTTGCGCCCAACCCAGGCGACAGTTTCACCATCTTGACGTTCGGATCCCGGGGAACCAACGGTTTTGCCAACATTACCGGCCTCGATTTGGGGAGCGGAATCGTACTAGACACGGTGTGGACCGCGACTTCACTACAATTGGTCGCGAATTCTGCGCCGACACCTGCGGTAGCGTGGATCAACGCCAGCGGCGGCAACTGGAGCGTCGGAGCCAATTGGAGCACCGGGGTCGCCCCTGGGGCATCCGACACCGTGGCGATCGCCCTCGATGGCACATATACAGTGACTCTCGATGTTTCTCCCACAGTGTCAGCGCTGTACATCGGCGGAGCAACTGGAACTCAGACGGTGGCTACAGGTGGACGGAGCCTGACCATCACGGATACCGCAAGTGTCGGGACGAACGGCGAGATTTGGCTGAACGGCGGCACACTTGCCGGAGGTGGAACTCAGATTGTAGAGGGAACTTTCACTTGGACGGGTGGCACCCTGGCAAGCTCGGGCGTGACGCGAATCGAGTCGGGGGCTCAATTCGCAGGCGCTCCGTCCAGCGGCCTGCTGACCTTCAGTCAGGGCACGCTCGAGGTTGCGGGAACAATGACCTGGTCCGGTGCGGGGACGATCCAGTTCTCGAACGACGCTGTGCTCGCGGTTCAAGCTGGCGGTTTGGTTGACTGGCAAACCAATACCAATCTCGCACAGAGTACTCCCGGAACCGCAAATGTGCAGAATAGCGGGACGTTCCGGAAATCAGGAGCGACGGGGCGGACCACCGTCTCAATTCCGTTCACCAATAATCCAGGCGGCACGGTGGACGTGCAGGTCGGCCAGCTTCGGCTCGGCCAGCCATCCACTATCGACGGGTCGGTTGTTATCGCAAACGCTGCAGCGCTAGAGGTCTCCAGCAGCGTCACGTTAGCGGATGGGGTCACGACGGCCGGCAGCCCCAACGGACCTATCAACGTGCTGGCAGGCGGCACACTGATTCCCGGTACCACCAGTACGGACAACATCTCGCTCGGCCGAGCCGCTCTTGCGGGTGGTACGATCTCTGGCCCTGGTGAGCTTGCCATCACAGACTCCCTCGCGTGGACGAGTGGCAACCTCACTAGCACGGGTACCACTCGAGTCCTGTCTGGAGCATTCCTGGTTGGTCAACCCACGAGCGGCCTGCACACAATCAGCGTAGGTACGCTGGAAGTTGCAGGGACGATGGCTTGGACAGGGAATGGAACTCTTCAGTTCTCGACCAACGCCGTTCTTGATGTACTGAGCGGAGGAGTGGTCGAATGGCGCACAAATACGAACTTCGCCCAGAGTTCTCCCGGATCCGCAAATGTGCAGAACAGTGGGACGTTCCGGAAATCAGGTAATGCCGGACGAACTACTATTTTGATTCCGTTCACCAATAATCCGGGCGGCACGGTGGATGTGCAGGTCGGCCAGCTCCGGCTCGGCCAGCCGTCTACTATCGACGGGTCGATCACTATCGCAAACGGTGCTGCGCTCGAGGTCTCGAACAGCGTCACCCTGGTGGACGGGGTGACGACGGCCGGCAGCCCCAATGGCCCTATCAACGTACTGACAGGCGGAACCCTAATCCCGGGACGTGCTGTGAACGCCAACGTCACTCTAGGCCGAGTCAATCTGGCGGGCGGGACAATCTCGGGCCCCGGTGTGCTCGCAGTCTCCGACTCACTCGCATGGACGAGTGGCAACCTCACGAGCACGGGTATCACTCGAGTCCTGTCAGGAGCATACCTGGTGGGCCAACCCACAAGCGGCCTACACACAATCAGCGTAGGTACATTGGAAGTTGCAGGAACGATGGCTTGGACAGGAAATGGAACGCTTCAGTTCTCCTCCAATGCAGTGCTCCAAGTACTTGGCGGCGGACTGGTTGATTGGCGCAGCAACACGAGCCTCGCTCAGAGTTCCCCCGGTACCGCAAATGTTCGTAACAGCGGGACGTTTCGGAAATCCGGAGCCTCAGGCGCAACCACAATCACAATCCCCTTTACGAACAATCCTGGAGGCACAGTCGATGTATCGGTCGGCACGCTGCGGATGACCGACTTAACACACTCGGACGGTGCAGCTATCCAGGGAGCAGGGACGCTTGACCTCAGCGGCGCAACGGTGTCGGTGTTCGACGGCGATGTGAACCCGGGTACTTCACCAGGAATCCTGACGGTCCTGGGCACGGTGCCCCAGAGTACCCTCTCGACAGTCAACATAGAACTTGCAGGAACTACAGCCGGCACGGGATACGACCGCCTGAACGTGACCGGCACCGCCAACCTGAACGGTGCGTTCGTAGTCGACACCGTCGCTTTTTCACCAACCGCCGGCGACAGGTTCGCCGTGATGACGTTCGGTACGCTTGCCGGCAGCTTCGCTGCGTTCACACTTCCCGACATAGCACCACTCTCGTGGGACACAGTCTCCACGACAGGCTCGACACCTGACACGCTCTATCTGATCGCGACGGGTGCACCTCAGCCCGGCAACAGCTGGACCGGTGGGGCCAGTGACGGCCTCTGGAGTTCTACTGGCAATTGGAGCCTCGGTCGTGCACCGAACACGACCGACATTGTGAGAGTCACATTAGACGGCACCTACACGGTAACTGTGGATGCACCCACAACAGTGTACGCACTCGAGGTAGGAGGCACGACAGGGACTCAGACTCTGTCCATTGCCAGCCAGACATTGACCGTGGACAGCGCGGCCACGTTTGGGACGAACGGCAACATCAACCTTACCGGCGGTACGATCACCGGTGCAGGCAACATCAACATCGACGGCACTATGAACTGGACCGCCGGCTCGATAAACACATCGGGTACGACGACGATCGGTGCTGCGGCTCAAGTGACGATGAGCACAGCTGGAATCAAGTACATTCGAAACGGTACCATCTCCAACTCCGGTTCGATCGTGTGGAGC
>JBDHHK010000270.1:0-4962 GCA_039589395.1 Gemmatimonadota bacterium
ATTCCCCGACGCGGATTCTGCGTATTGCCTTGGCGGGAAACACCTCATTTTGGAATTCCTGGCGGAGGTCTTCGTAGGTCTGGTAGTCGACTATTTCACTCCGCTCCACAGTTCTCATGATTACTTCGATACCTCTTCCGTGCTTAGTTTTCCTGTTGTTGTTCGACCTTTTGTTCGAATCCGTCCTCGCGATAGGCACGAGCCAGAATCGACATCGGGTGCAATGGCCTGACTCCGGCATGTTGCTCAAACTGTAGCGCTGCCAACGGGCAGTCAGACGACCACACGTCTGCATTGGCTTCTATCATCTCGACGAACGCTTTCTTTCCAATCCGGGCTGACGGCTCGAACCCGTCCACTTTCATGGCATAGGTGCCATTATGGCCGCAGCACTCCTGGACCATCACCGGCTTCACGCCGGGGATCTTCTTCATCAGATCGCGGCCCTTGAACCCCACCGCTTGCGCACGAAGGTGACAAGGCGCGTGATAGGCGACCGGACCACCTGGTGTGCTCTTGAAGTCCTCGTTGAACCGTTCCTCCTTCCGTATCGACCACAGGAATTCGGAGACATCCATCACGGCCTCCGATAACTTCTCCGCCGCCGCTCGATCTTCGGGCGCAACGAGTTCGCGGTATTCCCTCCGTAGCATCATCGAGCAAGTGGGATTGATCGCGAGCACCTTGGCGCCGTTTTCGACGAATGGGCTGAGCACACAGAGGTTCTGTTTCGCCTTCGCCCTGAGGCCTTCGATGTCTCCCTTCTCCCAAGCGGGCATGCCGCAGCAACAGAGGCCCTTGGCACACTTGACTTCCACTCCATTCTTCTTGAGCACCTGAACGGTGTCCTTACCGATCTCCGGTTCATTGTGTTGGACGTAACAAGTCTGGAAAAGCACTACCTCGGACTCGGGTTTGCTCGCGATCAGGCCCTCTGCCGCTGCCCATGACTCGAACGTCTTTCCGGCGAAATCAGGCAGTAGCTTATCGCGATGGATGCCGACGACCTTTTCCATCATCCAGCGGTGCGGTTTGATACGGTTTGCGATGTTTGCCATGCCGAAGCTCATGCGAGCAAGTTTGGCGGCGCCATCGGGATCGGCGAGCACACGGTCGGTTAGCTTCACGCCCTTCTCTCGCGCACGTATCGCCCAGAAGCGATGTACCAGTTTTGGAAAGTCCAGCATGTACTCGTGTCCGTCGCGCGGAGTGTACGGGCAGTTGACGTCACAGAGCTTGCACTGGAAGCACGCGTCGAAGAGAGTTTCGATGTCGGACTGAGTGATCTTACGCGCGTCACCGTCGTACGTCTCGTCCACGAGTCTAAATAGATCCGGGAACGTGTCGCAGAACTTGAAACACATGCGGCACCCATGACAGATCTCGAAAGCACGGGTGATCTCTTTGCTCAGTGCGTCATTGTCCCAGTACTTCTGTTCGGAAGGATCGTAAGAAAGGCCGTCGGTGGGCTGGTAAGAGATGTTTCCTAAAGACTCGCTCATTTGGTGTCTCCCAAGAGGGCGCACTGAGACCCCGGACAAAGATCCCATGGAGTCGGGCCCCGTTAAGACCCGACTCCGGTTGAGTTAGCTGCCACCAAATGCTGGAAAGAAGACGGTTGTGCTAGCTGATGGAATCCAGCATCTGTTGGAACCGCCCTGCGTGAGACTTCTCGGCCTTGGCCAAAGTCTCGAACCAATCTGCGATTTCCTCGAAACCTTCATCGCGCGCCGTCTTTGCCATGCCCGGATACATGTCGGTGTATTCGTGCGTCTCACCGGCGACGGCTGACTTGAGGTTGTCCTCAGTGTCGCCCATGGGTAGATCGGTTGCCGGGTCTCCCACCTTCTTGAGGTAATCCAGGTGACCATGGGCGTGGCCGGTCTCACCCTCTGCCGTCTCACGGAAGTTGCCCGCCACCTCGGGGTAACCTTCGACGTCGGCGACTTTCGCGAAATAGAGATACCGCCGGTTGGCCTGCGACTCTCCTGCGAATGCCGCCTTCAGATTCTCATGCGTTTGGGATCCTTTCAACTCTGCCATGATCGTATCTCCTAATACTCGTGTGTTGTTCTGTCCCACTTTCATCGAATCTGGCCGTAGATTTCTGCTGTGTCCAGAAGCGTGAAAGTGCCTTGACAAAATACTAATTTAGACTCAATCTAAACTATATGCCCGATGCGATCCAGATCCTGTCCCAGAACGGAGTTCGGCCGACACCGCAGCGTATCGCGGTGATCGATTTCGTTCTCGCGACAGACGCGCATCCAACAGCAGATGAGGCCTTTGCGAAGGTGCGTGAGAGCTGCCCCACAATATCCCGAGCTACAGTCTACAACACGCTCAACTTGCTGGTGTGCAAGGGCATGCTCAAAGCGCAGGTTCTGCGTGAAGGGACGGTTGTCTTTGATCCACACATCGAAGCACATCACCATTTCATAGATGACGAGACTGGACGCATCTATGATGTGCCGTGGGACGCGGTGACTGTCAAAGAGGAATCCCCATTGCGCGGTTTTGAGGTACGAGAGTACCAGGTCGTGATGCGCGGCAAAGCCAAGCCGCGAAGAACAAATAAGACGTGAACGACGGTGGGCATGCCACCACGATAGCCTAGGTTATCCTGGCGGCTACGAAGCCGCGCAGATTCGACACGCTCAATCCGAGAGTCAACCTAAGCGCGTCAATTCATTATCGCTCAGGATACGGTGATGCGCGAGTGCAGGCCCTTAATGCGTCGGTGTGAATAGCCGCGGCCAAGCATACACGATCGCAGCCAGACAAAGAAAACGGGAGACGAAGCATGGCGGCGCCTCGTCACCCGCCTAGTCTCGATTGATTTGTGTTGCTAGATCCTACTTACTATCCTCGCGGTGGGAGCGCGGACGCTCAGCAGGTGTGCCGCATGTCCATCCGACATTCCGAATACCGCAGTGGCTGCCGCGTCTGCAGTCAGGCAGTCGTCCGCGTTGATTGTGACGCTGTGAACGGCGCTTTCACGCGGCTCAGCAGTCTTAGGATCCAGTAAATGGTGGTACTGCCGGCCATTGTGTCTGAAGTACTGCATGTAATCGCCTGACGTGGCTACAGCGGCGTCCGCAATCTCAAACTGCTCCGAGATCTTGCTCGGATCGCGTGGGGAACGCACTCCAACCTTCCAGGGGTCTCCGTCTTCCGAGGTACCCATCGCGTAGAGGTCGCCTCCGACATTCACTAAAGCGTTGGTGATTCCCCACTCTCTTAGCGCCAAAACACTCGCGTCTACACCGTAACCCTTGGCGATTCCGCCCAGATCGATTTCGACGTCAGGCTCTGAGAACCGGACAACCGGGCGCCCGTTCCAGGTATCCAGGTCCATGGTGCGATAGAGGTTTCGGCCCGCATATCTGCGTACTTGGTCGGGCCGCGGCGGCTCCGTCCGGTGCCCGATATTCCAGACTTTGGACACCGAGCCAAGACAGGGGTCGAACACACCGTCGCTGGACTGGGCCCACAACAAGCTCTCCCGCAGCACGTTGGCAGTGGCTGGCGATACCGCAGTCGGCTCACGCGCCGCCTTTAGATTCGCTCGACCCACGTCCGACGTGGTTTCGAAACGGGTCATCAGACCCTCGACCTCTCGCAACCGTGAAAACGCTGCATCGATCGCGCCGTGCGCATACTGCTCATCTCTGTGTACGACGCCGATTTCAGCAATCGTTCCCATCAGCGGAACGCTGCGTCTGATCAGCTTGCTCCGCCTGCTTCTCCACAAAGGGACAGCCGCTACGGCAAACGCACCGGCTCCAAGCAGAAGTATGTCTCGCCGACTCGGGCCGGGGGACCGGCCGCTGCCGGAGAAACCTGACGGGTCTTGTTTAAACATGACTATGCTCCGAAATATCTCTCACTGTATGGCAAGAACCGCACTTGGCGGTGTCGTCGTCTGTGCTGCAGGTGCCGCAGCCACTGTCTCTTTCGTGGGTCTCATGTCCACCGCCAATGAGTCCAAAAACGACGAACAGGGCCGCACAACCACAAATACCCAATGCCAAGGTCACGATGCGCTCAGCATCCCGGCGAATCCCATGAATGCGAGGGAAAGGCAGCCGGCGATTATGAAGGTCAAAGCGGTACCCTTGGCTATCTCAGGTACCGTAACCAGTTCACTGTCTTCTCTAATGGATGCCATCAACACCAACGCCAGAGTCAATCCAAGGCCAGCACCCCAAGCGTAGAACAGTCCCTCTATGAAACTGTATCCTTTGTTCGTGGACTGAATGGCATAAAACAGAATTGCGCAGTTCGTCGTGATCAGCGGCAGGTAGATACCGAGCGCTCTGAACAGAGCTGGACTGATCTTCTTGATCGCTATTTCCACGATCTGCACACTCGACGCGATCACAACGATAAAGGATATGAGTCGAAGGTATGGTGCCGCTGGCAAAATGAACTCGTACAAGAACCACGCGCTGATTGACGTGATCGTCAACACGAAGAGGTTTGCCGCCCCCATGCGTAATGCGGTCTCAACGCGTCCCGACACGCCCATGAACGGGCAGAGGCCGAGGAAGTAAAACAGGGTGAGGTTGTTCACAACCATCGCTGAGACCAGAATCAGGAAGAGGTTGTTGTCCATTATGCGGCCTCCTCCTGTGGAACGCCGCTCACTCCATCCAAAGCAGCCTCTTTTTCGTCTCTACGTTTTTGCCACGCGTTCAACCCGAGCAACACAAAGCCGATGGTAAGGAATCCACCCGGCGGCAGCACGAAAACCACCCACGGCTCGAAGTTGGGTCCAAAGATCGGGAACCCCAAAACCGTTCCGCTGCCTAATATCTCCCGAAACGTTCCTAGAATCAGCAGTGCGATCATAAACCCGATGCCGGTTCCGAACGCATCAAGCAAGGCTCGCCCCACCGGCCGCTTCGACGCAAACGCCTCCTGGCGGCCGAGGATCATGCAGTTGACGACTATCAGCGC
>JBDHHK010000271.1:0-4908 GCA_039589395.1 Gemmatimonadota bacterium
GATGTACTGTCCTGAGAACGCCACCGTCAAAGAGATGTGGGAGAAGGTATATCCGTGGTTTGGGCCTGAGGATTACGGTTTCACCATGGAAAACTACGGCCATGGTGGCAGGACAAGTCCCGAAGGTGAGGGGATGGGCGTCTTTACTATCTACGATTGGGGTAACGGTGCTGCGGCGGAAGCAACGATGCGCATACTCGATCACTATGGCGATGCCTACATCGATCGAGAACGTGGGATTGGCTTCGGCATTGATGGGGTGACCGTGAGTCGGTCCGGTCAGAGCTGGCAGTTGCTAAACAACTCTGAAGACTCGCGCCTTCTTCGGGTAGTCTTCGAAGATGGAAGTTTCGATGAACAGTCGGTTGACGCCTCTGCAACCTTGCAGCTACCGGCGCGACGGTGAGCCGCGCCGGCTTCCGCCGGTCACTACCTGATTAAGTAAAACTCAGTCTGCCGACCGTCGAGGAAGACTGCCCTATCACCCAGGAATACTACGTCCTGCTCGAGCGGCAGCCGGAAATCTTGCCCGCCCCATTCCGGAACAGGCATGGTCACGCTCAATTCCACGGTGAACGCGCTCATCGGAACCAGCTTCACGTCGCCTCGTCCGGGATTGCTGACCTGCTCCCAGGGCAGCCCAATCAACGGTCCGGGCTCGTGTAAGAAATAGCCGAGCGAGTGCGAGTATATCCTTGGGTTGGGGATTCCCTCCGCCCTGGCTGTTGCCAGCATGTTGGCAAGTAGCTCGTTCCCGGTCAGGCCCGTTCTCATCTCACCGACGAATACTTCCTGCAGTCGGTTTGCCGCAGCCATGTGGTTTCTGAAGGTTGCCGGGGCGTCTGTCTCACCCAAACGCAGTACGTACGCCAATACCTGATGGTCGGTGTTGTAGTGCAGGTATTTGAGCCCGACATCGCAGTGCAGGAGATCACCCGGACGGATAACGTTGTCGGATTCGCCGTACCTCTCTCGGTCTTCAGGGCTTCGGGCGCGAATGGAAACTGACGGTTCGAACGCGATATCGAGTCCCAGGTCGGCCACCTGCTGCCAGTAGAAGTACTTCAAGTCTTGGGTGGTCGTCTTTCCGGGCGTGGCCACGGCGCTCGAGTACATCTCTGCAATTATCTCATGAGAAACGGCAACTGCTCGCTCCATCAGATCGACTTCTTCGGGCAGGAGAGTCTCTCCCCAAAGTGTCACCAGGGGCTCGGCTGATTCGAGGCGCTCAGCGAACTCGGGACCAACAGCCTCGACGAGATTCCGTTTGAGAGCGACTGTCAGCCCCCCGGCGGCCCACTGGATCCCTCCTTCGTTGATCCCAATTCGATCGGGATCACGTTCGCGTACGATTCTGCCCAGGCATTCCCACTGGCTCTCCCCGCTGCCTCGGTCCCACGCACCGGCATCCCAGACATTCTCGAACAAGCCATCGGTGTTGGTGCGCGACACGTTCAGGCGCTCAACTCCCAGTTCTGGGCCGCGGTCGAACAGGACTAGTATCTGCGTTATCGGAGACCAGTTTTTGTATGGCATCATGGTCCAGAAGATGGGATCGTGATTATCCTCGTTTCCCGTGATGATCCACATGTCGAATCCGGTCTCCCTCATCATGCTGGGCAGCAGTGTTTCGAGGCGCTTCTGGGTGATCTCATGGACCAGTGACACTCGGTCCCGAATCGGAAGAATGTTGTGATGGCGCTGCGCACCGCTAGAATTCTGGCAGCGCGCTCCAGGTGCAAACGTGAGAAAAAATAACGCCAAGAGTGTCCCGGTCTTCAGCATCTTTGGCCTCCACAAGGGTACAGCCCGATAATACGTCGAGGAACGCCGTTGCAGAAGAGGCAAAACGGGCCACCCTTGATCGTGCGTACCCCAGAGACCAACTTCTCTGCCGGTGCGGAAGATTGGGCCCGACACCTGCCGATACCCTCGAAGCCAAAAGGAGCTCAATGACCGGCGAAGGCGGTATACCCACCCCGGAATTCTCGCGCGGCGAGCCGCTCGTCGTTTTGCGCGATATTCACAAGTCGTTTGGGCCGGTCGAAGTGTTGCACGGGGTAAATCTCGAGGTCAAATCTGGCGAAGTGCACGCACTTGCCGGAGAAAATGGCGCTGGCAAGAGTACGCTGATCAAGATACTGTCAGGTGTCTACGACGATTTCTCGGGCGAAATGGTTGTTGGCGGAAGGAAAAGACGATTCTCTCACCCGATTGAAGCTGTGCGCGCCGGCGTGGCCACAATCCACCAAGAGCTATCGCTCGTACCCTCTATGAGCGTCGCGGACAATCTTTTCCTTGGAAGAGAGACGACGGGCAGATTCGGGTTTGTCGAATTCGAGTCGCAAGAAGAAGAGGCCGCTCGCATTCTGGACAATCTCGAGCTCGAGGTATCGCCCCACACTCTAGTAGAAGAGCTGCCCCTCTCTATTCAACAGCAGTTGGAAATCGGCCGCGCGTTGGCTCGCGATGCCAACGTGCTGGTTTTCGACGAACCGACAAGCGCTCTGAACGAGCACGAGGCTGGTATCCTGTTCAACAGGATTTCGGCTTTGCGGTCTGAAGGCCGTGCAATCATCTATATCACGCACAAGATGGAAGAGATCTATACGCTCGCCGATCGCATTACAGTACTTCGAGACGGAAGACTCGTGGGTACAGCTTTGACTCATGAACTAGCTCCTAGGGAGCTAGTCAGATGGATGGTTGGCCGCGACGTAGTCGCTGAGGATGTAACAAGGCAGGAATACTCGGATGATCCGGCCCTCGAGGTTTTGGGGTTACGTGTAACACACCCGGAGTTGCAGGGAAGGTTTGTGGTTGACGACGTCTCATTCACACTCCGGCGCGGAGAAATCCTCGGACTGGCTGGACTCCAGGGCTCGGGAATCAGTGAGGTAATGCATGGCGTGTTCGGTGCCCTCGGACACCGAACATCCGGGGAGGTCCGCCTTTGCGGCGAAGCTTTCCAGATTTGCGGGCCGCAAAAGTCGGCCCAGCGAGGTCTGGTGCTGCTGACGAACGATCGTAAGACTCTCGGTCTCGCGCCGGACCTCAACGTCATACACAACGCGAGCCTAGCCAATCTGTCTTGTTACTGTAATCGCTTTGGATGGATTCGCCGGGGAGAGGAAGCCGAGGAAGTCGGTCGGTTAACCCGCGAATTCAGCTTGAGCGCACCATCACTCGAGGCTCCGGTCAGCACGCTCTCAGGAGGCAACCAACAAAAGGTCTACCTGGCTCGTTGGCTTCTGACCGAGCCGCGAGTGTTGCTGTTGGATGAACCCACTCGTGGGGTGGATGTGGCAGCAAAGGCCGACGTGTATTCGCTCATGCGATCATGGGTCAGACGAGGAATGTCAATTCTTTTGATTACTTCAGAGATGGAGGAACTGCTGGCGCTATGTGACAGGATTATGGTGATGCACAGGGGCAAAGTGGTGGCGGAGTTTACGAACGAAACTGCGTCCAAGGATGCCGTACTCTCCGCGTCCATGGGGCAGATACCGGCGGCGAAAGTGCCATGAACACAGAGATGCATTCGAAGCTAGCGAAGGGAATAGCCACACCAATCTCGAGGGCACTGCTGGCGCTTCTGCTCATGGTAATCATCGGCTGCCTGTTCAATGCCGATGGCTCCTTCTTTAGGTGGAGCATTCACCGTGACATGCTTCGCCAGGTATCGGTTTTTGGGATTCTGGCTTGTGGTATGACGGTGGTGATCATTACTGCCGGTATCGATTTGTCGGTCAGCAGCGTTCTCGCTCTCGGAGCGGTGTTCTTCGCTTGGTTCACTCTACCGCTCGGTTGGCCGGCTATGTTCGCAATCCCCGTCGTGCTGGCTATTGGACTGGGCCTTGGGTCGGTTTCAGGCGCTCTGGTCGCACACATGCGGATTCAGCCGTTCATTGTAACGCTGGCGATGATGGTATTTGCGCGAGGATTCGCCAAGGTCGTGTCCGGAGGTCAAAAGGTCACCAACTACGTGATGCAGCCCGATGGTAGTTCCCAACTTGTCGATCATCCCCCGATCTATAACCTCATCGACAGCAGGATACTGGGCGGCAACATATCGGTTGTCACTATCATTTTCGCTGTCTGCGTGCTGCTGACGTGGGTTGTGCTAGCCCGATTGCGGTTGGGTAGGCACATATACGCCGTTGGCAGCAATGAAGAAGCGGCACGACTCTCCGGTGTACCTGTGCGCCGAACCTTGATTTCTGCATACGCGATCTCGGGACTCTTAGCAGCAGTGGCAGGAATCTGCCAGGCCGCACAGGAGACGCACGGGGATCCTGAGACCGGAATGGCTTACGAGCTGGATGCCATTGCGATGGTGGTGATAGGAGGGACAACCCTTGCCGGAGGAAAAGGCAGCGTTGTCCTGACGTTGATAGGCGTGCTCACTATCGGATATCTGCAGAAGATACTGTCCCTGAACGCGGCTCCGGAGGCGACACGGCTAATGCTGACGGGGGCGATCATTGTCTGTGCTGTTCTGTTTCAGAGAGGTAGGAGATAAGGAGCGGGAGAAGCAGGAGAAGCGGGAGAGGAGGCAAACTCGGGAATACGAGGTGCCCGAGGTCTGGTTGATTCGAACGCGAGTGGAGGTTGACGTGAGTATCAGATTGGAGCGCTGGAGGCAGGCGCTGACAGCGATGTCGTTTCTTATGGTTGGCTGCGGTGTTGCAGAAGACACCGTAACCACTGGCAGCCTCTACGAAGAGATGATCGATATGGTAGGGCTCGCCGAGTTTCCGGAGCCCGCGTACGAGACGATTCAGTTTTCGTCGTACGATCGGCGTAGCAACTTGCCTGGCGGATCGGATTGGTTCGCAAACTCGGACGGCTTTGGTGGCGAACCGGTTCCGGGCTTTGAGGCGGTACTTCGGGAGCCAGGTCAAGACA
>JBDHHK010000272.1:0-4870 GCA_039589395.1 Gemmatimonadota bacterium
GTAGGCGATCCAAAGCACTGAGAGGGTCATGGAATAGGGGATCATGAGAGCCATGGCTGAGCCGATTCCTACTTCCTGGCCCTTCTCTCTGTACTTCTCCAAGAGCCCTAAGAGAAACGGGAGATACGCCGATACCGGAGAGATGATGTTGGTCGTGGAATCCCCGATCCGGTATGCCATCTGCGTGGTGGCTGGTTCGCCGTTGGCGCCGGCGCCTTCTACGACCAGACAGGCCAGTGCCCTTCCCGCTTCTTCCTCGTGAATCGGCCGAGACGTGACGGCCCCCACTTCCTCGTCGCCGACCAAGACAACGGTAAGGGGGACCTCATCTAGAACGCACGTGTCCTGCAGGGCCAGGATGGCGTAGACCAGCGCGGCGATTCCCCCTTTCATGTCACCGGTACGCGCTCCGTGGAGTTCGTCACCGTCCACCCAGCACTCCCGAAACTGATGCTCGGGCGGGAAGACCGTGTCCATGTGGGCAAGGACGAAAACGGACTTCTCGCCTGGTGGAACGTTGGAGAGGTGGTGGAGGCCTCCCACCTTGGTTTGCTCCAAAGCGAAAGGCAGTCCCGATCCTCTCCAAGACCATGGCTGCCACTTGGTCGGTACCCGGTTTGTTCCAGGAATAGCTGTTCTGCTGGCTCAGCGCTATGAGATACTGCAGCTGCTCGTCGGCGTGCCCGTCGATGAACCGGTCCATCGCCGGCGCAGTGTTAGGATCGCGGTCATCTCACCGGAATGCGCACCACTCGTACGTGTTGATCGCGCGACATTCCGAGGAAGTCGACACCCGCAGCTGCTGCCATCGTGTATCTCCTCGGCGAATCGGCGCAAATCGCCTCAGGAACGGGGATCTGCGAAAGTAAAGGTTACGGTCAGCTCGAGCCGGTTCCCGACAGACTTCGGCGAAGAACGGCAAAACGAGACGCCATTGCAGATAGCGCTCTCCACCTGAGCTTATCGGTCACGCCGTGTGTTATACTACCGATTCTGTCCGGGGGCAAGTCCTGAGTTGAGGCCAGAACCGCACTATTGACAATAGCGCGAACGTGTGTATAATGTCGATAGTCGACACTTAGACCGGCTCTGGCTCTGGTGAAGATCGCGAAGAAGACCTACAAAGATCACGTCGTCGACTACGTCTTTCAGCTCCTCTTGTCCGGTCAGCTGCGGCCGGGAGACCAATTGAAGGAGAGCCTGCTGGCCAAGCAGTTGGGTATCAGCAGGGCACCCGTCCGGGAGGCGATGAAGGAGCTGAGACTGAGCGGACTGGTCGATTATCGCCCCCAGGTGGGCAATTCCATTCCGGTTCTCTCTCCCAAACAGATCATCGACAGCTACACGATACGCGGTGTCCTGGAAGGGTACGCGGCCATGGAGAGCTGCAACCGCTTTACCGCAAGAGATATCGCCAAGCTCGAGAACTTAGTGGATCAGATGGAACACGCTGCAGATCAGCACAACCACAAAACGGTCGTCGAGGCCGGCGACGAGTTTCACAATTTGCTAATCAGTAAGTCCGACAATGATGAATTACTGGAATACGCCAATCGCTCGAGTCTGAAGCTGAACATTCTGTTCTTCCAGCATTGGAGCAGACTGTACACGCCCAGCGAAATCGGCAAGCGGCACCGGGATATCATCGAAAGTGTAAAGTCGAAAGAAGCGGGCGTGATCGAGAAAGTCGTTCGGCAGCATTGGATCGAAACGGGATCGAAGATCGCGACTATTAGGATGGGGTCTTTCTGATTCCATAGCGCACCGCCTCTGAATGTTACTATCGCAATGATGAACGGCCGTGCCGGATAAAGCAGGAGGAGGAGATGGCAGAAGAATGGGTAGCGCAGATGCAGGATCAAGTGAACTCGCTTGAGAAGCTCGAGAAGTACATAAATGTAACGGAGGACGAAAGAGCGGCTATCCAGACCCTGAAAACCAGATGGGGGACAACACCCTATTTCGCCTCACTGATGGACAGGGACGATCCGCGGTGCCCGATCAGGATGCAGGTGATTCCTTCGAAAAAGGAACAGGTGAACGAGTTCGGGATGGACAACTACCTGGTGTGGAAAGAAAACCGTGCCACGGGAGAAGTTCGTCCCGACAGTATTGCCCGTCAGTACGATGACCGGATCGCCTTTACCGTTGTAGAGGTCTGCGCCAATTACTGTCGTCACTGTTTCCGAAAGGAACTCGTTGTCGATCAGGATCTGCAACTCCATTTCGATGTTGACGAAGGACTGGAATGGATTGCCCAGCACAGAGAGATTCGCGATGTCCTGATTACGGGTGGCGACCCGCTGTTGCTTTCCGATGACAAACTGGAATACCTGGTGAGCAAGCTGCGCGAGGTGCCGCACATCGAGATGATCCGTTTCGGCTCTCGGCTTCCGATCGTCTTGCCGCACCGAATCACTGAAGGCTTGAAGAAGGCGATCGGTGGCTTTCACCCGGTTCCGGTGTGGATCAACACCCAGTGCAACCACCCCAAAGAGATCACCGAAAAGACGGAAAGAGCTGCATACGCACTGATGAGTTGCGGGATCAACATAGGGAATCAGGCGGTTCTGCTGAAGGGGATCAACGATGATGTGCAGACCTTCAAGGAACTGCACCAGAAACTGCTGCGCACCCGTATCCGGCCCTATTATCTCTTCAACTGTGAACCAGCGCCGGGGATCGACCATTTCCGCACTCCGGTCGAAAAGGGCGCCGAGCTGATTCGTGACGCGTTACGTGGCCATACCACCGGTCTGGCGCAACCGATGTATGTGCTGGCCACCAATATCGGCAAGATTCCGCTGATGCCGGATTATTACATTGTCGACAAGAACGAGAAGGAATACACGCTCAGAAACCACAAGGGACAACTGACAAAGACTCGGGTTATCCCCGCGAACTGACCTTTTCTCGAGAGAACGCAATGAGCGACTCAGAGCTGGCAAAGATCAAGGAACAACTGAATAGCAACTCCATAACCAAGCTGTTCTTTACCGACCTGAATGGGCGCCTGAAGAACGTTACGGTCAATCCAAACAACATTGAGAGTATCATGAGAAACGGCGTGGGAATCGACGGAAGCTCCATTGCCGGGATGGCAACAGTCGATGACAGCGACCGGGTCCTGAAGCCGATTGTGGAGAGTTTCCGTGTGGTAGATTTCGGCGACAAGAAGGTCGGCTTCTTCATCGGACGAATCTTCAATCAGGACGGATCGCGCTCGGACGTCGACCCGAGACTTGCTTTGGAGCGGGCAGTCGCAAAAGCCGCCGCTGAGTTTCAGATCAAGTTCATCGTGGGTCCCGAGCATGAGTTCTTCCTTTTCAGGGGTAACGAACTTGGCGGTGAAATCCATTCCGATAAGCTCGACTATTTCGACTCATCCCCGTCGGATGTCGGTGAGGTGGTGCGTCAGGAAATCGTCGACGTCTTGGAACGGTGCGGGGTCAAGTATGAAAAAACGCACCACGAGGTCACCTCGTCACAGCATGAAATCAACCTGGAACCTGGTGATCCTCTGGGCGTTGCCGATCGAACCGTCCTGTTCGAGTTCGTCACCAAAGAGGTCGCCGCGAGGCAACAGTTGCATGCGACCTTCATGGCCAAACCGTTCACCGGTTTCAACCGGAATGCCTTTCACATCCATGTCTCCATTCTTGACACCAACGGGAAGAACCTCTGTTATGACGCAAACAGGGAGTACCATCTCAGTGAGCTGATGATGCATTTCATCGGCGGGATACTCAGGTACGCACGGGAAGCGTCCATCGTGCTTGCGTCCACCGTGAACTCCTATAAGGCTTATGTTCTGGACAAGGAGGCTCCCGTCGTACGGGGCTGGGGTATGCGAAATCGCAGCTCCATGGTCAGGATTCCTCACGCTGCGAGACCAGAGGACACCCGGCTAGAGTTGCGCTGCCCAGATGCTACCGGTAATGTCTATCTGCAATTCGCTATTCTGATCTTTATGGGACTTGCCGGAATCGCCGGCAAAGAGGACGCCGGACAACCGGACATCGGCAGCACCTACAAACGAGAAGAGCAGCCGAAGGTTTTCGATCGACGCTACTTACCGCGTGACATTTTCCCCGCTTTGATGGAAGCAGAGGACAGTGCTTTCTTGGAAGAGTCTTTGGGCTCCCAGTTGTTTTCCAATTACATGAGAATAAAGACTCTCGAATGGGAGAGCTTCAGGACCACGATCACCGATCTCGAGCACCGCAAGTATCTGCTGATCTGAGTACGAAAGTGGCGGAATGACCAGTAATGCTTCGAAAAGAAATGTCAGAAACTTGCCGTAGATTCCGTCGGCTTAGGCCATCCAGCGCTGGAGTGCAAAGCGAAGATCGGCCCTGGTGCTGAGCACCGACAGGTTGACTCGGGCCAGGTCGGAGGCCATGGCGGTCCCGCTCAGCAAGCCCACCGCCGACCAACTGCGCCGCGTCACGACCGGTCCAGTCGCTTGTGCATCAGGATCTCGGAGGCGCCGTCGATGATGTAGTCCGGCAGTTCGCCTACCCGAACGTAGCCCAAGCGCTCATACAGCCGGCGCGCGTCATCATTGAACGACGAAACGCACAGGAACATGTGACGAGCGCGAGGCCGGAAGTGCGCCTCGGCGTGAGCGAGGAGCCGGCTACCGATCCCGCGTCCACGGTAGGCCTCGGCGACGCCGATAGAGACCAGATAAGGCGATCCCGCCACCCCGCGTTCGCGAAAGAGCGCGAACCCGCAGGTCGTATCACCGTCGCGTGCGATGAAGAGCAGGGTATCGAGGTGCGGCTGGCACGCAGCCAAGCATTCTTCGTAGCCGCGGCCGAGGCGTTTCCACGGGTCGGACCCTGCCATGAGCCGTGCGGACCAGTCG
>JBDHHK010000273.1:0-4869 GCA_039589395.1 Gemmatimonadota bacterium
TAGATCGGGCTATCGAAGACAGGTCGTGGTTCGCGTATCAGCTCAAGGTGCACCCGATGCTCGATCCCATGCGTGGTGATCCACGCTTCGAGCGATTGCTCGAACGTATGAGGCTGGTATAACGCGCGAAGCGCACGCGACAATGAGATCAACTCCCTCCCTCCGACCTTTAAAAAGCGTGCGCCGATGACCGCACTGCACGCGATTTTCCTGGGTGTCATACAGGGTATTACCGAGTTTCTGCCGATCAGCAGCTCGGGTCATCTTGTGGTTTTCCAGCAACTCCTCGGTTTGGTGGAGCCAGGGATCGCCTTTGAGATCAGCGTGCACCTGGGGACCCTTGCTGCGGTGCTGATCTTCTTCCGCAAAGAAATTCTCGAAGTGAACGATGCCGCGGTTGCGGGCATTCGGCTGGCAATCGCCGGTAGGGGAGGTTTTTCCCGCCTCTATGTCAGCGACCCCGGCTTTCGGATGGCAATGCTGCTCGCGGCCGGGTCGGTTCCAACCGCGATCATCGGGATCTTTCTGCAGACCCAGTCCGACCGGCTGTTCACTTCCGTCTCCCTGGCAGGGGCAATGTTGGTAGTCACTGGGCTGATCCTGGTCCTCACCGGCCTGCTGCTCTGGCTCACCAGGGGAGTCGACGCCAAAGGCCGCGGGATGAGCGGATTCACCCTTGGAATGGCATTGATTATTGGGATAGTTCAAGGTTTGGCAATCATCCCCGGTATCTCCCGATCCGGCTCCACCATTGCCACCGGGCTGTTATTTGGACTCGACCGCCGTACTGCAGGCAGCTTCTCGTTTTTGCTCTCTATCCCCGCCATAGTCGGCGCTGCCGGTCTACAGGTGCTGATGGATGGTTTTGGGGATGTCGACATGGTGCCAATGGTGATCGGCGCGGGAGTCTCCTTCGTTGTCGGTATCCTCTCCTTGGGCTTCTTGATGCGGATCGTCAACCGTGGCCGGCTCTATTTGTTTGCACCGTATTGCGTGTTGGCCGGCCTTGTGGTTCTGATCTTGGGCGGTTGAGTAACGCATTTCCGCGTCGTTTCGCGTTCATCCGCGGCTGAATCGCGAGTGAGCGCTCGGCAATCTTTCACTGTCAGCTATTCGGGAACCGTTCAACGATACGCCAACAGACGAGCGCCTAGTGGTCAAACCCGACCGAAGACAACCGCACTCGATTCACATCGTCCCGCATTAAGTGGATTGTGCCCGTTCCAATCCTCGTCTTCGAGCGATCGGTCAAAACAAGGGACAGAAGAATGAAGGAAAGAAGCTGCCGCTAGTGAGAGACGGTTTTGGATCGGAGTTCGGTTGGTTTAGCTGCTCGCCATTGTCCTCATCGGTGTGCCAGTCATGATGTCGGAGTTCATCCTAGGGAAACGTGGTCAGAGAAACATTATCGGATCGCTCAGGTCCATTGCTCCCGATACTCGATGGCACTGGGCTGGCTGGCTTTGCGTTACGGCCTGCTTTCTCATTCTGGCATTCTATGGCGTCATAGCTGGATGGAGCTTCGCCCATGCTGCCAAAGCGCTGGGAGGTGTCTTCAATACCCTTGGTGTGAATCAGATGGAAGGACACTTCACGCGTCACATCCCCCATCCGTTTTGGCCCGTATTCTGGCATCTGCTTTTCATGGGTGCGACAGCTGTAATTGTGGTAGCTGGTGTTCGGCATGGTATCGAGCGATTCTCGAAAATCTTCATGCCGGTACTGCTGGCGATACTGATTCTCCTCGCCATACGATCGGTAACACTCAACGGAGCTGCGGCTGGCCTGAGCTTTCTTTTTCAACCCAACTTTTCCAAGATCAGTGCCCAAACGACTCTGGTGGCTCTGGGGGCGGCCTTCTTTTCGCTGGGTATCGGGAACGGTGTGATGGTGACCTTCGGATCCTATCTCAGAGCCGATACGGAGATAGGTGGCACAGCTCTGAAAGTCAGCATCACCGACACAACAGTGGCCATCATCGCGGGTGTTGCCATCTTTCCGGCTGTGTTCGCGCTGGGGTATGCGCCAGCAGACAGTTCGGGATTGGCTTTCATCACGGTACCTTCGGTGTTTCAGAGCGTACCTGGCGGCGCTCTCATGCACTATTTGCTGACGCTGCTCTTCTTTCTTCTGCTCTCGATCGCCGCACTGACATCGTCGGTGGCCACCTTGGAGGTCGTGGTGGCAACCGTTACCGAAGAGTTCGGAATGGATCGTCGTCGTGCGCCGTATATGATAGCTGGAGTTATGTTTCTTTTCGGTGTGCCATGTGCCCTGTCAACGGGAGCGGTGCCGATCGATGTGCTGGGTATGGCGTTCTTCGATTTTGTGATTCTCCTCGTGGAAGGACTCTTCCTACCCGTGGGCGGATTGCTGATAGTGACGTTTGTCGGCTGGCGACTATCTACGCAAGATGTGGCCAGTGTCTTGGCGTCCGACGGCAACGTGCCTTGGTATCAGAGCGGATATCTCGTTCTGATACGATTTGTTGTCCCCGTGCTCATTATTGCGGTTCTTCTCAAGACAATTCTAGATGGGCTATGAACTATCGTTGCGGTGTTGGTGAATCGCACCGTTCGGTTCGAGTTATCCAAGGACTCGTTGACACAGGGAAATTGTGGCGCGCATATTGGCGCATCCGTCGTTGTTCGGTGAAACATCACTGATTTGTCATGATGTTCGCGAGACCATCAATGCACGAAAAGGAAGACCGGTGAAAAGAAGAGAGTTCCTGGAAAGAGCGGGCTGCGGAGCGGCGGGTTTCGCTGCTGCGCCTATCGATCTCAACTCGAGTGTTGAGCATGAGAGACAAGAGCCAAGAAGATATCAGTACGAGATAGAGATCTTTGAAGCTCGCGAAGATACGTGGTGCCACAAAAAGGGCGACAAGTTTCGGTACCCCGACGACTACGGTCAGATATGTACATGGCTCAGGGGTAGCATGGACAAATTCCTCGCCGCCATGGAGCAGGGGGGGGAATTGTGGTGGCGATATGAAGGTACTCCATACGAAAAGGAGATAGACCCCGACGGAGTAACAACCGAGTTCGTCAGGTGTCCCGACCCTACTGCCGACCTGGTCGCCAAGATCACAAAGACTAGGATTGCCTGAAGTAACCTTCGGTTGTCTACGGGAAATATCGCAAGGGACCAAGAGCCGGTGTCCTACCGTGGATGGACTTCCCGGAACACCATTTGTATACACGTCCACGTGTTGCACGACGGCTTCCCCCCGGGATGTGGTACCGTGAAAATTGAATGAACAAGCGGTACAGCATTCAAGCTTGAGCTCGCCGTCCATTTGGCGCACTGCCGCCGATTGAACCGCGTTGGACGTGAGGGTGGCGGGGCCTCAAAAGGAGTCGAATTCAGGAGTGGCTGGATGACCTGGACAGTACCGACACAGGTGCAACAGAGGCTGTGATCGCCGAAGGCCGAAGGTATCGAGCGCCAGAAGGTCTTGAGGTTGGCCGATCCTGCTCGGCGTCAGTCAGCGCGCCCGGAAGAAGTTTGTGCTGGGAGCGATCTGGATGATCCCGTCAGGCGGGAAGGGCTGGGCTACCTGAATGGGGTGCGAGTGCGTCGAAGCACTAGGTGAAAGTGCTACGATTTAATCTGACAGTCAGTTAAAGTCCTCGGGTAATACCTGAAGTGGAGGAAAACCCGCCGATGTAGCATGTTTTTACTCCAATTCTTACTCCATCCCAAACCACTCTCCGCACTCGATGGGTTGTTGGGGCATTGCTTCAGTCGGTCACCTGTGAATCGGAGCGATCTAAACCCACGACCCCCTGAACCCCATTCAGCACGGGATACATAGCAATCACGACATTATGTCGGTATTTCTGGGCTTTTGAGCGTTGGCAACGACATTTTGCCGTACTTCATGCCGTACTTTGCCGGGATTTACGGGACCCATAACGGGACCTGCCGGATGCCTTACCCCTTCGGCCTCGTTAGCTCTTGGAACGGCGGGTAGTCGCGGAGGGGCTCAGAGATAGTCCAACCCGTTTTCATGACAGCTCTTCGAGAAGCGCCTTTGCGCCTTTCAGAGCCGGCGTTTCGAATCCTTCGGTGAACCAGCCGTAGATCTCGGAGAGTGTTCTTCTCGCTTCTTCCTTCTTTCCCTGCTTCTTCCATAAGCGAGCAAGGCTCATAGTAGCCCTGAGCTCCCAGGACTTCGCCTGTTGTCGTCGGGCGACCTCGATTGCTTTGTGAATACTGGCCGCAGCCTCTGCTTCCGCGCCTCCTTTCGTCAGGAGCAGCTCTCCCTTGAGGCGATGGATTTCTGCTTCGTGGGAACCCTCACCTGACTTCTCTACATGAACCAACGCCTCCTCGAGTGTTTTGAGTCCATCATCCACGTCGCCTGTCTTCCATTGAACCTCGGCCAATAGGATGTCCCGGTTCGCGTGCAGCCCCAGCTGGTCTATTGCGATTCCCTCGCGTATCTGTGCCAGGGCTTTACCCGGATCCGTCCCAGATTCAAGGAAACCCAGCAGGTATATCGCTGCTCCCAGCATCATCGGATACCCATTCTCTTTCGAAAGCTGGATCGCTTCCTCAATGGAGTCTCGAGATTCCGAGAGTTCCCGACGGTCCACATGGAAGAGCCCCGCGGCAAAGCTCAGAGCAAACGCCTTGGTAAACTTCTGACCCACCTTTTCAGCCACTGAGAGTGTTTCTTGGCTGCGCTTCAGGGCCTGATCAGGATAGCCAAGGCACCACAGGGAGTTGGCCAACCAAGTCAGCGCCGCGACCTCAGGCAGTCCATAGACGAAACCGATGTCTGGAGATTCTTGTTGAGCGAAGTAGCCAAGAGATTGCTCCAAGTTCCCACGTGATTTGATAAACTCTCCCGCATTGTAT
>JBDHHK010000274.1:0-4804 GCA_039589395.1 Gemmatimonadota bacterium
AGGGCCCCGGCGGTAACATCTTGGATGTTACAAAACTAGAACGGACTCTCATAGACATTGTAGTGCGTCCGTTGTACGCCGGTGGAGTGTTTCAGGTGCTTGAGGCTTTTCGAAATGCGCGAGATAGAATATCAGTAAACACTCTCCTAGCTACCCTGAAGAAGCTCGATTTCGTCTATCCCTTTCATCAGGCAATTGGGTTCTACATGGAGAGGGCAGACTACAGAAGATCACAGCTGCAAAAGCTGCGCAACATCGGTATTAGTCATGACTTCTACCTCACCTACAAGATGCAGGATCCCCAATACGACGCAGCTTGGCGGCTATACGTCCCCATGGGCTTTTAGCAGCTTGAGAGCTTCGCCTACCACGGAATCAAAGTAGTAATCGAACTCTTTCAACGAACCACTTACGGCGTTTTGGACAGCGGGCCAATCCTCTCTGTGGAATTCCCTGTATTCGCCAACGCTCCGAAGTAATCCGACGGGGACCTCCTTCGCCTCAAACATGGCTTGAACGAGCATGCAGAACGACTCAGTGGCGACGTCGAGACCCGTCTGTGCAATAACCGCGTGTATGTCGTAGAAGTCACGAGCCCGGGGCGCCGGATTTCTCCGCAACTCATACTCTCGCATCTGCTGACAGATGGCACGCATCTTCTCGGCCGCAATCATCTCGGGCGTATACACAAAACACGTGTAATTGTCGACGTCGACAGGAACCTTGCCCTCACAGTACTCGAATTTGCTGATTTCAATCTTGAATGTTCTCTGTTGTGCCGGGCCACTGGCCTCCGATTGACGCCGCATCGCCTCTAAGTCATGCCGCAGCGCGAAGTATCTCTCTTTCGACAGAAGCTTGAAGGTCGCCGTGTAACCACCCCATTTCGTTCCAGGTACTGACGTAGACGGCCGACGGGCGAATTGCTCGTCGAACAGCACAAAGCCTGCCGCGTCGAAGCGCTCGCGGAGGGCGTGGAAAAGACGGTCGGCAACCGCTTCAGGATCATCAAAGTCCTCCGCTACTGAGAAATCCATGTCGATAGACGCACGCTCCCCGATCTGATGGATCAGTTCAAGGGCATTCCCGCCTTTCAACACAAATGCGTCAACGAGTTCGTCTTCTGATCCCACCGCTGCAAGGATTAACTTGCGGATCTTTCTTAAGTCCATTGGATTTCGGCCCCGTGCGAATCTGTGAGTCTATCATCAGAGCAGTTGCCAGGGAAGTAATGGACCAGCGTTCGTGGCAGCGGTTGATGTCAGCCTGCACGAGTTCGTCCGACCCTTCGGGGAAGAGTTGAGACTGAGGAAACCTAGACGGCTGTAGGGGGTAGGCGGGCGTTCGATCAACCGAAAGTTTGCTCAGAATCAGATCTGTGGATACCAAGAATAGCGATCGACGTTAACCAAATCTTGAGCTACCAGCCGTCGTGCGACCAAATGGTCCGGATGAATCGGCAGATGAAACGGAGCCGCGTGAACCACCCGTTGGAAGCAACTCTGTGTTAACCGTCGCCTGACTGCCGTCGCATCTCTCCGCTCGCACCGAGCCAAGATTAAGAGTCAGCGTTGCCGCTGTTTCAGCAACCAGCGGCCGGATGTCCATGCCCAAGAAGTGAAAGGAGACACCGACATGGCGCGAGAAAGGATTACGCGACAGGTGGCGGAAGCTAAGTTGTATTGCGACTTCAAGGCTTACTTGATGCTTGCTGGGAAACGCGGCAAGCGTTCCGATTACGGCAAACTCCATCGAAGCCTGCGACGCGAGTATCGTAGAGACGCTGCCGACTTCCTGCTGCAGGGCCACAGCGACTCCAGGGTGACGCGGGCACCAGAGAGTGTCATCGACGCGATCGATGAAGGCAATACGCTGATTCTTTGCGCCGTTCTCGTGACCGGTGCATTCTCCTTCACTGTGGACGCACTTGTTTCCGACGCCGAGCGCTCGGAGGCGCAATCTGAGTTGATTCCGTTGCTGTTTTCGTATTCGGAAAAACCATCACGGCACGACAAAGAGTTGCTTGCTATGTCCGCAGTTCTTCTTGAGCGAGTGAGTGGCAGACAGTCACAGCACGGAACGCTCCTGTACGGACGCAGCTTTAGGAAGTCGACTGTAACGATTTCCAAGCTGAGAGACGGTGCTTCCGAGTCGCTTCGATACCTTGAGTCTATCTCGCACGGTGATACACCAAGGCGGCATCTGAATGATCATTGTAAAGCCTGTCAGTACGATGCGATCTGCCGCCGGGAAGCCGAAAAAACCGACGACCTGAGTCTTTTGCGAGGCATCTCGCCAAAAGAGGTTGCGAGGCTGAACAAGCGTGGAATCTTCACGGTGAACCAATACTCCTATACGTATCGGGCGAGGCGGAGAAGATCGCGAAAGAACTCTCGACCATCGAAACACGAGCGATCACTCAACGCGCTGGCAATTCGGACAGACTCAATCTACGTCGCTCATACACCCGAGATACCTGAAGCCTCGGTCGAAGTGTTCCTCGACATTGAGGGGCTGCCGCATCGCAACTTCTACTACTTGCTTGGCGCAACAGTTGTCAGGGGTAAGAAACGACACAGTGTCGCATTCTGGGCCGACGCCGAGTCATCCGAGCGAGACCTCTGGTTCGGATTCGCGAGATTGCTGGAAGAGTTCGACGATGCCTGCATCTTTCATTACGGCACCTATGACGCACAGGCGCTCTCGCGGCTGTCCAGACGTTACGATCCTACCTCTTCGCTTCTCGATAGGCTCGATGGCGCGACGTTCAATGTCTTGTCGGCTATCTACGGCAAGGTACATTTTCCGTGCTACGCCAATGACCTCAAGAGCGTTGCCACGTCCCTCGGTTTCAGTTGGAAAACTCCGGGCGCCGGAGGCATTGATAGCATCGTCTGGCGACACAAATGGGAGACGAGTGGCAATGAAGATCTGAAGACGCGTCTTGTCGAATACAACGATGATGACCGAAGTGCTCTCGTTGTCGTCGTTGACGCTCTCCGTCGACTTCAGACGCCTGGTGACGCATCACTGCTAAAGCCCGCTCTTGAGGTCAATCAGTTAAGGAGTGAACACACATACACCCTGATCAGAACGTCCGCGGCGCTACCCGACCTGGAGATGATTAACCGCCGGTCCTATTTCGACTATCTACGCCAGCGCGTCACTGTGCGGACGGAATCGTCACGAAAGCGTGGGGCAAGACCATCCACGCGACGAAAGAGACGCGCTGCGAGAGTGGATCGAGTAATCAAATTGGATCGGCCGTCGACTTGTCCCAATTGCGAATCCGATTTGCTCTATAGACACGGCCCTCTGCAGACCACCGTTCACGACTTAGCATTCACGCAAACCGGCGTCAAGCGCGCAAACCTGCGATACAAATCGCACCGGTACAGGTGTCGCAAGTGCTTGCGTGCGTTCACGCCCGCACAGTTTCGCATCTACTCCTCGCGGAAGTACGGGCATGGTCTTGTCTCATGGTTGGTCTATCACAACATCGAAATGCGCCAATCCGGCAGTTCGATCGTCGGAGGCCTTCGGTCGTTATTCGGATATGAGTTTCACCGAGGTCTTGCAAACCGTTTGAAGCGCGACGCCGCCGACTTCTATTCTGCAACGTACTCCCAGCTTCAAAACGCAATTCTTCATTCGGACGTTGTGTATGCAGATGAAACACCAATGAGAGTCCGGAAAGGTCAAGGATACGTTTGGGTATTTGCTAGCAATGATGCAGTCGTCTACGTGTATTCTGGCACGCGCGGTGCGGACACGCCACAGACTGTTTTGGATGGGTTCAATGGAGTTCTTGTCTCCGACTTTTATGCGGCATACAATGCGATTCCGTGTCGACAGCAAAAATGCCTGATCCACCTTATTAGAGACCTGAATGATGCGTTGTTGCGGAATCCGTTCGACAACGAGATCAAGCGACTCACACACTCATTAACAGGCTTGATGGTTCCCATCGTCAAGACGATCGACAAGTACGGTCTCCGGAAGAAGTACCTCGCCAAACATCGCAAAGAGGCAAAACGCTTCCTCGACGATGTTCGTGATTCACACTTCACATCTGAGAACGCTGTAGCCATTTCTCGCCGGATACTCAGCGAACGTGAAAAGTTGTTCACCTTTCTTGATTGCGATAACGTCGCATGGAGCAACAACAATGCTGAGCATGCGGTGAAGCGGTTTGCAATGCTAAGAAACGTGATTGGGTATGTTTCCACTGCTGACGGATTGGAGGAATATCTAATCCTCTTAAGCATTTGCGAAACATTGCGGAGAAGGGGCGTCGACTTCCTTCGTTTTCTACAATCGCAGTCAACCGACCTGCCGAACCTCACGTGACTCGATGCAACTTTGACTGGGCCCCAAACGGTACCCCAACTGCGCAGAACTCAGCGTTGTTCACTGAATTTCAGAGTGCTTGGCGTCGGAGACTACCGCGGCTTCTTCAGAGCTAAACCCATCTCAGCGACCCTCACCGACACGAGCTCCGGCGTAACTTTTAATCCGTAGGTCCTGGGTTCGAGCCCCAGCCCGGTCATCCTTCTAAGTACATACCGCTCAACACCTTCTCGAAGCAGCAGGTCCCTCTCAACGAGCGGCCTTTCTCGTAATGGTACCCCAATTGGGCCCCAAACTCAGAGAAACTGAGCGAGTTTGGGTGAACTCGTTGGACCTTTCGCGCCGATGCTGACTCCATATACGTGGGTCAACTCCGATTGCCGGCACCGACACTGACGCGTATTATCGGAACCAACGCTCGCAGGCTATCTGCGGGACGGCGCCGTTGCTACGT
>JBDHHK010000275.1:0-4797 GCA_039589395.1 Gemmatimonadota bacterium
CCAGCCACCACCGCCAGTGCGACGAGGAACGATCCAGCCAGCACGCCTACGCCTACGGCTCCGACAGCGCCCTTCGCTTGAGGCTTGAGGAACGCAATCAGGCCATTCGTCAAAAAGCCGACGAACGGTAGCAGAACCACTAGCCATACCAAGCCGACTGAACTTTCCATCATCCGCTCAACAGGTTGATCTTGTCGAGGTTGACCGTCTGCTTGTGACGGTATACGGCGATGATGATGGCTAATCCAACGGCAGCTTCAGCAGCCGCAACGGCCATCACAAAAAACACAAATACCTGTCCCTCATGTCCGAGTTGTTGTGCGAGTGCGATGAACGAAAGGTTCACGGCATTGAGCATCAACTCGATGCACATGAACATGATGATTGCATTTCGGCGCATCAGTACACCTGCTACACCGATGCAAAACAGCAGCGCTGAGACGGTCAGCGCGGGGCTGAGGAGTGCGTAACCCTGGTCGATCATGGGGTAGCTATAGCCTCCTCTTCGCGAGCACGACAGCTCCGACGACAGCCGCCAAGAGCAATACTGAAGTGATCTCGAAAGGAACGACATACCCTTCGATGTCAAACATAGGCTCCGCGATCACCCGGACCGCTCCCCGCTGTTCGTTCAGTCGCTGCATTTCACCGGCTGGGAGGCGAAGATCTTCGGCTGGTGCGATGCGAGTCATCGCCCATAGCTGAACCGCGAGTACCGCACCAATCGCGAGCATCAGGCCTTTACCCATCCAACCCGGCAAATCGTCGGTCTCCGCGCGGCCGACATTGAGCAACATGATCACGAACAGGAACAGCACCATGATTGCGCCGGCGTAAACCAACACCTGCATTGCTGCAATGAAGTGAGCTTCAAGAAGCACGAAGATCCCGGCCAGCGCGAACATCGTCAGCACGAGCCAAAGTGCGCTCGCGATTGGATTCCGTCGCGTCACGCATAACAGGGCGGATGCGACCGCGATTGCCGAAAACATCCAAAAAATGACAGCTTCCATCGCTATCTACTCACCCTTGGGATCGGAAGGATCCCATAGCGTCGACTCGTCGTGTTGCTGGCCGCAAAGGCGTTCCAGATCGTACACGAACCGATCGCGCTGGTACTCGGAGTTTTCGAAATGAACTCCGACATGAATTGCTTCTTCGGGGCATACTTCCTGACAATAACCGCAAAAGATGCAACGGAATTCGTCGATATCGTACACGAGTGGTATCCGGTTACCCTCCTCGTCTTCCCCCGGGACGAGCTTGATGCAGTTGGCAGGGCATACCTGGGGACAAAGTCCGCAAGCAACACACTTGGCGCGGCCCCGCTCATCTGTGAGCATCCGATGTGTACCCCGCCAGCGCGAAGAGATCTTCCACTCATCTTCGGTGGTTTCTTCAGGATACTGCATCGTCACTTTCTTCCGAAACAGATGCCTGAACGAGAGTCCCATGCCCTTCAGGCTTGCCCTCAAGTAGCTCACTCCACTTTCCGGACGCTTCACAACTCTAACGGTGATTGCCATCAGTCGACGACCCTTCTTCCCTGATATTGGCCCGTTACCAGACGACCGGAATCCAGAACCCAGAACAGCAAGTAGACGAAGGGCAGGTTCAACACGAATAGAATTGCCCCGTAAAATGCATTCTGCTCGACGCCCAAACTCTCGAGCACCCAGATTGCACAGGCGAGAATCATCAAATAGCCGAGTGCTCCCGGCAACAGCACCTTCCAGCCCAATCCCATCAGCTGATCGAACCGGAACCGCGGGAGAGACCAACGAATCCATATGATCGTGAAGATGAAAGCAAACGTCTTGACAATAAACGTGCCCAACGTCACGAGCGTCTTTAGGACAGTTGGTTCTCCTTCATCCCAGGTTGTGAACGGGACGTCCCAGCCACCGAAGAACAGCGTAGCCATCAGCGAAGACATCGTCACGAGCGCGATGTATTCTCCCATCGGGAACATCGCGAATTTCATTGCGCTGTACTCGGTGTGATAGCCGTACACTAGCTCCGATTCTGCTTCCGGCAGGTCGAACGGAAGGCGGTTGAGCTCTGCCAACGCTGAGACGAGGAACAACACGAAGCCCACGATCAGCGGGAACACGTACCAAAGTTCTTGTTGCTGTGCCGATACGATCTCGGGAAGCGTCACGTTCCCGGCGAGTATCAACACTGCCACTACTGCGAGGCCCAGTGCCACTTCGTAGCTGACCATCTGCGCCGACGAACGAAGGCCGCCGAGGAAACTGTATTTGCTATCGGATGCCCAACCACCCAATACGATGCCGTAAACAGAGATGCTCGATATTGCGAGAATCATCAATATGCCTACCGGAAGGTCGGCCACGATCATGGGCAATGCCCCATCGTACGAAAACCCGCCAACGAGGGGCAACGAGAAATCGAATGATAACGGCAGTGGAGAAGCGAACGGTATCACTGCAAAAAGCAATACCGCAGGCATGAACATGAGTGCGGGAGCGAGCAGAAACATCGGCCTGTCCGCTCGGTCGGGCACGACCTCTTCTTTCGTGAAATTCTTGAGTCCGTCCGCGAGAGGCTGGAAAAGGCCAAACGGGCCCACTCGGTTTGGACCGAGGCGGTCTTGGTGAAACGCCGCCTGTCGGCGCTCCATCCACGTCACGATTACGACGCAGCCCAACAGGCCCGCGAACACAACGACCATCTTTATGGAAGCGAGAAGTAGGTACCCCTTCAACTCTGGAGTCATTCACCACCACCCGTCACCTGACCGGTGTCGACCTTTGCTCCAAACTGCGCCAACTTCTCATACGAAAGGTCGTGGAAAGCCGGCTCTCTCGCTGCGATCAGGGCAAAAACGTCCGCGGCAGAATCCATAGACTCGCAGCGCTCGCGCATCGAAGCCAATTCGCTGAGTATTTGCCAGGCTGGACGAGCAGCACCGGGTGCAGCCTTTGCTGCTTGGTACCGCTGTACCCTGCCGTCTCGATTCACGTAGCAGCCGTCTTCCTCAGCTAGCACGGTGCCCGGTAAAACAACGTTCGCCGCGGCCGCGACGTCCGGGAGTTGTGAGCCCAAATAGACCACGTTGGCAGCACCGCTGAGTGTTTCCTTCGAGATTCCGTCAAGTGCCTCATCGAGGACAAACAGTATGCTTGCGCCTTCAATTGCACTAACCGCCGCGTCAAAGTCATCGCCATAACCGAGGAGCCTGGCTCCGGCGGCGTTTGGAGCGCGCTCTTCGCGCAGAGCCAGGCCCTCCATACCGGGCAACGGAACTTCTCCCGAAACCTTCTCAACACGAAATGCACCAACGAAATCGAGCCCAGAAAGACATTCTTTTAGCAGGAACAAGGACTCGGTGGACGCGGACGGAGATACGAGAGCCACTGCCCTGCCACCGGATCCACTAATGATGGTAGCAGCTTTATCCAGTGCTGATTCCCACGTTGTCGGTTCGTGGCCGCGACTACCCACCATCGGTGTCTCAATGCGGCTTTCCGGGTTCAGCTTCTTGTACTCGGCACGGCCGACATCACACATGAAATACCGATTCACTTCAGGATTGAACCTGGGGCGCAGTCGCACGATGTTCTCATTTAGCGCATCAATATGGATGTTGCATCCCTGGGAACAGCCGGGGCAGATACTCGCCGTCGCGTCCAGCTCCCACGCTCTCGCCTTGTGCAGGAAGTCCTTCGAGAGCAGAGAGCCAACCGGGCAAAGATCGACCACATTGCCGGCCCATGGATGATCGACAGACTGATCGGGATGAACACCGATGAATGCGCGGTCGCCACGTTCTTGTACGGAAATGACGCGGTCGTCGGCCAGGTGCTGCATGAAGCGCACGCACCGCGTGCACATGATGCAGCGGTTCTGCACGTAGATGATGTCGCCGCCGAAATCTTCGACTGGATCAAAGCGCTTCGCATAATCCGGCGAATAACGCGAATCGGCGCGGGCCTCTTCGAAGACGAAGTCTTGCAGTTCGCACTCGCCTGCCTGATCGCATATTGGGCAATCAAGAGGGTGGTTGATCAGTAAGAACTCGAGCACCCCTTGGCGAGCCTTTTTCGCCTTCTCGCTGTAAACGAGGACCTTCTGACCATCTGCGGCGATGGTCGCGCAGCTCACCTGGAGGGTCGGTATACCTTCTACTTCGACCAAGCACATTCTGCATACGCCGGCAACCGGCAAGCCCGGATGATAGCAGTAGTGCGGGATCGTGATCCCCACGACCTTCGCCGCCTCGAGAATCGAAGTCCCCTTCGGCACCGAAACTTCGGTGTCTTCGATCGTGAGCGTGACCATTTCTTGTTCAGTCATCTCACTCACACTACCGCCAGTGCGGCCGGTTTGGACCCATTGATATACGCTTCGAATTCATCCTTGAATTTGTTTATTCCGCTAACAACCGGGACCGCGCACGAGTCGCAGAGCGGGCAGATCGTCCGGCCGGTCATCTGGTCGGAAAGATCGAGCAGTAGGTCGAGATCCTCGGGCTTTCCTTGGCCCGCGAGGATCCTGCGCAGGATCGTCACCGTCCAGGCGGTACCCTCTCGACACGGCACGCACTGAGCACACGACTCGTGTGCGTAGAAATGTGCGAGCCGCATGATCTGATATACCATATCTGTGCTGTCGTCCATCACTATGACGCCGCCCGACCCGAGCATAGACCCGACCTCTTGAACGCCTTCGTAGTCGAGGAGACAGGCTTCACTCTCTTCTCTGTTCAGGATCGGCACCGATGATCCGCCCGGAATACATGCCTTAAGAGTCCGTCCCTCCCGCATGCCGCCA
>JBDHHK010000276.1:0-4779 GCA_039589395.1 Gemmatimonadota bacterium
GACAAGCGCAGCGATTTCTGTCGGTTCACGGGGTGGTCCAGAACCTCTTCAGGCTAGGGCGGCATCACCTGCGATCAGCACACTACCGGCTGTTGCGCAGCCGGTCCTTCAAAGAGTGGATTGTGGCCACTGGCGCCTGAGCAAACCTGGCCGACACCTGCTTCGGTTTACCCTCGACCCACTAAGTTGACAATACCACCATCGCATCTCCGTCTATGTGTGAGCCGTCGATGGCACGGAGAGACTGCTTCAAGTTGCGTGACGACCGTGAGTCAACATCGCATGGGCGTGCTTTTCTAGAAGTGTCGTGTAGTACTTGTGGTCCTGCGGTACAAGGGCCTGAGCCTTGGCGATCACTTGCTTTGCCTTGACAAGATGGCGATCCCCTTCCGAACCGCCCGCAGTTGCAGTTGGTTGTCGGATTACCCGGAGCACGACTCTCTAACGCCCCCCACCCTGCCTCGTCGTGTCACTCTGAGCAGCTCGCAGCATGGCTGCCTCCAGAACCGTCCGCTCAACCCCCTCGAGAGAGACATCCCAATTTCCGGTCTCGAGTAGAAAACCTGCTAGGCCTGGAAACATCGTGGCACGGCCGTGCATGCCTAACACGGCCTCCGCGATGAATCGATCCACTTGGTACCTCACAGCCGAATCGCGCCCGCCATGAACGTCTGCCAAGACATCCAACGAGTCGGCGGCCAGGCCCGTCGCCGTCAATATCCCGTCGAGCGCATTTTCGTACGCCGATGCCAACCGTTGGTACTGTTCCTCAGTCAGCGTGATTCCCACGCGTTCCGCCTCCTGCCAGACGAGTTCCCGCGTCACGAAGGACTGTATCAGGCGTACTAGTTCCTCGTCGAGTTCGGTTTGCACCTGCTGGTGGAATTGAGGTGGAAGGTACTGCAGAAAGAGCGCGAGATCGCCGAGCGTGAATTCCCCACCGTCATACATTGCAAGAACCCTATCCGACCCTCTGGCACGGTGCAGCGATCCGGCACCGTATCGAACGGCAGCCTGCGCACCGTCTACTATCTGGACGCCTTTCTGTAGCACCAATTCGGCCTCGTAGATGGAATCGAGGGGTTGGTTTATCAGCCTGGCCAATGCCGAAGCGAAATCGTCCCGAATTTCTTGCAGCGCCGGTCGGAATATCAGGTGGAATCCGTCCCGCGTCTCGACGATATCGGACAGCTCACCGGGGCCGAGCGAAAACGCGACATTCTCGAATGGGGGAACGGTCTGGCCGCGTGCGATCAGACCCATCGACCCGTTTGCCCCCCTCGATCTCCGGTCGTCGTTGAACTGGTTGGCATCTGCCCACGAACCGCCGGCAATCAAGCGGTTTCGAACTGTGGTGATGACGGCACGAAGCGAGTCGCGTTCAGCACTCGTAGCGGTCGGCGGAGTTCGCTTGAGAACCTGATTTAGGAAGCGCACGTCCGGAGCGTTGTAGGCGCTGTCCACATGTGCCGGCGTGATTTCGTAACGCTCGGCGTTCCTAGCATGGCTGAAGTTATCGATCTGAAGAGCGCGCACCTCGCGCCACCTTGCCGCAACAATTGTCGCGGAATCAGTCAGCTCAATACCCAGAGCGACCCGGCGTCCCAGCAGAGTATACTCGACCCAGCGCATCGCGATGGACTCTACGATCTCAGGCAGGATCGGGGCATCGGAGGAAGCCGCAATTTCAGCCAACCGCACCACACTCAGCTCATCCGTTCCCGCACGCGCCACGACGTTCTGGTTGCTCACAGAATCCGTTCCACATCCTGCCATCATCAACACAGCCGCACCGACATACAACACGCGTTTCATGAGATTCTCCTCCGGGCAAAAAAACGGGGCGCCGACGGTATGCGCCGGCGCCCCAATTCGGCCGTGTCAGGTCACCGCCGAATTAAGTTAACTCGCTGTCAGGCATCTCCCCAGCGTTCGCGACGACGCACCATCACACCCACCAGCAACAGGCCGCTCCCGACCAGAACCCAGGTTGACGGTTCCGGCACAACCGTCGGATCGATGGGGGGAGCTATCTCCCGTGTGAGCGTGAATGTGCTTCCAGTGTGGTCATTGAAATCCAACGCGAATGTACGGTCGTCCATGCCGATGGAAAGAGGTGGCGTCACATAACCAGTCGCCCATAGCGGACCGAGGTTGCCGAATATGGTCTTGATCGTCAGGAACTCTGCTTCAGCGGCAAGCCGCGCAAGCATGTCCGTATCCACGTTGAGGGAGTTGTTCAGCCAGTATGTCGGAGTGACATCGAGCGACAGGGCATCGGGGTACAGGAACTCCAGCGACGACCCGAGCGGCGCACTGAACGACGTTGCCGCAGGCCCTCCACCCGCAAGCGTCAGGGGCGCACTGAAATCGAGCGTCACCATTGGCGTCGAATTGAACATGAACTCCTGGCCGATCCCGAATCGTGGCCCAAGGAAGGTTTCCATTAGAGCATACCCAAAACCGAAGGCCTCACAGCTCAACAAGCAGCCCGCACCCGGATAGATAAAGTCGGCTACGGCCCGTGGAACATCAACGCCAACCTCGAGTACCTGGGCTTCGCCGCTGGACGTGAGAGACGTCGAAGTCGCAGTGGTTGAAGTATGCAGGTCCGGTGCTTGAATCGAACCCTCGATGGGGCCAAGCCCAAACTCGAGGGGGTATGTCCCCGTGATGGCTCCCAAATCGAGTCCGAGTGCTCTAAGCTGATCGCTGCCGTCCCGGTTGAACGAGAAAAGCTCTGGAGGGAATTCCTCGGTGAAGTAATCCGCGATGTTAAAGTCGATTAGAGTACCGCCCACCGGAGGAGTACATCCGACAAGAGTGAGGCAAAACTCCGCCCCCCCGTGGGCGTACACGTCGAACGCGAGATCGGCCCACACCTCGAGGCTCGGGAATTCAGTGGCCATAGTCGCAGCCGAACTCATGCCAAATCCAGTGCCGATGGTCATAACGCCGCCGGGAGAGTACGTCGAGCGATCGGTTGAAAGCGAGACGTTTCCGGGCACGGTCACATCCACTCGACCCGCGTTAATTCTGGCGCCGAGGTCAAGTCCGATTCTGCCGTGAGTGCTCCCCACCAGTCTCACTCCTGTCCCCAGTACAACGAGATCGGCCGAACCGTCTACGTAGGGCCACTCGACGCCGAGGAAGTGTTCGTAGGTCGTGCTACCGGGCCCGGAGCCGCCCCACATGTTTTGGTTGAGAGCCTCGAAGGTAAGAGGGCTGCTTGTGGAGTACTGCGCATGCGTAATCATTGGTAGCCCGAGCGCGAGGGCAACCAAGGCAACGACGACAATCCTCTTCATAGCCAAGCTTCCGTTGGAAGGGATCATGATTACGGAAAGTCGGGATTTTCCATTATTTCAACAAATGCCGTGCCGCTTTTGTGACGCAGATCACACTCAGGAGGGGGTGTCTACCTAAGCATCTCGCCGAAACCGATTTACGATAATCAGGAGATTAGCCTCTCAAATAGAGCTATATCGTATCACATTGCGATTCTTGAGGCAGCACCGCAGCAGGTGCTTGTTCGAGACAACAGGTGTCTTCGAGGCTGGCTCACTTTGGCGGAGATCTCAGACCGAGTCGCGACTTTCCCTCTAACTCATATTAGGAAGCACTACCGGCAGCATCGCTTGACGATTGAATCTCGCCAGCTTCCGCGGCAGCTCCCTTCTGCGACGTTCCCCGACTCGAAACCAGGGCCGACGGTCCTGATTTCCGATCCTTCTTCCCGCCCTTGCGACGGGCGTTTTTCCAACTGCTCAAGCCGAAGGCCACAAGCACCACACAACAAGCAAAGAGCCTCATCAAGGCGACAACACTCGATGCGTCGTAGGCTGCGCTTGCCTCGGCCCGCACTTCATTTCTCAGCTGCAACATGTCGAGCGCAAACAGTCCCATTGCCGGCAAGAGCAGAACTGCTCCAACCAGTGCAACAATCGCTACGACGCGTAACATCCAGACATGGTTCAGAACCACCGCGGTGCCATAAATCAACGCCAATCCAAGTAGTGGAATGAGAATGGACCGGGCGAGGAGACCCATCGCTCCGAAACGCCAGCTCAATATGCTTGGGCTCAATGGGAGAATTGTGAGAAAGAACTCCAGAGCCGGGAAGCCAATTATCACCAGCCCCGTGAGGTAGAGCGGCCAGGCCAGGTTTTTGTACGATTCCATGTGTGGGTTCCCGGAGGGCTGGGTGAGCTATCAGGACACGACTACTTTGTGCGTCGGCAAAGATGCGGCTGAAAAGCTTGGTTCGCCAGAGGAGTGAGGGAATTGAGTTGGAGTGTACGCAGGGTCGCACCTCTAACTTCATCTTGATACAGCCTCTCAATCACGTTTCCGACCTACCAGAAGGACCATTGCTCGGTCGCCAACACGAAGATTGAATCGCCCCGGGTTTTCCGGAGGCTGTTTCATTTGAGTGCCGTTAGTTCGGCAGTTGCCTCCTGGCGGCGGTAATATGCCTCCTCATACTCGGCCGGAGGGACATGTCCCATCAGCCCGACCGACCGGCTCTTGACTGTAACCCGGCGATAATTGACTCAAAATTGACTGCCGGTTCCTAAGATTGGTTCAGAAGCCTCATCACATGAATCCCATTGGCTTTGTCAACTTGAGCTCTTCCTTGTCTGTTTGGACTTCTCGCTTAGGCAGGAAGCGACCGTATGCGGAGCTTTTCTGTCCTAGGGATCACGCATCCTGTCGTGAATTTCGCTCAAGTTGACAGTACCCCCTGACATGTTCGCACAACCTCAACGTCTCCTGACT
>JBDHHK010000277.1:0-4757 GCA_039589395.1 Gemmatimonadota bacterium
GGCCTGCAGTGTATCCAGGCGGCTGTTCGTTCCCACTTCCTCGTGGAAGTACTGCTTGGCTCCGCCGTGTGTCCGCAACTTTCGCAGTCGGTCCGCTAACTCGGCATCCTGCGTTACGATCATTCCACCGTCGCCCCATCCACCGAGGTTCTTGCTAGGGAAAAACGAGAATGCCCCAGTGAGGCCAAGTTCTCCCGCCAAACACCAACGGTCGCCCACTCTTTGCCTCGCCCCGATGGCCTGCGCGGCATCTTCGATAAGCACCAAATCGTGCTTGTCTGCTATAGCCAGCAAATCGTCCATCGGCGCCATTTGGCCGAACAGATGTACGGGCAGCAGCGCACGTGTGCGAGCCGTGATGGCAGATTCGACCTGCGTTACGTCGAGATTGAACGTCTCCGGGTCGATGTCGATAAAGACTGGGCGTCCACCAGCATTGTGAATCGCCCCCGCTGTCGCGAAGAAGGTGAACGGGGTAGTTATTACCTCGTCACCTGGCTCCAGCGAGAGTGTCTTGAGAGACAATAGCAACGCATCGGTGCCACTTGCGCAGGCAATTGAGTGGTCGGCGCCGACGTATTCTGCCAACGCTGCTTCGAGGTCTTTGACCGGTCCACCCATGATAAAACGTTGGCTTTCGACAACGTCGAGAAAGGGCGGAATTACATCATCCCGGATGGCTTCCAGCTGGGCAGAAAGATCTAGCAACGGTACTTTCACAATGATCCCAAGTATATGGTCGGCAATAAGTTACTGGGCTCAGGCTGGGTCGACAATCGGCTCGAGCCGGCCGGCCTGTTCACGGTACAACGATCCGCATCGGACACAGGTGCCTTTGCCGTCAGCGATGTGAAGCCGCTCTCCACAGTTGCACATCCAACCAACTCGCCGCGCGGGCACGCCGACCATCAAGGCGTACGGAAGCACATTTGATGTGACCACTGCCCCTGCCCCGACAAACGAGAACTCGCCCATGGTTATTCCACACACCACCGTGGCGTTTGCCCCTATCGACGAGCCGCGCCCCACCAAGGTTTGCTCGTATTCGGTCTTCCGCGATACGTGCGAGCGGGGGCGACCCACGTTAGTGAACACACATGACGGACCGCAGAACACATCGTCTTCTAGAATCACGCCCTCATAGATAGAGACGTTGTTCTGAATCTTCACGTTGTTGCCGATCTTGGTACCCGGCATCACGACCACGTTTTGACCCAGATTACAATGCTCTCCAATGACGGCCCCAGGCATCACGTGGCAAAAATGCCAGATCTTCGTGCCATCACCGATTTGCGCGCCGTCATCGACATAAGAACTTTCATGAACGAAATAGTCGGACATCTATTGCCTCACTCAATTATTCTAACTTCAAGCTCCAACTCCACCCCAAACTCACCAAAAACGCGCCCTCGCACCGCCTCGATAACCGCATGCACCTCCGCTGCAGTTGCCCCTCCGAGGTTCACAATGTAATTGGCATGCACCTTCGACACTTCCGCAGCCCCAACTCGAAATCCCTTGAGGCCCACGCTGTCGATCAATTGACCCGCGGTGAACGGCGAGTCGCCGGCCTCCTGCGAGCTGGGGTTCTTGAACACCGATCCACAGCAGGGCAAATCGAAAGGTGTCTGTTCCTTGCGCAACGCCTGCAGGCTTCTGATTGTCTCCAGCTGTTCCTCACAGTCACCGGCGTCGAACTGAAAGGTTACGGCGGTCACAACAACTCCCTCAAGCCCTCTTCTGTATTGCCAGTCAATCTCTGGGCCGGGCACCTCAACAACTGTGCCGTCTGGTTGCACGCACTCGACGCTTCGCACAACATGGCGAAACTCTTGACCGTGAGCTCCAGCATTGGTTGCAGTACCACCGCCGACGGTTCCGGGGACTCCTATGAGCTTGTGAATTCCCCCCAGGCCCGCCGCTGCTGTCTGCCGGGCAAGGCGGGGTGTGGGCATCCCAGCCGCCACATTCCATACATTTCGGACCACGTCCTGTTCCAGCACGCGGTCCATTCCCTTGCCCATCCGCAATACGAGTCCCGGGAAGCCTGCATCTGAGATCAGCACATTTGACCCGAGCCCCAGCGCCAGCCACCGTAGCCCAGATGTTCGGCAGAACACCAGAGCTTCTGCCACATCCTCGGCTGATTGCGGGACACACGTCGCGGCTGCCGGTCCCCCAATACGGTAGGTGGTGTGGCTGCTCAGAGAAACGTCGAGCAGCAGACGGTCACCAAATCGTGCGCCAAGTTCCTCCCACACCCCTTTGCTCACTCCGCTGCGTCTTCACTTTCCGCGATCTCGTACCACTCCTGAAGGCAACGAACTGCCCCTCGCCGGCTTCGAAGTGCCAGAACCGCATCGCATGCGGCGCTCGCAGCCGACATTGTCGTCACATAGGGTATACCGCGCTGCAACGATGTGCGCCGAATGAAGTAGTCGTCCTTCTGCGTGAGCTTGCCCAGCGGCGTATTGATGAGGAGTTGAACCTGCCCGGATAGGATGAGGTCGGCGATGTTGGGTCGGCCTTCGTGGATCTTCAAGACACGCTTCGTAGGTATACCGCGTGACCGAAGGTACCGAGCGGTGCCGTCGGTAGCCACGATCTCATATCCCATCTCGTGGAAGCGACGTACGATCGGAGTGACAGTTGGCTTGTCACTGTCGTTGACCGTGACGAACACGGAGCCTTCGAGCGGCAACGGGCTGCCGGCACCACTTTGTGCCTTAGCGAATGCCATACCCATGCTGTCTGCGATGCCCATCACCTCGCCGGTTGAGCGCATTTCAGGCCCGAGCAATGTGTCGACATCGGGTAGTTTCGTGAACGGGAACACCGCCTCTTTCACGGCGACACACGGAATGGGTGCCTCTTCGGATGGGGCTACCTCATCGAGGCTCTTACCCACCATCACTGCTGCGGCAACCTTGGCCATCGAGACTCCGGTCGCCTTGCTGACAAAGGGAATCGTCCGCGACCCACGCGGATTCACCTCCAGCACATACACCACGCCGTCCTTTACCGCGTACTGGACATTGATCAACCCTACAACTCCCAGCGCACGCGCGTAGCTGCGAGTGTGTTCGGCCATCTTTTCCAGCGCTGCTTCGTCAATCTTGTAGGAAGGCAGAACGCACGCCGAATCACCCGAGTGAATACCGGCGTCCTCGATGTGCTGCATTATGCCGCCGATCAAACACCGCTCTCCGTCGCAAACCGCATCGACATCTGCTTCGAACGCGTCCTCGAGAAACTGATCGATCAGAATCGGAAAACCAGAGGATACGTCCACTGCACGTTGGAAATAATTGCGGAGTGATCTCTCGTCGTATACGATCTCCATCGCCCTACCGCCAAGCACGTACGATGGGCGCACCAAAACCGGGTAGCCGACGTCTTCGGCTACCGCAACCGCCTCTTCGAGGTTGACCACGGTTCCATTCGCGGGCTGCCGTACTTCGAGCTCGCGAGAGAGCGCTTCAAAGCGACGACGGTCTTCCGCAATGTCTATCGCATCAGGTTTAGTACCCAGAATCGGCACGCCAGCCTGCTCGAGAGCAGTTGTCAGCTTGAGCGGAGTCTGTCCGCCCAGCTGAACGACTACTCCCTTCGGATCTTCGACAAGTAAAATCTCCAGCACGTCTTCAAGAGTCAGCGGCTCAAAATAGAGCTTATCTGAGATATCGAAGTCGGTAGAAACAGTCTCCGGGTTGGAGTTGATCATGATCGTCTTGTATCCGAGCTCTCGGAAGGCCAAACCCGCACGGACACAGCAGTAGTCGAACTCCACTCCTTGCCCGATTCGATTGGGGCCACTGCCGAGTATGACAATTCCGTCACTGCCCAGCGACTGCGATTCGTTCTCCTCGTCGTAAGACGAGTAGTAATAGGGAGTAGCGGCAGGGAACTCGCCAGCGCATGTGTCCACCACTTTGTAGCTGGGGTGAATCCCCAATCGCCAACGCAACTCTCGGACGTCCGGTTCCTTAAGACCGCGCAGGTCAGCGAGCTGCACGTCCGAAAAGCCCAAACGTTTCATGGACCGGAGGATCTCTTCATCAACCTGACCAACCGCGATCCAGCGATCCGCGGCTTCGATCAGCTCGGCCAATTGTGCCAGGAACCACGGGTCTATGTGGGAAAGCGATCCAATTTCCGACACCGGCAACCCGGCTCTCATCGCTCGTTTGATCTGGAAGATCCGCTCAGATGTGGGCACACGTAGCGCCTGCCGAAGAGACTCATAGTCATCGGCATCGAGACCGTCATCCTCGGGATGAGCAGCGGTTACCCACCCGGGCCGGTCGATTTCAAGTGCGCGCAGGCCTTTCTGGAATGCCTCCTTGAACGTCCGCCCAATCGCCATCGATTCCCCGACGGCCTTCATCTGCGTCGTCAGCTTGGAATCGGTCTCGGGAAATTTCTCGAAGGCGAATCTGGGAAACTTCACCACCACATAGTCGAGCACCGGCTCGAATGACGCCGGCGTGGATTTGGTGATGTCGTTGGGAAGCTCGTCGAGCGTGTACCCTACGGCGACCTTGGTACCGATGCGAGCAATGGGGAAACCTGTGGCTTTCGATGCGAGTGCCGAGGAGCGCGACACTCGTGGGTTCATCTCGATAACCAGCATCTCGCCATTGGTAGGATCGACCGCAAACTGGATGTTGCAGCCTCCAGCCGACACACCGATCTCCCGAATGATCGCGATTGCGGCGTCGCGCATCACCTGGTACTCACGGTCCGTGAGGGTCATC
>JBDHHK010000278.1:0-4887 GCA_039589395.1 Gemmatimonadota bacterium
CGGCAAGCCGAATATTTCTTCAACGTCGAGTTCTCTGCACTCGTCTATCAGTTCCATCATCAACTCGTAGTTGGATTTGGAGAACGTCTTGAAGCGGCCTAATCCGGTACGTGAGTCCATTAAGAAGTTGAGTAGCACCCAATCCTGCGGATCGAGCACCTCCTCCATGGTGAAGTCAGCGGAATCTGCCTTGTCGACGGCCTGCATCATCTGCTTCGACACGTTCGGGAATGCGTCCTCTCCACCAAAATGATTGTACACCACCCGAGCCGCGGACTTCGCCTCTGGCTCCAACACCAGGTTGTCTGGGGTTCCCTCAGGTTGTCTGGGGTTCCCTCCACACGAATCGCTTCGCTCGCGTGGTGGTCTAGCGCCAGATGACACTGCGGGACATAGGGGAGATTGGCTGTAATGTCTCTATCCGTTATGTCTACCTTGCCATCCTGCACATCCTTGGGATGTACGAACAGGATGTCGTCGATGAGGTCTTTTTCCTTGAGCAAGACAGCACATACCAATCCGTCGAAGTCGCTGCGTGTTACTAGGCGATAACGATCCTGGTCTCCCATAAACCGGCCCTCTCTCGGAGCGGTGACCCTGAAACAGTTGTTTGAGGAGGTCTTGAGCAGTCTGAATCAACCCGAATAATGGCAACGGGCGATAATTGTGTCCACCCGACCGGAGCTTTGAATACCCATCATAGAATGTCCAAGCATTGAAGCGTGACAATAAACCGGGGATTCACGGCGCTTGTACCTCTCCGTAGGTTGTATGTGACCGTGAGCGGCATGCGGTCTTCTTACGTGGCCAATCACTACCGCCTGGAGCCGTCGTTTCTAATCTCCAGGCCACCCACAAGAACAGGGAGGGCCGGTCATGAGCCTGCCACTTCGCAAACGAGGCGGACCGTATAGGAGCATGGTTGGAGTGGTGTTATCCGCATGCTCGCTATTGGTTGTCGCCCAGTCTGCGGCAGCACAAAGAGTCAGCATCGATTTCGACGAGTTTCACGGACATGATGGGACGGTCGACTACATCAGAGATGTTGCCGGGGCGTATCCGAACATCACCGAGTTGATCGAGATCGGGCAGTCTACGATGGGAAGGCAGATCTACGTCCTCGTGATCTCGAACATGAGAACCGGGACGACGATCGATCAGCACGTGGAGCTGCGGAATCCACGTCGAGAAGGTGTGGATAACGTGACGCCGATGAAGTCGTATCACGGTAAGCCTGGCGTGTGGATCGATGGTGGCACTCACGGTAACGAGTACACCGGTACCGAAGCGAGTCTCTACATAATCGACAAACTAGTCACCGGATACGGGACCGACGACGAGATCACTCAGCTGATCGACGACAACGCCTTCTTCATCTGCCCAATGGTGAACCCCGACGGAGTTCACATGTCCGTCGAGGAGGGCATCGCTCAGCGGCAGAACTCGATGATGGTTGACGATGACGAAGACGGTGAAGTCAATGAGGACGGTCCCGACGATCTGAACGGCGACGGGCTATATACGAGCTTCCGCTATCCGGATCCCGAAGGACGGTACGTGATGGACGACGTCGATCCTCGCCACATGATCCGGCTGCGCGCAGATGAGGAGACCGACAAGGAGCGGTATTCTGTGATCAGGGAAGACCGGGACAACGACGGAGACGGTGAGCATGGCGAAGACCCTATCCGAGGAATCGATGTCAATCGCAACTTCCCGGAAGGTTGGTGGCGCGATGACGTTACCAAGGGAGGAAGCGGCTACTACGCGGCCTCGTCACAAGAGTCCCGCGCCATACTGGAGTTCTTCACGAACAACACGAACATCCTTTTGGTGCAGTCGTTTCACACTTCTGGGGGGTTCACCTACCGGCCGCTAGCCCGCTGGTCAGACGACTCTATCGACCCCAAAGACCTGGCAGTATTCGATAGGATCATGGGGAAGAAATACCTGGAGCTCAATGGCCAGGAGGTTCCAGAGGCGTGGCTCGAAACCAGTACGGATGAGGCAAATGCTACTCCAGCCGGTGCGCAGGGTGGACGCGGTTACGACCTGCCTCCTCTTTGGAGACGGCCTTACAGCGACGAAGAGGACCGGCCCTACGGCTTCGGGATCTTCATCGATTGGGCATACATGCAATTCGGTTCGTACTCGATGACTACGGAGCTGTGGAGTTGGCAGCGCGACACGAGGGGGGTGCCGGGCTTTGATGGCGAAGACGATCGCATTCTTTTCTACAGGTCGCTACTTGCCTACCAAGACGACGTGTACGACGGTGAGAAATTCGTCGACTGGGAGCCGTACAACCACCCCGAACTCGGCAGAGGCGAAGTCGGCGGATGGATCTCCACCTGGGGTAGCAACAATGCGATCCCAGGGGAGACTCTGGAGTACATCTGCGAGGTCCACTGGCAGTTCGAGTTGTTCAAGGCGCGCCTCTTGCCAAAGCTCGAGATTTCTGAGGCGTCGGCCGAAGTCCTTTACACGGCCGACAACACCAATGCCGCCCGTGCGGTAAGCGACGGCAACACCGTTACGATTCGATCGGGTGGGAATGTGGGTAGGTACAGAATCGTAAAGGTGACTGCCACGATTGAGAACACTGGCCCATTGGCAACACATGTAGCCCGTGGCGCGAACCTCGCGGGCAACCGTCAGGACGTTATCTGGCTGATTGGGAACAGGGATAGGATCAGGTTTTTGCAGGGCAGGGCATACAAGCGGCTCGGTGTCATTGATGGTGCCATGGAGATACCCGGCTACGATCCGTCGACCGCTCCTTTGCCATCAACTCCGATGCAGCAGTTCGGTGGACCCCCGATTGACGACGAAGAGGAGCCTCAGACCGGAAACACGCGAGAGGTCACCTGGCTCTTAGCAGTTGAAGGTGACACACCCTTGAAGCTCGTTCTGTCTTCGCAAAAGGGTGGCACTTTAGTCAGAAACCTCTCGATCCGCTAAGGAGACAGGAGAATATCATGCATACGAAAAAGACATTGAAGCTGCTGTCGGCATGTATCCTCGCTGTCGTCCTCTTGGGGGCAGCGAGAGTGCCGGCGATCGCGCAGGAGAGACTGGCTGTCGGTCCGGGTGCGCAGCACGGCGAAATGGACTTTCCCATTAACTGGAAGCGGTACTACTCGTACGCCGAGTGGACGCAGATCATGCACGACCTGCAGGACAGGTACTCCGACCTCGCCGATATCGAGAGCATCGGACAGAGTCGCATGGGACGCGATCAATTTCTGTTGACAATCACCGCCAAATCAACCGGGAGCCACGACTCGAAACCAGCAATGTGGGTGGATGGAGCCATTCACGGTAACGAGATCAATGGCGTCATGTGCTCCTTGTATTTGGCCTGGTACCTGCTCACGCGCTATGAGTACGACCAGTTTATCCACGATCTGGTAAACAGCACGACGTTCTACATCTTGCCAGGTCTGAATGTGGATGCGAACGAGTCGTACGCGGTGCATCCGAACACTCCGCACAATCCGCGCGAGCCATACCGCCCGGAAGACAACGACGGAGACGGCCTCTACGACGAGGATCAGACGGAGGACGTCGATGGCGACGGCGAGCTGTCCGTCATGTACATCGAGGATCCCGATGGCCCGTTGAAACTGTCTCCTGACAGGCGACTCTTCGTACAGGTCACCGACACGACGGAGCGGGTGATGCGCTTCCGCAGAATTGGATCCGAAGGGTATGACAACGATGGCGACGGTCTGATCAACGAAGACGACATCGGTGGGCCCGATCCGAACCGCAACTATCCTTTCGACTGGAATCTACAGGCCGGAAATCCATATCCGATGTCCGAGCCTGAGACCCGACATACGTACGAGTTCATGCGTACGCACGACAACATCTATGCGACGTTCCATTATCACAACATTGGTAGGCTAATCATGTTCCAGGCGCCGCCGGCAGTCGAGCGACAGGCCGGCGCTCAGGCAGGTGGTGGAGCGTATGGGATGTTCGGGCGACGTCGCCCGAGGTCTTATGAAGACAGCCTCGCGTTCCTTCGTGAGTCAAACAAATGGGCTCAGCTCTTCGATCGTCAGGTCGCCCCGGAGTACCAGCACGATATGGACGTGCAGACTGCTATCGTCACGGCCGGAGCGAGGATTCTGCAGAACTACAGGCCGGTCTTCTCGGGTGGCACGGGCCAGACAGCAGCATCTACGTACAACATGTTGGGCGCGTACAGTTACCTGATCGAGCTATGGGGACCTCCGTCGTTCGCGGCCGATATCAATCATGACGGACGCGTGGATGACGCTGAGTACCTGGAGTGGGTCGATACCGAACTGATGGGTGAAGGATGGATCGATCCGCATCCGGTCCAACATCCGGATCTGGGTGAGATCTGGATCGGAGGGTCACTCCAGAAACACATCGCCAGAACTCCTCCTGGCAAGTACATCGAGATGGAGGCGCAGAAGAACTCCGACTTCGTTCTTTACTGTGCCAGCCAGTTCCCGAAGGTCGAAGTCACCGATATCAGTGTTACTCCGGAGACCGGCGATCTCCTATGGGTCGATGTGAGCGTCTCCAACGATCGCGTCTATCCCACGTCGTCAGACCGTGAAAACGAGTGGGGTACCGCTGTCAAAGACGTGATCTCGCTCAACACGTCACAGGGCATCCAGAGGATCGAGATACCGGAAGGTATGACGATACTCGATCCGTCGGACAGGTCTTCGAGAGCGACCGCCGTGAGTGAAGACGAGCACGAGTTCCGGCTCAAGGGTAAAGAGACGCAGATATTCCGCTACCTCGTCCGGATGGCGGGCGCGAGCGGATGGGTTGAAGCCAACGTCGAGTCGTTCCATGGAGGGACGGCATCTAAAAGGATCAATATCAGATCGGGCGGCTGAT
>JBDHHK010000279.1:0-4649 GCA_039589395.1 Gemmatimonadota bacterium
CACGCCGGGTTGTTGGTGTTCGTGGGCATCTGTGTGGCATTCGGCACTCTACTCATGACCGCGGGAGCGTTACGGCTATACCAAGGAATGGAGCCATGATCGAGATCGCCAACATGAGCAAGATATACGGCGACAAGTTCGCCGTTCAGAACCTGACTCTTAATGTCGACCCGGGTGAGATCTTCTGTTTTCTGGGGCGAAACGGCGCCGGAAAAACCACGACGATCCACACCATTGTCGGTCAGAAGAATCCCACTCAGGGGGACGTACGGATCGGCGGTGTCAGTGTTGTTTCATCCGGAATCCACGCCGAGTGGAAGCGGTTGGGGTACCTCGCCGAACAACCAACGCTTCACGATTTCCTAACAGGGAGAGAATTCCTCCTCTTCATAGCTGAGCTGTACGGTGTGCAAGTTTCGCGGCTCGAGTGGATCGAGGAATCGTTGACACTGTTTGCACTTCACGCCGACGCAGACGCAATGATCCGAACGTACTCGCTCGGCATGAAAAAGAAGATCGCGCTGTTAGCTGCCCTAGTGCATGATCCCGACATAATCGTGCTCGATGAGCCGACCGGAGCACTGGACGCCGCCAGCGCGCGAATCGTCAAAAACCTGATGGTGCACGCGCGCAACGAGGGAAAGCTGGTGTTCTTCACGACTCACATAATGGAAATCGCGGAGAAACTGGCCGACAGAATCGCGATTTTACACGAAGGAAGACTGATTGCCGACGGTACACTCGAAGAGTTGTGCTCCCATTTCGGTGAGTGTAGGAACGAATCGCTCGAGGATCTGTTTCTCCGCGTCACGGGCGAGCCGGTATACGAGTTCGCATGACAAAGCACGGCTTCATGAAGGAGCGGGTGTCTCGTATCCTCGACAAAGTGCGCCGGCAGCTCCGGCGCAAATACCCGACGGTGCGCCAGTATGACAGAACCGACTGTGGACCAGCTGCGCTCCTGAGCGTTCTGCGGTACCACGGTGGAGATGCTTCGCTGGTCTTTGTCAGACACCTGTCGCATACAGGAGTTCAAGGCACTTCGATGGCGGCGTTGCACGATGCCGCGATAACGCTCGGGTTTGAGGCAGCCGGTGCTCGCGGGTCCTATGCCGATCTCGAACACGTTTCGCTTCCGTGCATTGCACACCTGGTGCTTGACGACGGCCGCCCACATTTCGTCGTTGTCTATCGAGTTATCAACGGCAATGTCCTGATCGGCGACCCCGCTCGAGGTCTGCATTGGGCGGCAGAAGCGTCTTTCTGCCTGCTGTGGAAATCTCGGGCCGTGCTGTTGCTCTCGCCCACGAAGCGAATGCACAACGCACCGACGCCGCATTGGGTAAAGTGGGTTCTCGGGTACTTCCGGCAAGAGGAAACGTGGCTCACACAGGCACTTTTTATTGGATTCTGCTACGCAGGCCTCGGTCTGCTCACCGCACTATTCGTGCGTTCACTCATCGATCGTTTTATCCCGACTGGAAACGTTCGAGACATCGTCGTCGTTGGCATTTGCCTCCTGACACTCCAAGTAGTTCGCGCGCTGGTCGGGTACCTGAGGAGTTGGCTGTTGATCGAACTCAACCGCCGAGTGAACACGCGGATAACGGTTGACGCATTGAGCCACCTGTTCCGCCTGCCGGCGAGCTTCTTCGAATCGCGCCGAACCGGAGACATCACATCCAGGATAAATGACAGCGTCCGGATCCATGCAGCACTGCTCAGTGTGTTGGGCAACGCCGCGATTGACATAGTTGTCGTAGCTGGTTCGATCTCCATTCTCTTCTACCTCGCTCCCATGTTCGGTTGGATGGCGCTGGCTTCGGTCGCGGTACTGTGCACGTTTGTCAGAGCCGCTGCACGGCACGTGCGCGACCGTCAGTTCGAGGCCAAACAGGCCCATGCCGGCGTACAGGCATCGTACATCGTTTGTATAGGGGCCATCGACCCGATCCGCGGCACCAATTCCGTAGCCACATTTGGCAAGTTGCTGGGAGGCATGTACGAGCACATGCAGCGATTGCTGGCTCGTTTGGGAATGGTGCAGACGCGCGTATCAACGGCAGTCGACCTGACGGCTGGGGGGATGGTCGTGGTGGCCTTGACGGTCGGTTCCCTACTCGTGGTACGAGAGACCTCGACACTCGGTGTTTTGATGGCCGGTTACTCGCTGCTTGCGGGTGCGCTGCCGGCAACAGCACGGATCTTTGAATCGTACCTACAACTGCAGGAAGCGAGCGTCGCTTCGACGCGCCTACTCGATCTAATGCTCGTCGACCCGGAACAGAATGAAGGCGAAGAACCGTTTCAGATGTCTTTCGGCATCTCGATACGCGGTGGCAAGTTCCATTGGCAAGGTGGTACGCCCCTGTTGGAGTGCATCCACATGGACATCCAGCAAGGGCGCATGACCGCTCTGTGCGGGCCAAGCGGTGTCGGGAAGAGCACTCTCGTGAAGATCCTCGATCGGCGGTACCGGCTTCACGGCGGAGAAATGCTAGTCGACGACACTGCTGCTGACCGTATCGAACTGTCCGCCTACAGGCGCCACGTATCAACTCTACCGGAATCAGTGAGCCTGCTGAACGGCACCATCGCGGAGAACATATTGCTCGGCCGTGAGGTGACGGATGTTCGCGAGCTCCTCGACCGCATCGAGCTGCTCGGGTTGACTGGATTCATGAGTCGATTCTCCAGCGGCGTCCACACGCTTTTAGGAGATGAGGGACGGCAAATCTCCTCAGGCGAAAGGCAGGCGATCGGATTGTTGCGCGCGTTGTACGATCTGCCCGATGTGCTCCTGGTCGATGAAGGGATGAATGCAGTGGATGCCGAGACTGCGCAGGTCTTCTTCAAGACACTGAGGAGTTATGCGAACGACCACGCGGTGCTGGTTGTATCACACAATTCGCGGACTCTGCTCGCAGCAGACTACGTCTACCTGATGCAGAACGGCACTATCGTCGAGCAGGGGCCGCCAACCGAACTGCTGGCGCGGGACTCGGAGTTCACAACGATGATCTCGACCGAAAAGAACATTGCACGTAGCGCATTCACCTGCATTCCGGATGAGGGGGGACGTTGTTTTTGTTGACCAAGTCGCCCTTCCAGAACTCCAGTTCTCCATCGTCCATCAGCACCGTTCGGTTATTCGGGCTGCTGGTATTGGCAAGCTTAGTTTTGGTCTGGGCGAACAATGAGTTCGTGATGACCAAGGGAATTTTTCTCGCTCTGGCAGGGGATCGACAAGAAACCTTCCAGGTCGAAATGCAGTATGAGACTGTCCAGAGGATGGCCTTCTGGGGATACGGCATGGCCCCGTTGCAGACTGCCTTCCGAATCGGTTTTGTGGCTCTGGTAGCGCAGATGACCTGTCTACTGGGTGGAATCGAAATCCCATTCGGCAGGGTATTCAGGATTTCTGCGACTGCATTTTGGGCGATACTCTTCGGATCATCGCTACAAATCCTATGGATCGCAAAGCAGCCCGCCGCCGCAATCACCCGAGCCTCACTGGGGATTGCCCCAGACTCTCTAGCAGCGTGGCTATTGCCTCAATACGAGGCCCCGTCTCTGCTGTACCACGCCCTGAGCCGCGCGAGCATCACATCTTTTGTTTGGATGCTTCTCCTCTACTGGGGGCTGCGAGAGACAGGGCGAGTTCGGCCTGCCGGCGCAGCGGTGGTCACCACCGCCACGTGGCTAGTGGTGAGCACACTGAGTCTGGGGACAACGATTTTCGTGCAGGAACTGGTTGGCTAGCGCTTGAATACTCCAAACCAATTGTCAAGCTTGCCCTGCTCTAGGCTAGAGACCTGCTCGAGCTCTCCCGCGTCAAGCCACACGCCATCACAAGCCGAACACTTGTCGACGGCGATCCCGTGGTAGTCAATCTCAATCAGCTGCATTCCACATTTGGGGCAGCACATATGATGGAGTTCCTTGAGCCGTTGCTTTTCTTCCACCTCGAGCCGCTCGCGCTTTACGGTTTCCGCCTTCTTCAACTTCTCGAATTCCAACCGCGCAAAGTATTCCTCTTCTGCTTCACTGGGTTTGGCGGGCAATGAAAACCTCCGGTGTCTCGGTATTCAAAGTGGCGTTCGTCAGGTACAATCTAATCGGCGAGTCGACAGGGCTGCGAGAGGCAAGTAGAGATGCCGTGAGTTGTGCGTAAGGAGTCGCTGTTTAGCAGAGTCAAGAATTGGAGAGTGAAAAGTCAACGAGGGAACCGCATTCTGACTGCGGCACCCCCATTGTTCTAACAATAGATGCGACTACTCTAGCGACGATCAGCCACCTTGCTGCGGCCGGTCAGGGTTCGGCACCCACAGAACGTTGATGATCTTCCACTCGCCGTTCACTTTCCCCATCTGCAAATGGTCGATGTAACGCGAAGAGCTGACCTTCACTGCCGCTATGCCGTGTGAGATATCATTGATCTCGACGTCGATATTCCTCTCAGCCTCGTCTACCATGCCCATGCCGGCGCGGGTCCCTTCGATGAGATCTCCTGCCCCCATCTTATAGAGAAACGGCTGCTGCGTCTTACGATCATAGGCCAACAGCATCTTTGTGAGTTCGGGATGCAGTGCACTCTCCATTCGGCCTGCATCACCCGAAAACGATCCGTCGATGTAGTTGAGTGCTGT
>JBDHHK010000280.1:0-6084 GCA_039589395.1 Gemmatimonadota bacterium
GAGGCTCGCTCGGCCTGCCGATGTTGCCACACCAGAAAGAACGTGGAACCTGGTCTGTATTCCCAACGGAGCACCGCCGTGGAATTCAACGAGCGGAGGTTGAAGTCACGATCCGCAAATGTGACATCCGCTGTTCCGTCGTCATCGAAATCCACGTATCGCGTTCCGGCGTCGTCTCGGCAAGTCCTACCGTCCAGACACCCCGTGCCCGTTACCGAACCCTCCTCGAAAGCGTCAAACCGAAATGTCTGTGCCTCGGCAAGCTGCTTATAGGTGACGTAGTCTGCTGATGATATGAGGGGCTGCGCATATAACTCGAGGGAGAGTTTCGGCGTAAACGTCAGGTTCATACGAGTTACCATCGACACGGCTGTCCGCTCCAAATCGGCGAAGAGGTACCTAGGTCCGAAGGTCGGCTCATAGACCAACGTGTCTGACGTGGTAACATATTGAGCGTTGTTGAACGTCCGATCGAACGACGGCGTGAGGGTGACTAGGAGGCGCGAAGATGGCTGCAGGGTCATTCCCAATCCGAGGTTCAACTGATCGCCGTGGTCGTGCCCACCCCAAGTGACCCCCAACCTCGGACGGAGCCATAAAAGTTTCCTGTTGTCCGTGCCGAAGCCGAGAGAGAATCCTACGGCTCCCGGCTCTTCCATCAGCGGGCCGCCCCGCGTTGCGGTGCGACTCATGAGATTGGGCTTGTACGTGAGTCCCAAGCTCGCAGTCCAGAAGTTTAAGAACTGCAGATTCGAGCTGAGCCGTGCCATCCCCGCAGTGTGCCCCTGTCCCCAACGATCGAACGATCCCGCTTCTCGCAGCACTTCGTGTGAGAAGTTGTGAAACGTGAAGAACTCCACCTTGGAAGTCCTGTACCAGCTACTCGGCCGAACCTCCTGGTACGCTATCCGAAAACCCCCGTCGAGCCGCTCGGGGGAAGTGGTGAAACCCAAATCGTTGACCTCGAATCCGCTCGTGATTTCCGCCAACCAAACGGCTCCTGTCCAGTGCCCCACCCTACGTTCGAACTGTAGCCGCCAGTTTGCACCGGTCATCGTGGTGGCGGCGGAATCGAGCTCCGACCACTCGTTGTCGGGTCGCTGCCAATAGTGGTTGCTCGCCCGCTGAATTCTGAGCATCGCGGTCGAGTCGCCCCTCACAAAACTTCCGGAAAAGAAGCCCCACAGTGCCCATGCTCGGTTGGACCATGAATGCTCGAAGTCGATTCCGGCCGAATACGCTTCGGACGGCAGGTGGTCGAACGTGCCTTCCTCCGGCAACGAACGACGAACTGCGGTGACAATCCCACCAACCCTGGACTGACCTTCACTAAAATCCTGCTGAACCCTCATGACTCCGTAGGTCGTGCGGGGCTCGACGCGGAATCGCTGGAATTCGTTCTGGTCGGCGAAGAACGCGTCTGCGCGTTCCTCCTGAGTTAATGAAAGAAGGGCTCCCACCGAAAGCCCTCCGGCAGTACGGCCTGTGATCTTTGCCGCTCCGAGTATCGACGTTGCATTGGGCGCACTGACAAAATCAGCGCCGTCCGAATCTCCACCGTGCGGTGCTCTACCCACTCGGCGCGTGTAAAAGAGTGAGTTGCGGCCGCCGGAGAGATTGAAGTCAAAGACGCGGGCATCTTCAACAAAGAAGGGGCGGCGTTCCGGATAGTAGGTCTCGAACGCAGTTAGGTTCACGACCGCAGGATCGGCCTCTACCTGACCGAAGTCGGGGTTGATCGTGGCGTCGAGGGTGAATGCCGTTCCCAATCCATAGCTTAGGTCTACCCCCACGCGTCCATCAAATTCACCTCCGTCGAAGAAGGGGTCTCCCGCTTCGAAGGGACCACGGTGAGCCCTGGACAGCACGTAAGGCAGGACTTCTAGGCGACTTGAGTTTTGGGTGAGTTCGAGTCCTCGAAGGCGACCGAACTGACTCACACGACCTGGACGAAGTTTCGAGACGAAGCTGAAGCGAGTCAGCTCGTTGTCGGCGGCGCGGCGGCGGCCAACTTGGATACCCCATGTCTGCGCGGTATCGGCGGTTTCGTAGCGAATCTGCGAGAGGGGAATGCGCATTTCGACAATCCAACCGCGTTCGTCTATGGTGACCATGGACTCGTACACCGAGTCCCACGCCGAGTCTTCTTTGTTGTCTTCGTAGAGATATCGGTCGGTCTGCACTCCCGCAGCTGTGACACGGAACCTGTACCCGGTGAGCCGATCGAGGTTGGGATCGATCATGACTTCGAAGTAGTCGGACCGACCCGAGTAGGATGCGTCGCGTCGGGCCATGTTCCGCGCGATACCCGACGGATCTTCGTCGTAGTTGATCGCACCTACGTAGAGTGCGCTCTCGTCGTAGAGAATCCATACGCGAGAGTCGTTGATCGCCGCCGAGCCCTCCACGGGTTCCTTCTGAACCCAATCGGCATAGGAGGGGGCAAACTCCCACACAGCTTCGTCGAGCCGACCGTCCACATTGATAGTCATGTTGGGCTCGAGCCGATACGCGTCCATGCTTCTTGGAACGGGCGAAGGAGCCTGAGTATTCGCGTGGGAAGGAATGGTCGAGAACGCACCGCACAGTAATGCTGCGGTGAGTGATTTTGTAACTAGCCTTCTGTATCGTGCAGTGCGCAATGTTACGCACGTCTCAATGGCGTCTCTTTTCACTCGTGAATTCCACGTTCAGCTATTTGAAACCAAAACGGAAATGTTCTAGTGCAACGCCGTCATCGCGTTTGCGCTCAGAACAAACAACAGTGCGGAATCTAACTACGTGTGGGCGCGTCAGGCGGGGGGACACAAACATTTCGGTCGACCAACGCGATTGATGAGCTGGGGCGAGAGGTTGTGAGTCGGGTACCCTACCCTTTCGGCCTCATGAACTCCACAAAGGGCGCATATTCGCGGAGGGGATCATATAGAACGGATTCGCGGAACAAGGTGGCTCGCCAGCCCGCCTCACGTATCATTTCAACTGCCCGCTCGCGGTCGCCGAGCGCTCCGTGAATTACACCACAATCGTGAACGAGCTGGTTCTTTTCACCCGAGCTCAGACCGGCCGTGTCGACGGTCTGAAACCACTCGATTTCGCTCATCGCCCTAGTCGTATCTCCATGCATCGCAGCGACAAAGCCGCGAGCCAGCCTGGGACCCGGAATATTGCGTGGAGGGTTGCGCGTATCCCCGATGTTTGCTTCGGGGAACTCCTCCACGAGCATATCGAAGACTCTCTGCGCATCGTCAAATCTACCAGAGAGGAATAACACCAGCCCGTAGTTCATGCGGGGCTCGAGCGTCCGTTCGTCATTTATCTCACGTGCCTCGAGCCAATCCACTGCTCGCTCAGCGACCTCTCGAGCGGGCTCGACATGTCCTTTGGCGCGCAGGACCTCAGGCGACCGTGCCAGCGCGTATCTAACATCTGGCAGGTTCGACGTCGAGTTCACAAGCCCATCCAACATCTCGTTGAGTTCATCGACTCGGCCCATCGCAGCCAACGCTCGCGCCTGCACGGCGTGAAAGTATTCGTACGAATCGGGAAACATCTCGTAAGCGCGGACAGCTGTCTCGATCTCTTCTTCGTACAGGCCGAGCATATTGAGGCTCTTCGACAATACCTGCCAGTGCGCACGAACCTCTCGCGCCCAACCACGCGCAGGGTCGAGCGTTCGTAAAACCTCGACGGATTCACGCGGCCTGTTGTTGCGGCGCAGCTCCAATGCGAGGTTGTAAACCGCCGGCGATCTAGGCGCCAGCTCCGCCGCAATCCGCAAGTTAGCGATTGCCTGTTCCTGGTCTCCGGCTATGGCCGCGCGGTACCACCGCAACTCCGCATCGTCGTAAGCGCTGAGTCTACCGTCGAATCGTTCCAGGACCCTCAACACGGAATCCCTCTCGGACAGCCTATCTAATACCCTTAGCCACACCGCCAGCCGAATCAGCGGCTGCGCCCAAGTCGTGTCCAACTCAGCCGCGCGCCGGATGCGCGGCTCAGCCCCTTCGAAATCCCCGCTAAAAGCTCGAGCCGCGGCATCCCTGAATGCTTGATACGCCTCGAAGGTAGGAGGTCCACCGGCCGCGATGAGTACGTCGCTCAACGCTTCATCCAACCTGACTGCAAGCAGGCTCATCACCCGCTGCTGGGCCTGTCCGATCATCTCACTCTCAAACTCACGAGGTTCTCTGAACGGATCGATCGAGCCCAACCGCCTCCCCCTGGCGACATCGGTCACCTCTGTTTGGACCTCTAGGCTGTCACCTTGGATCAGATAGACCGCACCCGACACCACAATTCCGGCACCCGTTTCCTCAGCCAAACCGAGCACGGGGTCGCGGATTCGATTGGAATCCATCTCCAGCTGCACATGTTCCCATGACCGCACGGCATGCGTCCAGGGTGTGACCGGGATTTCGGCTTGCTGGAGTCCCCGTGTTATCCAATGACCCACCCGTTCCCCCAGCAAGTCGAGTGACGGGTCACCGGTGGCATTGCGGAACACTGAAACCACGACGTAGTTGGGATCGAGTCCAAGGTCGCCGCCTCGAGGAAGAGCCACTAACAGTGCGATCACGGCAACAACTATGGCAACAGCGGCCGCCGCACCTGTCCTCAGTCCGTGCTAGCGACCGAGACCTCGTCGCGGCCTGGCCTGATTGAGACGACATTGTTCCTTATCGTCTCAACCAGCGCTGCAGTTTCCGGCGAAGGCTCGATTTCGTACTCGTCTCCGAGCCGTTGGATAAACTTCTCGTAGAATCTGACCGCGGATGCACGATCGCCGGCCGCGGCGAGCGCGTTGATGAACTTCCTGACTTCACTCTCATCGGTAACCACCAGCGAGAGTGCCCTTTGAGCCGTACGTTCGGCGTCCACCGGTCGGCCAAGCTCGATATGCTGATGCGCCAGTGACCACGCCGCACCTGCCGCCATCTCGCGCAGTCGAGTTCGCTCGTCCTCGAGCCAATGCTCAAACCCGATCGCGTTGGAAATGAAGAAACCCTCGAGGAAGTGTCCCCTGTACAGATTCAGCGCGGTATCCCACGCACCTTCTCTAACGGCATTCTCGAATGCCGTTGCGTCACAAGAGAGCATATCGGGATCGAGCCCGACCTCCTCGTCTCCCCTGCGCTTTACGATATCGTGACCGAGCACGTGGCGAATGTGCGACAGGCTGTTTCGGAGTGCCGTGCGTGCTCGTTGCTGATCGAGTTCCGGCCAGAATAATCCAAGGAGGGTGTCGCGGCGGTGTTTCGTACCCAGAGCCGGGAGTGCCAGGTAGACTAGGAGCGCGAGCCTCTTTGGCTGAGTGAGGAGCGCTGAAAAGTCGCTCCCGTCTCCGCGGTCGAGTTCCAGCTGGCCAAGCGTTTTCAGCTGAATCATGGCCAAACCCCTCCAATCGACACCCAATCCCTAAAATGCGCCTCCAGGATACGCTCCAGATGCGCTGGCGATACGGGTGAATGTCACATTCCCGCAAAGATATGTTTTGTGGCACTGGTACTCAATGCAACCGGATGGCCTTGGGGCAGTCGGGTGGGTGTGGTCGCTGAGTGAGGGTGCGGGATTGAACGAACACTACACCGAGAGAGGCAACCCCATGATAACAAAACCACTGAGACTGACCCTGGCGATAGGACTTCTCTTAGGGTTCACGGCCTGTCAGGACGACGGCCCTGTGGCCCCGGATGATCTGCAGCCGCAATTTGCCAAGGATAAACCGTGTAAGCCCTGGCCCTCGTGTAACAGCGCTGATCCCACTGCAACAGTTGGACTCTCCGGAGGTATGGGAGTCTGGGTCACAGTCGAGGACGACTCGGTGTGGGAGACCGTAACCATAGAGGGCGTGTCTATCACGAACGACAACCGCAACCTGTTCGAACTCTGGAAAGGCCCTGACTCTGAAAGTTCTAACGTCAATTTCAACTTTGACGTGGACCTAGAGTTTTGCACGACCTCGCCAGACGTTGCAGATGCCGACATCGTAGCCGACCTCGCGTTTCAGCTCCGAGACGGAGTGGTTACCGACTCGTTTTACCTCAATATGGACGTCTATAAACGGAAACTAGGCCGGCAATC
>JBDHHK010000281.1:0-4599 GCA_039589395.1 Gemmatimonadota bacterium
AACGACGGGTCAGCCGAACGCCTGGCGACACGTTCACTGGCTTTTCTCTGCCTCGAAACATCGAAACACAAGTTTCTCGCTATTCGATACAGCAGACCCCGCAAGGAGCCCTCTAACCTCAGAACCTCGCGTCGCTCCCAAAGTCGCACCAGCGCTTGTTGCGCTACATCTTCAGCCGTATCCCGGTCAGCACCCAATGCAGATACATAGTCAACCAACTGATTCCAAAAAAGTTTGAGGACAGCATCGAGGGCCCCAGCATCACCATTGCGAAGGCGGAGCACCAGCTTGCAGTCAGTCCGATCTGGTTCCATGACAGACAGTTTCGTTCAATCATGGACGAAACGAACAAACAGGCGGCTTTCTGACAGAGGTCAGAGGCCTCAATGGATAATGCCGGGAAAGGACCTGAAACGCGTGGCGATTGGTTCGGGTGACCTACTGCCCTACCGCCTCACCGGCAACGCTAACGGGCCCACTGCCTTCGCGCCACGCCGAATCGCCGCGTAAATCTCTCAAGATTGGTTCCAAAGCTTCTCTGAGATCTTCCAAAGCCATGCTGAGGTGATTGGCAACGGTTTGTGGTGCAACTCCCAAGGCGTGAGCGGCATCGCGGTACGATAGGCCATGTTGGCGCACTAGCACGAACACCTCACGTCGCCTTTGTGGGAGATTCGCCAGCGCGGTTGCGATAGCCGCGTGTAGTTCCTTACTCTCTACGTATTCGGCCGGAGTCACTGTCGCAGCTGGTTTGGGCACCCTATGCGCAGCTCGACCGTGGGCACTACCCTGGCGGTGCTCGTCCAGGCTCATGTTGCGAGCGATACGGAACAGCAAACCGCGCACCGAGCCCTCCAACCCCCAAGTCTCCCTGCGCTCCCACAGCCGAACGAAAACCTCCTCCGCAACGTCCTCAGCAGCATCCCAATCATCGAGAATGGAGAAAGCATACCTGACAACGGAGATCCAATGTCGTTCCAACAGCGCAGCGAGACCTGCTTCGTCGCCGTTCAAGACGCAAGCAAGTAACACAATGTCTGCTGGTTCCGCCTTCATGTCCGCCCATTGTTTTGGTTTCGGATTCACGGCCGTGCAAGCAGTCGACGGCCGAAAGGCCGACATCTGCAGTTCATCCTACGTCAATGTGTTGCGGAAAGTTCCCTGGCGGATTCTACGCTCTAGTCCACACGTAACGCGGCAAGCGGATCGACTCGACTAGCCCTCCGAGCCGGCAAATAGCTCGCAGTCAAAACCACCCCGAGAATGACTCCGACCACCACCACGAACGTCAACGGATCTGTCGGACTCACCTTGAACAGGAACGCCGTCAAAAGTCTGGTGACGCCGAACGATGCTGCGAGACCCACGACGATTCCGAAGAAAGCAAGCGTCAATCCCTGACGGACCACCATCCCAGCCACGGCGCCGGATCCGGCTCCGAGTGCCATTCTAATCCCGATCTCGTTGGTGCGTTGAGCCACCCCGTGAGAGATCACGCCGTAGACACCAATGGCACCCAGCAAAAGAGCGACGGAGGCAAACACTGCCATCAGTGCCATCGAGAACCGCGGGCGTGCAACCGATTCCGAAGCGATGTCATCCATCGTTCGCATCCACACAATTGGCAAATCGGGATCGATTGTCCGAACGAGGTCACGAACAGGACCGGCGAAAGCAAGCGGATCGCCATGCGTGCGAACGACTACGCTCATCGTTCGGGCAAAGAATCCCCCCGACCATGCGGTCGTCTGATCGTATAGGTGATAGTAAATGGGATAGGTCTCACTCAAACCCGCGTATTTGACGTTCCCCACAACTCCGACAACTGTTGCCCAGGGTCCGTCCGTCGCGAGGAACCGAATCCGCTTTCCGATTGGGTCTTCGTTCGGCCAGTACCTGCGCGCCGCTTCCTCGTCAACGACCGCCACGGGCGGGTTTCCCGGAAGGTCTGTCTCGTCGAAGAATCGACCGCGCAGCAACTGTACTCCAAGCGTTTCGAACATACCCACACCGGCAGTAACCGAACCCCCTATACAACAGAAGTCCTCCTCCGTGGGCCCCGCTAGACCTTCAACATGGAACCGCCCATTCACTTCGCTGTGCAGCAGCGGCGGATGCGATGCAAGGGAAACACGCGAGACATTCGGCATCGCTTCGATCCGATTCGTTAGCTCGGCGAAGAAGCTACCTGCCGCCTCAGGAGTGTAGCTGCCGGACGGCAGCGAGAACTGAGCTACCAGGATGTTCTCCATTCGAAAGCCGGGATCTTCCTGCATTAGACGCAGAAAACTCCTGACCATGAGGCCCGCACCAAAGACGAGCAGGATCGCGATCGCGACTTCTCCAGCTACGAGGAATCCACGAAAACGAAGTCGCTTGCTTCCGGCGGTAGCAGTCTGAGCAGATTCCCGGAAAGCGTCCTGTAAGTTGGTCCGCCCAGCTCGAAGAGCCGGCACCAATCCGAATACAAAAGTCGTCACGACAACCACCACACCGGTGAAAAGAAGCACCCGGCCGTCGAGCCCGACCAGATCGGTTCGAGGGATCGTGCCTCCTTCCACAGCAAGCAATACACGCACGCCAACGGAAGACAAGACCGCCCCAACCGCACCTCCCACGATTGACAATAGGAAAGATTCGGTGAGCAGTTGCTGAAACAGCCTGGCCCTGTCGGCACCCAATGCCGAGCGGACAGCAAGCTCCCGCTTTCTGCCCTCACTGCGAGCAAGCATCAGGTTTGCGACATTGGCACAGGCAATGAGCAGCACGAACCCGACTGCTCCGAGCAATAAGAAGAGTACCGATCCCACGTCGCCAACCGTATCGCGCAATAACGGCGTCAGATATAGACCGTGGCCAACGTGGTGATCGGGGTAGTCGACCGCCCACTGGGCCATCAGTGTTTCCATCTCAGCCTCGGCTTGCTCATAGCTCACACCGGCGGCAAGTCGGCCAATCATCGAGAACCAGTGCCCGCCGCGCCACGTGCGCGCCGGGTCCAGGGGTAGCTGAGTCCAAATCTGAGTTTCGGGATCCGGAAATGCGAAACCTTGCGGCATGACCCCTACTATCTCGCCGCCAGTCGAGTACTCCATGTCGATATCGGCAACCAACGTCTGTCCGACAACGCCCGAGTCTCCCCCGAAACGCCGTTGCCAAAAATCGAAGCTGAGCACGTATACGGGCTGCGGGCGCGCCCCGTCATCTGCCTCAACGAGTGTGCGACCAAGCAGTGGCGGCGTGCGAAGCACAGAGAACATGCTCGATGATACGAATCCCGCCGTCACGATCTCTGGCTCCTCAGTACCGCCTGTGATTGTCAGAGCCTCAGTCGAGACGGCCGCAACGTGCTCCATCGTCTCGTTCTGGTTGACGTAGTCGAAATACTCCGGCGAGCCGATCGGGTACTTGGGAAAGTCGTATCCACTCTCTGGAATGAACCGCGACCAAATTGCGACGAGGTCGTTCGGATTGTCATACGGTAGCGGTCGCAGTAGTACTCCGCTCACGACGCTGAATATCGCCGTGTTAGCGCCAATGCCGATGGCTAGGGTGAGGATTACCACAGCGGTGAACCCAGGCGTCCGAACCAGACTGCGAATCGCGTAGCTGACATCCCCTGGTATTGAGGCCGAGTGTTTACTGGGCCTCCGGCCCTGCCCCGAATTGGGCACCGCGCTGCTAGCCTCTCTTCTTCGCTCGCGCCATCGCTCCCACCGCGTATTCAAGCCGCTGACCGTCGTGTCCCAGACGGAACGGGCCCAGAACGCCAGAACGCCCTTTCCTTTTGCCCGGCGGTATTCCTCCCTGTAACGATCGCGAAACAACTCAACGGCGTCTGCGGCGTACGCCTGACGAAACTGCGGTGGAAAAGCGTACAAGAGTACCCGATAGATGCGCTCGGATAATCCCAACCAACGAACTGAATATTGCGGACTCATCGGATCACCTTGCCGTCAGTTACCGCGAGCCTTGCCTCCGCTGCGGCTACGACTGCGCGCATCCTCTCTGTCTCTGCGGCAACTACTCTCCGGCCATATTCGGTGACTCCGTAGTAACGTCTGCGCTCGTCATCCGACTCGGGTGCCGGCCGGCGGTCAGATTCCTTTAAAAGGCCCTGCTTGATCAGGCGACGGATGGATCGGTACAGATTGCCCGCCTCCAAGCGGATTTGGCCGTCCGTCTGCCGATCGATCTCCTTCACCATTCCGTAGCCGTGGCGCTCACCGTCCAGCAGCACAAAAAGGATATGATAGTCCTGTGGCTTGAGCGGCAGCAGAGCCGCTACGTCGTCGGCGCGGTTCTTCTTCGGCACAACTGCTCCAGTGTGACTTGACGGATCGGAGATTATAGTCGATCCGACTATATGTCAAGTGACCATAGCGTTGGTGGTGATTGGTGAGTGGTTGTCAATAAACAGACCTTAGAAGCAAGGACAGCAGAATCGCTTTTCCGTCCCACGTTACTTCGAGATTTACAGTCTCGCCATTCCTGGCAAGGATTTCTCTTATCTCGTAAAGCTCAAAACTAGAAATATCGCGCCCATTGACGGCGACGATTTTGTCGCCTACCGAGGCTCCCGCCGTTGCGCCGGGTGAG
>JBDHHK010000282.1:0-4562 GCA_039589395.1 Gemmatimonadota bacterium
CCCTTCGGGGAAGCTCAAGTTACGGTGGCCGACGGCGACGTCTCGCTCGACTTCAATAATGACGGCGTGCAGGACCTCAGCTTTGACAACCCAGATTTCACCTACCTCTCGCTCCGGTCCAACGCGGTATTGAGGTGGGAGTATCTCCCTGGCTCAACGGTGTTCTTCGTGTGGCAACACGGTCGGTCCGAGGAAACAAATCGGGGCGAGTTCAATCTAAGATCTGGCGTGTCCGATCTGTTCCATGCTGATGCGACGAACACCTTCTTAGTGAAAGTGAACTACTGGCTGGGGCGGTAGTGGTGTGCGGGAGGAGCGGGAGTGGCTGGAGCGCACCCCCTCCTGCCCCTCCCGCCTCTTCCGCCGCTCACGCCGCCTTTGCCGCTGTTCTATTCCCACCTCTCGCCGTCCCCAGATAAATAGCCGTCAATGCCAATACCGCCCCCAGCACTTCGATTACCGCCGTCGGACGGTCGAACAGCATAACATCCCAGACAAAGGCCAGCGCAGGCTGCAACAGTAGAACCAGCCCGGCTCGCGAAGCCGCCAGCCCCGGTAAACCAGTCGAGATCAACACCCAGCCAATTACGTGACTCAGAATCGCGTACGCGGCCAATACCGTCCACGAGCCGATATCAGGCACTACGAAACTCTCATTGCCTAACCACACATACAGTGCCAACACAAACGCGCCAACAATCGAGAGAATCGCGACCGTCACGACTGAGGCCGGCGCTTCCGAGCCAGATTGTACGTGTCGCAATACGAGCAGGAAAGTTGCGTAAAGGAGCGCGGTGAGAGCGCCGAAGACAACGCCAAGCCTGAAGCCGGCGTCGAACTCGCCCCACTCGAGGCCGAAAATGAGAAACAGTCCGAGCATTGCCAACACGATCGCCATCCCCAGGCGAACTGTAAGACGCTCCCCGAGGAATAACAGCCCGAATGCCGATAGTACGAAGATTTGGTGATTACCCAGGATGGTTGCCAGTCCGGGTCCGATTAGCTGAATACTGAGGTGCCAGACCGTGAGATCCAACGCGACGATGAGCCCGCACACACTTGCGAGCACAATAGACTTCGGGCTCAGTGGCTTTCGGCGACCGCGAGTGAGAGCGACAGCAAGTAGCACTGCCCCACCTATCAGCAGGCGATAGAACGCGGTAGCTGCGGGACCGACATCCACTACCTTCACGAAGACCGGCGAGAAGCTAATCAGGAACGCACCAACCGCAACTCGCGCTGTCGGTGAAAGGGTTTTCCCACTCAAAGCTGTTTGATCCTCCCGGTTAAGCGCGGATGCATGGTACTCAAACAAACGTGTCTCGGCGAGAGCACTTGATCTGGGAAGTCACATTAGCGATGGTGCGCGGTCATCGACTTGGTAGGAGTGGGCTTGAAACCACCAGTGCGTCTACCTTTGCTCGCGAGTGTCTGTATCTCCGTGCTGGTGCTCGTTGTGCCCCTTGCCGCACAAGATACTGCAAGGCCGTCTTTGTCGGCCGTCAGACTACGTAGTGATTCCGAGTATGTACATGTGGACGGTCTACTCAATGAACCGGTCTGGCTCACGGAGACGGCAGCATCAAGCTTTCGTCAGCGAGAACCTCTCGATGGCGCACCCGCGACCGAAGCAACAGAAGTGCGTGTCCTGTACGACGAAACGACGCTGTACGTAGGTGTGGTGGCACGCGACAGCAGACCGGACGCGATCATATCGCGGCTGCTGCAACGCGACAAGCTGATGACCATCGACGAGTTCGGGGGCACTCCGCAGTTCGCCGGAGATGACGCGGTGGCGATCTTGTTCGACGCGTTTCACGATCACAGAAACGCGGTCGTTTTCGCCACGAACGCCAATGGTGCGGAATTCGAGGCGCTCATCACCGATGAAGGAAGAGAGATCAATCTCGATTGGCGTGCAGTGTGGCAGGTGAAAGCGCAACGTATACCCGAAGGTTGGTCCGCGGAGTTCGCGGTTCCGTTTCGCTCACTGCGGTATCCCACGGGTGCGTCGGAAGAGACCTGGGGCTTCAACGTGTATCGTGTCATCCGCCGGAAGAACGAGGAAGTTCTGTGGAGCGGATGGTCGAGGTCCACCGAGGGGTTTCACCGCATAAGCGCAGCCGGACACCTCGAGAACCTGACCGACCTGCCGCGAGCGGGAATCAACCTCGAAGCGAAACCGTACCTGCTGGTTGGCGGCACACAGGAGCAAGAAGCGAATGAAATAGATACCGAGCCGCGCTTCGAAATCGGGGCGGACGCAAAATACGAGGTTCGGCCGGGGCTCGTCCTCGACATGACCGTGAATACCGACTTCGCGCAAGTGGAAGTTGACGACGAGCAGGTCAACCTGACGAGATTCTCGCTCTTCTTCCCCGAGAAACGCGAGTTCTTTTTGGAGAACGCTGGGATCTTCGAATTCGGCTTCCGAAGCGCCATGGAACCTCCACCCTTCCTGCTTTTTTTCTCGCGCCAAATCGGCATTGCAGAGGACGGCGAAGTCCCAGTGATGGGGGGGCTCCGCCTGACGGGTAGGGTTGGTGGCCAGACCATCGGGCTCCTGAACGTCGTGACAGATTCAGCATACGACCAGGCACGAACAAACTTTGCAGTCGCCCGTGTGAAGCGGGACATAGGAGACCGACACTACGTGGGCGCCATGCTGACCGACCGGCGCGATCACAACGGCTGGAACACAGCAGGGGGCATCGACTGGTCGTTCTGGCCTACTGGCACGCTGAATATGCAGGGCTTCGCCGTTCGTACCGGAACGTCCGACCGCGGTGGCAACGACTATGCGTACCGCCTCAACCTAGACTACAGTAACGATCCAATCGAAGGGAACATTCACCACATGATGATCGGGCCGGACGCGACAGCCGATGCCGGTTTTGTGACTCGGACGGACATCCGCAGAACCAACGGACACATCCGCCTCTCGCCCCGACCAAGAATCCTCGGGCTCCGCAGACTCAACATATTTTCGAACTTCCTGGTCCAGACCAGGGTCGACGGCCTAATGCAGGACTGGGCGTATGGCGCAGCGTTGAGCCCAGACTGGAACTCGGGCGAAAGCCTGATGTTCTACTATGGACGCGGCTTCAATCGCATCGATGAGAGTTTTGAGCTCGGAGACGACGTTGAGGTGCCCGCGGGTGACTACGACCTCTGGCAGATGATGGTCTTCGCCAATACCGGCAGCCACAGGCCCGTGGTTCTAGGCATGCAGGGTTTTGTTCAGGGGAACTTCGACGGACATATGGTGTCCCTCAACGGCACCCTGACGATGAATCCGAACGCGAATCTGTCGGTGATGACCCGGTACAATCACAACATCGTGGATGTACCCGACGGTTCCTTCAACGCTGACGTCGTCTCGGTGCGGCTCTCGTACGCATTTTCGACTCGGTTGATCGCGAACACTCTGCTCCAGTACAACAACCTCGACAACTCGGTGTCCGCGAACGTGCGGATAAACTTCATTCACTCGGCTGGCAGCGACCTGTTTGTTGTGTTCAACGAGCGTCGAGGAGACGACGATTCTCTGTGGGCCTTCGACGACCGAGGGGCAGTGGTGAAGGTGACGTATTTGGCGAGATTTTGACTGTTGGGGGGTGCAGTGACACAGGGCACCTTAATCCTGCACCTCTGCACCTCTGCACCTCTGCGACTCCTCCCGCTCCTCTTACCTCTCCCTCCCCACCCCCCTACATTCAATCCCGTCAATTCACCAGCGAGATCTATCATGTCCAGGATCAACCGCCTAATCAGCGCAACCGTCCTATTCGTAATGGGTACGTCCATGACCGCCTGTGACAATCAGGAGTCTGATATTCAGAGCCTCGTCGATCAATATGCCACCGTTCGACTCACTGCCGATCTGAGCGTTTTGACCGATCGGGAACGTCAGATGATACCGATACTCATCGAAGCAGCAGAACAGATGGACCCAATATTCTGGCAGCAGGCTTACGGAGACAAAGATTCGCTACTCGCGGCTATTGAAGACCCCGCGATGCGCAGGTACGTGGAGATCAACTTCGGGCCTTGGGACAGGCTGGCCGGCGACGCCCCGTTCGTCGAAGGGATCGGCCCCAAACCTGAAGGTGCCAATCTCTATCCTCCGGACATTACGAGAGAAGAATTTGAGGCCGCCCTCGATGCACCCAGCGAGGTGGTCGAGTCGATGCGAAACCTATACACGCTGGTGCGTCGCAGGGGAGACAACAGCATCTATCCTCTGCCCTATCACGAGGCATTCGCGGAACACGTCAATGTCGCCTCTGAGAAGCTCGCAGAAGCCTCAACGCTTGCCGACGATCCCGGGCTGCGACGCTATCTGGAATTGCGATCCGAGGCTCTTTTGAACGATGAGTACCGCGAGAGCGACATGGCCTGGATGGACATGAAAGACAATACAATCGAGGTCGTCATCGGCCCTATAGAGACCTATGAGGATGGGCTGTTCGGATACAAAGCCGCGTACGAAGCTTTCGTGCTAATCAAGGACAAGGAGTGGAGCGACCGGCTGTCACGGTTTGCCACTATGCTGCCGGATT
>JBDHHK010000283.1:0-4557 GCA_039589395.1 Gemmatimonadota bacterium
CGGCGCGTTTGGATCGCGGTTATCTCCGGGTGAGGGAGGAAACCACCTACGGGGCCAGAAGTTAGCGATCGATGGAACGCATAGCGCGTATCCCGCATCACCCCACTCGTCCACACCGTACTGGATGGTACTGCCCAGATGTTGATCGCCGGAGAGGTGAACGGCAAAACCCTTGCGCATGGCGCGCAACGCATTGTTTCGGCCTGTTTGGGGCCAGCCGTTGGAGTCCATGTCGGACACCCTACGATCGTCCTCGACGTATTCGCCCGGGGGAAGGATCGGGAGCGATGGTATCACCGAGCCGTTGAGGGCGGTGTCGGGAATTGTCGCGACATTCGCGAACAGAGTCTGGGAGAGTAGCACCTTCATCCAGGCTCCGTCGCTCCAGTCGTTAGCCCAAGAATCGAGAAACTCGAGCTGCCTTTCGCCGAGCAGTTGGGCACCGCGTGCATCTGCCTGGGTGATCGCGTTGAATCTTCTGTTCCGCGGCCAACCATTCCAAATGTCACCTGCAGGGAGCAGACCCTTGGGTGCCGACTTGAACTTGCGATCTTCCACCACCGCGAAGCTCACTCCGCCGTAGAGTATGTCGGTGTAATACACACCGATCCCCTGCTCGACCGGAGTGGCATCGTAAGGATCGGGCATGTGGCTCGTCATCGTCTGCTGCACCATGTTCACCCAGTCGGCCGGCAGTTTGTAACCTCCCTCGTCCTGGGCCTCCGCACCAGTCAAACCCGGCGGTGTTGCCTTTCCGCCTGCCCCCCAGATGTTTCCGTGGAACACATCGTGATCGTCCGGGACCGTGACGCTGGGTATCTCAGCCGTTAGCCCTCCGAAGGCCCAATACCAGAGGTACCACTTGTAGAGGTAGTCTTCGTACGGCTGGTCGAAATCGGCAGCGGTAGGGCTCGCACCCTCATACACCTGATCGCCGCTGAAGAAAAGGAAGTCCGGCGTTTGCGCGCCGACATGTTCGACGATGTCGTTGTGTGGGAACCACACTCCCCAATCCCAGGGGAAGTGACCTCGATCCACTCCGTGCGCTACGTTATGGTTGCCAGTAAACGCCGCGACCACGATCTCGGGTTTGTCAGTTGGGTCTTTCTTTATCGACCCGTAATGGTAGTGCTGAACGCTTGCTCCACCGACCGACCGACGATAGGTGACTCGAAACCGGCGATCTTGGGTAATGTCCCAATCTTCGACTCTAAACGCTGCAGTGAAGCTAGGGTCAACAACCTCGGCGGTGGCGACAGTGTTCCAGTCGCTTCCGTCTGCAACCTGTAACTCGGTCAAGCGAGAGTCGGTTTCACCTAACGGCATAAACTGAGCGGTGAGCTTGAGCGTGCCTCGGCTGAGTGTGTGCTGACTCCCGATGACGGGGCCCAGCATCCGAGAGTTGAAGGCCTCCAGTTTGCCTCCATCCATCTGCAACGATGCAAACCAGAATCGTGCGCCGCTGTTCGACGTTGAGTGAGATACTAGTGCGATGTTCCCGACCAGTCGGGATTCGTTCACGTCGGGTACGGAAAGTGTAACGCTATCGGCCGACTCTCCAGGTAGAAATGCAGCGATGTCCAGGACGTAGACTTCCCCTTGTCTGTGAGCGTTTAGAGTGAGCGCGACGTTTTCTGTGGACGACAACGCTTCGGCGCTAGTGGCTAAAACGACATCCGGTTCTGCAAAATCCCTCAGGAACAAGTGTCCGCGTGTATCTACGCCTGCGTAGAGCCCTGCAGACGGTCCGTGGCTGTGGTGAATGAGAGCGGCAGCCCGATAGTCCAGTTCTGCGCCCGCGCCAAACAGGATCCCCGCGCTGCTCACGGCGGAATCTTCAGCAGGCAACCTCACCTTGCCGAACTGCGTTGAGACTTCGAAATCTCCTTCGGACTCTCCCAGGCGTCTCGTGAGCAAGTGCACGGTCCGCATCGGACGCGATTCTAAGCACACCAGCCTCCGGTTGATTACCGCCCAATCCTGCAACCGATTGGCCCAGAAGTTGGGTCCGACCCACCGTCGGTCAGGGCTCACGTGCCAACCGCTCCGAAACCTGACTGGTGGTTCCTTGTCGGAAACGGCCCGAAAAATCATGACGAGGAGGATGATGATTGGGATGGCGCCGTAGCGCTTAACGAGTTGGAGGTTCACGGTGAGTTCCTTGATCCGTGGTGATTTCTTGTCATGTGAGTAGTGAGTTGCGCGTGGTGAGGAGGGTGAGGCGGGGCCTACTCACGACTCACCACGCACGACCACAATCACTCACTACGCACTACTCACTCCTAACCAACGGGAACAGTTCCGAAGGTGTTCGCCCATTGACCATAATGTCTTCGATACGCGCCACGATTTCCGGATTGTCTCCCGACACATCGTTTTTTTCACCTACGTCTGGCGCCAAATCATACAGTTCGATCGGTTCGTCCACCCCGTGGCGGTGCGCCTTCCAGTCTCCCATCCGCACTGCCTGCCTGCCGTGATATTCCCAGTACAGGTACTCGTGACTCTGCTGCCGTCCGTGTGTGTCGAGCAAGGTTGGCAATAGCGAAAGACCGTCGGTGTCGCTCGGAGGCTGGATGCCCACGAGCCCCGCAAAGGTCGGTAGAAAATCCCAGAAGCCTGATTGATGATCCGATGTTGTTCCTGGCTCGATGTGCCCAGGCCAGCGCGCGATCATCGGCACGCGTATGCCGCCCTCGTAAAGCTCGGTCTTGAGTCCGCGGAACTCGCCGGCGCTGTTGAAGAACTCCGAGTCTGTCCCACCGTTGAAGGTTGGACCGTTGTCGCTCGTGAAGAACACAATAGTGTTGTCGTCGAGACCGAGCTCGTCCAGCAACGCCATGATCCGCCCGATCTCACTGTCCATTCGGGTGATCATCGCAGCATAGCCGGCGCGCGGCGCGGGATGAGGCACGTAACCCCTGTCTCCCAAATAGGGAGTATCGTCGAACTCACCCTCGTACTCCGCCAGCGACTCTTCCGGAACCTGGATGGACACATGCGGTACTGGGAACGGCAAGTAGAGGAAGAACGGATTGTCCTGGTTTTCTCGAATGAACCCGAGTGCCTCTTCCACCATCGGGTCCATAGAGTATGTCTCACCTTTGTAAGGCTCATATGAGGTCGGGTCATTTGGGTCGGCGTCGTCGGGCATCCGCTGATGGGGATAGAAGTAGTCGTTCCCTTCGAGCAAATCTTTCTCGCCGTTCCGCCACAGGTGCGTGGGGTAGTAGTTGTGAGCTACGCGTTGGCAGAGGTAGCCGTACCAGTGGTCGAACCCCTGTGCGTTAGGTGCGCCCGTGCTGCCCGGCCCACCAAGTCCCCATTTGCCAATCGCCCCTGTCGTGTAACCCGCCTGCTGTAACATCGCCCCGATCGTGTACGTGTTCGGCAGAAGAGGACGTTGCCCCTCGAGCTCCGGATCGTGCCACACATCTCCGCGTTCGTCCATCTCATCGTTGTCGCGGATGTACGAGTGCCCGGTGTGTTTGCCTGTCAGCAGGACACAGCGTGACGGTGCGCAGACTGGACTCCCCGAATAGTGTTGAGTGAAACGTTTGCCCTCTGCCGCGAGTCGGTCGATGTTGGGTGTGCGGATCTTCTCCTGACCGTAGCAGCCGAGTTCGTTGTATCCCAAGTCGTCGGCAAGTATAAAGACGATGTTGGGTGGGCGCTCGCCTCGGCTACACCCATCGATACCTGGCAACGCCAGAGCCGTAGCGCCGACGCCTACGGTCTTCATGAAGTCTCTGCGGTCGATTCCTTCGCTCATAGGGAATCCTGGTGCGGTTTTATGTCAGGGAAGCTATCGCGCGGGACGGGGGTTTGGCTATGTGGTCGAGCTTTCTACATCCTAAACTGCAGACCACCGTGTCTGAGAGAAACTCATGAAAGCGAAGAATGCTGCAAGTGGCGATACCGAGTAGTGGACGTCGTCTCAGACACGGCTCCGAAACCATGGCGCCACGTCGGGCGCGAGAATGCCAGTCAGAGTATGTTTCGTGTCGAAAAAGAACCGCTTACACATGGGAAGGTACAGAGAAGATGCCGCAAGAATTCAACATAGACGAAATCTTCACCATTGCAGTCGATATAGAGAAGAATGGCGAGAAGTACTACCGTCGCGCTGCGGAGCTGGCCACAGACCAGGATGCAAGGAAACTCTTGTCCGACCTGGCTGATTGGGAGAACGGGCATATCAAGATCTTCAGCGACCTGCATGCCCGGATGCGCGACGCCGGCGACAAAGGCATTACTTGGGATCCATATGGCGAGGTGGAACTCTATCTACAGGCGGTTGCGAACAGGCAGGTGTTCACCGGCGAACAGGACGTAGCCATGTTTGCCGACAGCCACAGTTCGCTCAAGGAAGTCCTGGAATTTGCGCTGGCCCGTGAGAAAGACGCTGTGGTCTTCTACACGTCCCTCGACATGGTGGTTGGGGACGTATCCGAAGGCAAGGTGAACGCGATCATCAAGGAAGAAGTCAGCCACATCCGGTTGATCACCGAGAAGTTGGCGCAACTCTGAGCGCTTCCTTTTGCTTCCTGTCGCCAA
>JBDHHK010000284.1:0-4504 GCA_039589395.1 Gemmatimonadota bacterium
TCCCCGTGTTGAACTGATAGCTGTCAATCTCCCACCATCCGCGGATGATGCCGCGCGCAGGGAGATCGAGCCACGAGGAGTGACGTCGGATTTCGAGTTCTTGCCTGCTTGGCAGCCAGTAGCGCCCGTCCCAGAGCGCGTTCTCCAGTACTACTGTGATATCGTCGAGAGTCTCATCTATATACGAATTGCGAGTGAAGTTGAAGCGAAAGCGGACTAGTTCCGCAGCTTCCACATCGATGTAGAGCGTACCGATCACTCGCGCTGCCTCGAAGTCCTTGGGTCGAACACTCACTTCGTATACCCGGACAGACTGGCTGGGCAGCCGAACCGTCTGAGAATCGGCCAGCGCGAAGTCGTAATGAGTAGGGCCGTCAGGAGAGAGTGGGTGGGGGACGTTTGAAATCTCGTCCCCTTCACCAATGCCAATGCGATCGCCAAAGTTGTTTGTGACGATTCCCAGATGATCGCGATGGTAGCGAATATCTGTTGGCAAATCGGCTCTATCTCGCCATCCTACGATGACCTGCTTGGTGCGACCCGGTGCTTTCCAGTACACCTCGAGTTCAAGCTGATCGGACTTGACCAGTCTAGGTTGATCGGTGAGATCACCGAGTTGCGCTAGGAAGAAGACGAATCCGTGGGCTCTGGTGTAGTAATCCTCGAGCCCACTGTCTGCACGCGTTTCTACACGACGCTGGATGGCGCGATCGACGAGCTCCATCGTCCGTTCGTCGTTCCATTGCTGTGGAAGCGCCGCGGCCGGTATGAACGTGAGAACAAGTGTACCCAGGAGCCAGAAGTGTCTCATTGCCGCCCAATATCATCGAGTTGGAAAGCTGCAGCAACAGCAGCTCTCGTGGTGCTGCTTTCCGCATGTTCCGACCTAACACTCCCGCCGGTCGAAATCTTCGGTTTAGCAGATCTGTTAGTACTCTCTCAGCAGCCGAATGCTCCGGCTCCAGCCTCAAAAAGCGCCTGGATCTTCAACTCACGTCAAACGATCGTGCGAGTCAACCATCCTGACAATTTCAACACGTTGTATCTCGAACTTTCCTTTCCGGCCAACTCTCTGGCTTCGCTCGACGGCGCGCCGTATTCCGCCACGGACTCCGTGAGTGTCACGATCGATCCCGGCTCCGGGGAGTACGGGTTCATGCTATCACCGTCCGGGCTCGTTTTCAGTTCGGGGGCATCTCCGACCGCAACCTTCTCTTTTTCCGTATACGGAGACGCAAGCGCCGGCAACACCTCTTCGACGTACAGCAGCAGTACCGAGTACGTCGCCGCCCTTGATATCTGGCGCGAGGCATCTGTTGATCAATGGCAGATAGCGTCGGGTTCAGGTGCCTCAGGAGTCGACGGCGTCAGCGCATCAGTCCAATCATCGGGGCGGTTCGTGCTTGCCGCTCCCAGGTGACGGTTAGCGCTCGGCCTCGTTAGCGTCGGCATGCGGCTGTTGATATATTCCTGACCCAGCGAGGAATGCCGATTTGCGCACATACAAGTTATTGAGTACAACGGGTGACCAGACTGTCGAACTCACTGAAGCGAGTTCGGTTATCGTTGGTCGCGCCGTGACCAGCGACCTACCGGTTTACGATCCCACCGTCTCCCGGCAACATGCGGAATTGACTCTGGTTGACGCAGGCGTACAAGTGTGCGACAAGGGATCCGCCAACGGCACCTTCTTGAACGGCGCTCAAATCTCAGAGGACACAGCTGTCGATGGCGACATCGTCACATTTGGGCGTGTGGCATTCAAGGTCGTGGAAGTAACCCCCGCTGAAGCTGCACCTCCAGAACCCGCATCGATGGATTTTGCTCCTCCGCCACCAGATGCTACCATCGTTAAGCAGGTTGTGGTCCCAGACTCTGGCGGATTCGAGGCGCAACCGGAGGACCGACCTAGTTCTGCGCAGCTCCAAGTCGACGGTGAGACTCCCGAGGAGTTTCAGGCACGCAAACTCCGCATGCTCCTCGACATATCTCAGGCATTATCTCGGCAAAAGGACGTAGACAAGCTGCTCGATAAGGTCGTGGACATCACGTTTCAGGTGATGAGCGTCGACCGCGTGAGCATACTCATGGTCGAGGGCGAAGAGCTGGTACCGCGCATATCCCGGAACAAACTCGGCGATGGCGGTAGCAGTCGTCACGTACCGCAGTCGATCGCACGCCAGGTGGTCGAGCAGCGGCTCGCGATCCTCACAGACAACGCGGCTGCCGACGCGCGGTTCGCTGGCAAGTCGATTGTCGTGCAGAGCGTCCGGAGTGCAATGTGCGCGCCGCTTTTGGGCGGTGGTCAGGGCGGTGGTGTGGATCAAGGAAAGGTCATTGGCCTCATCTATGTGGACAGCCAGACGTCACTGGATGCGTTCGGCGATGAAGACCTGGAATTCTTGATCGCGTTCTCCGGCATTGCCGCTGTTGCGATCGAGAACAGCCAGTTGATCGACCAGATCCAGCGCGAGGCGGTGGTCCTTTCCAACTTCCAGCGTTATTTCGCGCCCAACCTCGCCGCACAAATCGCCGACCAGGAAGAAGAGGTGCGCTTGGGCGGCACAAAACGCCCGGTCGTGGTCTTCTTCAGCGACATTCGTGGCTTCACAGCGATGTCTGAGAAGATGGGTCCTGACGACATCGCGACGCTACTCAATGAGTACTTCACTGAAATGGTCGAGATTGTTTTCGACAACGGTGGTACGCTTGACAAGTTCATGGGTGATGCGGTCATGGCTCTGTGGGGTGCGCCGATTACAAATGAGGACGACGCTGACCGTGCCATGAAGGCGGCGATCGAGATGCAGAGTGTACTCGCGCAGCTGAACGTCAGATGGGCGGCTCAGGGTCGTCAGCGGGTGGAGATCGGGATTGGCATCGACTACTACGAGGTGTTTGCCGGCAACATCGGAAGCGACCGACGTCTCGAATACACTGTGATTGGTGACGCGGTAAACACCGCATCGCGTTTGTGCTCCAAAGCCGGCGCGGGCGAGATCATCATCTCGCAGCGTTTCTACGACGAGCTCAAGAACCAACCGGCTGTCGATCCGGAAGAAGCGTTGGAGCTAAAGGGGAAAGAGCAGAAGGTGCCGGTCTACCGCGTGAAGCGATAAGGAAGGCCTACGACCTCGAGCAGCTCCACCACCAAACGCACCGGCAGCCCCATCACTCCGAAGTAGTCTCCTTCGATTCGGTCTACCAAGACCGCACCGTATCCTTGCACGCCGTAGCTACCAGCCTTGTCCAACGACTCACCGGTGGCGACGTACGCGGAGATTTGCTCTTCACTCAGTGGCCGAAACCAAACCTTTGTGACGTCGCAGCGGTCCCAAATCTGTCCGTCCTTGGCGACTGCAACTGCAGTCACGACCCGATGTTCACGACCGGCTAGCTTCCCAATCATACTCTCCGCTTCTCTCGCGGAGGATGGCTTCCCCAATATCTCCGACCCGAGCACCACCAGAGTATCAGCGCTCAACACCACCTGCCCAGGACGCCGCTCAGCCACGGCCAAAGCTTTTTCTCGCGCTAGGCGAACGGCGAGAAACTCGGCCGGGATTTCGGAATCGACTGCCTCGTCGATATCAGCCGGATCCACTATGTGATCGATCCCCAACATTTCCAATAAACGGTGCCGTCGCGGCGAGCTCGAGGCGAGAACTATCATCTTTCCAAAATCAGTGTCACCGGTCCATCGTTAACCAGCTCCACCTCCATCAACGCACCGAACGACCCTGTTTCCACCGGCGCACCGCGTGCGACGAGTTCCCGGACAAAGAGGTCGTACAGTGCCGTCGCCTCGTCGGGAGCAGCGGCATCAACAAAGGAAGGCCGTCTTCCCTTGCGAGCGTCCGCGTAGAGGGTGAATTGCGACACCACGAGTATTGCGCCATCGACTTGTTTCAAATCGCGGTTCATCTTCCCTTCGTCATCCGCAAATAGCCGAAGTCCCACGATCTTCTCAGCCATCCACTGCAGCTGTGGTTCTCCATCATCTGCGGTGAAGCCTACCAGTGCGAGATAGCCCACCCCGATTGCACCGACGCTCTTTCCGTCGACGCGTACGGCGGCGCGCGACACTCGCTGGAGCACTACCCTCACCTTGCCCACCCCCCAGGGCGGATGGGCGGACGGGCGGACGGGCGGACGGCGGTACGGCGGTACGGCGGTACGGCGGTAGGGCGGTAAGTGCGCGCGGCGGTACGGCGGTACGGCGGTACGGCGGTTGGGCGGTAGGACGGTAGGACGGTAAGGCGGACCGTCGGTGCCAGGGTCACGATCTGCCTCCCGTAGTGTCCATGGTCTCTTTTGCGGCGGTCACCAAAGCCTGCGCTGCTTGTTCAGTCGGAGCTTCCGCTATCAAGCGCACAATTGGTTCCGTTCCCGATGGTCGGACGTGGAGCCATGAGTCGTCCCACGCCAGGCGCAGGCCGTCTTGGCAGTCCTTCGTCGCATCGGCGAACCTGTTCCCCAGAGCAGCATACACCTCTTCGAGCAC
>JBDHHK010000285.1:0-4503 GCA_039589395.1 Gemmatimonadota bacterium
CGCTAATGTGGTCGGGCTCCAACTCGAGCGCCCTGGAAAGATCTGTGGCGAAATCGTGTTCGAGCCGTGCGGGAAGGGCGGAGATCAGATCGAGCGAGATTGAATCGATGCCTTTATCCCTTAGCAATCGCACCGCCGCAACCACGTGCTCGGGAATGTGTGTTCTGTGCATCCAGTCGAGCACTGCCGGGTCGAACGATTGGACTCCGAGAGACACCCTGTTCACACCCGCGTTCGCCCACGCGAGGGCGGCTGCCTCGGAGACGTTTTCAGGATTGGCCTCGAGCGTCACCTCCGAATGGGATTCCGAAACACGCTCAGCCTCGAGCAGGTAACCGATCAACTCGCCAACGCAATCGGACGGAAGCAGCGAGGGCGTTCCGCCGCCCAGATACAACGTTTCCAGCGCCGTGTCGTTCCACTCACCTATTGATCGTCGATGCTCGTATTCCTTAACGATCGTTTTTACGTATCGGCGCGCCGGTATCTCTCTGCGTACCGCAATCGAGAAGTCGCAGTAGATGCAGCGGCGCGAGCAGAAAGGAACGTGGAGGTAGAGGTGTTTCATGCGGGGCGAGAGGCTCAGGTTGAGCGGGAGAAGCGGGTGGATCTGCAATAGTGAGAGGGAACGTCCAACATCGAACATCGAACATCGAACGTCCAACGGGAATCAACCGTACATTCCGTTGGAAGTTGGATGTTCAGTGTTGGATGTTGGATGTTCAACTCCGTTCTAGCGCTCGCAAGCCGCCGGCATTGCCAACCGAAACACCTTTCCTGGCTCCTGTGTCACCAGCCCCCGAATCTCCAGTGAAGTGAGCACCGCCAGCGCTTCCCCCACTCCCCGACTCGATCTGGCGGCGACGTCGTCAACGTACTCGAGACCAAGTCCGAGTATGTCGAGGATTTCTCGTTCGGCATCGGAGAGGTTTGCAGACAGGGAGGCGGCCGGTGCGTCACCGACGGTTCGACCAAACTCCTCAAGGATGTCCCTCGGTCCAAGAGCAGGTTTTGCTCCCAACTGAATCAGCCGGTTGCACCCCAGCGAGAGCGGGCTCGTAATCGGCCCAGGAACGGCAAGCACTTCCCTCCCCTGCGTCAACGCACAGTCGGCCGTGATCAGCGCACCCGACCTTTCTCTTGCCTCAACGACGACGGTCACACTCGAGATGCCGCTGATGAGGCGGTTGCGGCGTGGAAAGCTACCAGCGTGCGGCTTATCACCAGGGGGGTACTCGGTTAGCAAGCAACCTTCTTTCGCAACCCGCTCGTAGAGGGCTCGATTTGCAGCTGGATAGACAACTCCCAGACCGTTGCCAAGTACACCGACCGTGCCCCCACTCTGTTCGAGCGCTGCCTCATGTGCTACTCGATCCAGCCCCCTGGCCATGCCACTCACCACGACGAGTCCCACTCTCGCAACTCCGCCGGCCAAGAGTCGACACGCGCCGGCTCCGTACCGAGTATGGGAGCGGCTACCGACGATCCCCACCGAGTCGGCCGAGAGTAAATCCATACGTCCGAGTGCAAACAGGAGTATCGGGGCATCTGGAATCTCGCGCAGCATCGGAGGGAAGCCTTCTGCCGTCGGCACCAACACGGACGCCCCAAGCAACTCGGCTCGATCGCGGATTTTCTCGCCTGTACAAGGATCGGCAGTTCTTATGGCGGTCGCGGCAGCGCGCGAGACAGTCGGAACGTCTTCGAGGTCCTTTTGGCTCGCCTGGAGTACTTTTTGCGCAGATCCAAACGTTGCCAACAGAATCTCCAACCGTGCCCTGCCAATACCAGGGACCAGAGCAAGTGTTATGTACGGGACGTCCGCTTGCTTCAAAGGCCCTATTCCTCGTCGAATCTCGAGAGGACTTGCCAGAGGCACTCATTGAGTTCCTTGAGGCCTTGCTTGGTGACGGAAGAGATCACCACCACGGCATCCGCTTCCGGTGCAACCACCGCGGGAATCTCCTCGTCCTCCAATTGCAGGTCAGCCTTAGTGAGTGCAACCACGTGGGGTTTGCGCACCAACGACGAGTCGTATTCACCCGCTTCGAGCCGCAGCATGTCGTAATTGGCCTGAGGATCGGTCGCGTCGATCGGGACGAGGTAGGCGAGCACCCTTGTGCGTTCCACGTGCTGGAGAAACTTGTCGCCCAGACCTTTGCCGGAGTGAGCGCCCTCAATGATCCCAGGTATATCGGCAATCACGAACGACCGGCTTTCAGATAGACCAACTACCCCGAGATTCGGTTCCAGCGTCGTGAACGGGTAGTCGGCAATCTTCGGTCGCGCAGCGGACACCACTGACAGCAAGGTGCTCTTGCCGGCGTTGGGCTCACCGAGCAATCCCACGTCGGCAATCAGCTTCAGGACCAGCTCGATGTGCCGGCTTTCCCCTTCCTTGCCCGGTTCCCATTCACGCGGAGCTTGGTGTGTCGACGTCGCAAACGCGGCGTTACCACGACCGCCGCGCCCTCCCTTTGCGACGCACAAGACCTGTCCGGCTTCAGTGAGTTCACCTAAAAGCTGACCGGATTCCGCGTCGCGAACCTCGGTTCCTGGAGGCACCATCAGCCACTCGTCCGCGCCCGATCTGCCCGTTTTGTTCCCCCCCTGGCCGTGCGCCCCGCGCTGGGCCTTCCTATGTGTATTGTAGCGGTAGTCGAGCAACGTGCGGAGGTGCCGATCGGCTTTGAGGAATACGCTTCCGCCTCGGCCCCCGTCGGCGCCATCTGGCCCACCCTTGGGCACGAACTTCTCCCGCCGAAACGAAGTGCAGCCAGAGCCACCAGTTCCCGCTGTCACGCGAATCCTGGCGCGATCTATGAATGTCATCTGCTTTCAGCCCTCCGACCCATCATCCTGTCTTTTTTCCGAATTACTCACACTACAATTCTGTGCCATGGGGATCGGCATGTCCAACCTAGTTAATGCAATCTTGATCGAAAACACTCGGATCTGCCCTACGTGAAGAGCATCGGATGAGGATAACCTGTTGTAAGGTAATGACTTAGCGGCCATTGCCCACAATTCGCCCACAGTTGCGTCAGCAAATAGCAGCAGCCACCATCGTTTTCGCTTGTGACAGCACGAAAAAATGGGGCCGCCGAAGCGGCCCCGGAGAAGGACTGTCGCACGTGGGCCGGGCATGGCGTGGTCCCGCTCGTCCCTCCACGAGTTCCCTGCGTGGCAGCAAGTATTCCCTGCGTGCAACCGTTCTCAATAGGTCAACGAATCAACGGCTTAGCTTCTGACACGACAAAGGGCCGCCGAAGCGGCCCTCAGGAGGCGGACTGCCGGGCGAAGGGCAGGTCCAACAGTCCATACCTGTATACGTTCTAGATGTCTGATACGTTGAGCACCGGACCAGAACGACAAAGGGCCGGTCTCCCGGCCCCCATCGATGTCCGCAGTTGTTCACTCAATCACGTCATTGGAAGGTCAGAGACCGAGTTCCATATGTAGGTAGAAACGCACTGGACAGCTGCAGAGAGTGCAGTGGCCGTGCGGAATCTGGTAGCCACATGAAGCGCCAAGACCCTCCAAACATATGAGGCGCTTTCCCGAGCCGAATATGTCCTTGGCCCGGCAGAGGTCCCGAAATCCTGATTCCGCGCACCTATGTTCATTGCCACACTGAACATGGCTCAGCATTCTTCGGAGCTCTTTCGCCTGCTCAACGGCTTGCGTCATTGTGTCTCTCTCGACCTGCGGTGATCGGGATCCAATCTAGCAACCGACCTTCCAAGTTTCAAACACCTCTGTGGGTGTTACGGCCGCTCTACCCAATGCACGACCGGCGTATTGGCTGCGACTTTCGGTTGACTCTTCGTGTCTATAGTACTGCTCCAAACATCAAACGCGCCGGTGGCACCGCTACCGGACTGACGCCGAAGTAAGATGCCGTAGTAGACGCCGCAGATTGACGCCGCAGTAGACACCGCAGTAAGACGCCCGCCCGACGACGTGCGTGCTAAGCCAGCCGTCTGATCGCTTGATCGCTGCTTGACTTTGGTTCGATAGACTCTGAGCCATCATACTGCGGCGAGGTTGCTATGCGTCTCCTCTGTCTCGCGCTAACGGTCTTGTGAATTGTTCCCCTCTCGACTCTTGTTGCCCAGCAACCACCGCCTATCGAAGTCGGGCAGCGGGTGCGGATCACGCAATGTCCCCCTGTCATTTCCAGGGAGGTTCACGAAGAGCCAATTGCGAACAGAGTGTGGGCACTCTCTCGGCTCGTTCAGCCAAAACTGTAAAGCTGCGGAATGAGGACAGTGCAACCGAGCTTTCCTTCGAGCTGGACTCAACGACCAATCTAGTTGTATCGGCCTTGGTGCCGCAGCGGGATGGAAGACCTGCGTCCGCGGCCTCGGTGAGTTTCTAGCGGCCAGTTCACCCCCCCAACGTCACGCGGCGCTCGGGGTGCTTGAGCGACATCTCGAACCCGCAGTCGAGAAACTCGGAGACCGGGAGCGATCAACCATCACTGTTGAGGACGTTCGTGAA
>JBDHHK010000286.1:0-4934 GCA_039589395.1 Gemmatimonadota bacterium
GGTCCAGTGGCGCGGAGTCCAATCGCTTACCTGATGGACTGGAGCAACTCCGGAGCACCACGTGCCTTGCACGCGATGCAAACCGCTGGAGTACGTGCCGAGGCGGCGTTCCTTCCATTCACCGCCCGTACTACGGACGGTGACGTGTCGTTCCCGCGCGGTTCAATTTCCGTTCCGGTGAGTACTCAAGAGCTGGATCCCGAAACGCTCCACGCGGCTGTGGCGGCCGCCGCAGAAGAGGCAAACGTACCGATTTACAGCGCCACGACCGGAAGGTCCGCAGGCGGGATCGATCTTGGCAGCGGGAACTTCAGGCCGGTGCGTGCACCGCGTGTGTTGATGCTCATGGGCGAAGGGATCTCAGGTTATGAAGCCGGGCAGGTCTGGCACCTGATGGATCAACGCATCGCAATGCCAATGACAAAGGTGGACGTCTCCGACCTGGGTCGCGTGGTCTGGTCGGACTACGATGTTCTCGTGCTCGTGTCCGGAGATCTCAGCGCCTTTTCGGGCAGCAGGTTAGACGATTTGAAAGCTTGGATTCGAGGCGGCGGGACCTTGGTCGCACAGCGGGAAGCAGCTGCATGGGCCACTCGAAACGGGCTCACACCAAACGTAAAAGAGCCTGGCATAGGTGAACTCCCCTCAGAGAACGATAGTGCGGAAGAAGCTGCTTCACGGCGAGACTATGCCGACGCCTATGACATTGAGGGGGCAAAGCTCATCGGCGGCTCGATTTGGGAGGCAGATCTCGACGTGACACACCCGCTTGGGTTCGGGTACCACCGCCGGTTCTTGCCCGTCTGGCGAGATCACAACTTCTTCTTTACGCCGAGCGAGAGCGAATACGGCACGGTAGCCCAACTCGTGGACGACGATCCGTGGTTGGCTGGCTATATCTCCGACGAGAACCGGGAATGGTTGCAGGGTTCACCTTCGGTGCTCACCGACCGACTCGGCAGGGGCATCGTCGTTCTGCTCGTGGACAACACGAACTTCCGGGGGTACTGGCGAGGCACAAACCGGCTGTTCCTGAACGCACTGTTCTTCGGAGACCAGATTCAGGTTCCGTAAGAATCGGGGAACGGTTGCTGCGGTGACACGTGTTATGGAGCAGGGGTGGTCGACCACCTCTGCTCCTCTGCCGTCTTCATGAGCCTACTTAACAGCGATGGCACGACGGATCACATCGGCGGAAAATGGCTTTCCGTGAGCTGGATAGACTTCTTTGGCACCCGCCTCGAGCAACAACTCCCAGCTGGAGAATACCGCACCAACGTCCTCGGCCAGGACTGGCAAGCCGGGAGAGAGTCGCAGTGGAAACGTGCTCATTGCAAGATCACCGACGAATGCCTCGCCACTATCCAACAGCACACTGACGGACCCTGAAGAGTGCCCAGGCGTGTGCAGTATGCGACCAGGTATCCCATAGCCCGACAGCGACAGATCCTCGTTTCCCAAAAACACATCTACTTTCGCAGGCGGAACCTTGATGAGAGGCATCAATGACTTGCCAATGAGGGCGAGAATCCGACCCCACAGTGTCACGCCAGGGGGATGAGGAGTGAGAGACTGCTCTAACCAGGCAATCTCACGTTCGTGCATCGCGAGCTTCGCTCCAGTGGCGGACTTCATATCCCCCGCAGACCCGATGTGATCCCAATGGCCGTGGGTGATCACAATCAATTGCACCGCTTCGGGGAGGATGGAAGCGCGCCGTAGCCCGAACAGGAAATCGTTGACTTTGTTGGGTGCGCCGGCGTCCACCGCTATCACACCATCCGCCTTCAGCACATAGCACGTGTCGATACCGAGACGTAGCGGAATGATCTCAACAGCCATACATCCTTCCTCTTCTTGTCGGAAGGCAAGTGTGGCACCATTTCCGCATTTTCGCTAGAGCGTTTGGATGGTTCTGAGTGGGCTTCTTGTCAGCCGAGCAGCGTCACCGCATTTCGGCCAGACGCCTCATCGCGTATCGACGCAGATCTCTGCTAGGATCCGTTTCCGCAATGGCACGCATGTCTTGGTATTCCGTCTGTAGGAGACGGTCGGGAGACGGCGTGGTGACGCTATACACCTAGGCTGCCAGTCTGCCAAGCCGTCCGGGGTATTCGAACGACGTTTATGGACCATCTGCACGGCAGTTGATTCACGTTTGAAGAGTCGTTCGATCCGGCGGGACGATTCTAGTGCACAACAAGGAGTGAACGATGTTCAACGCGAAAAACTATGTGAAATCTCGATTCCCCCTGACTGGGGTGAGTCAGCTTTCTTGGGTGTCTTCATCTGTTGCGTCAGCTTCGGTTGCGAGTCGGTCGAGGGACCGGAGCTCGACTATCCGTGCGTGTCGTGGTGCAACACTATCGCCCCATGGCCGCACGACGGGAATCCGTACGAAACCGAGAGCTTCGTCATATACAGCGACGGCGTGAGCCTCGAGGCACTGCGAACACTCGGCGAGTACGCCGAAGATGCACTGGTGCTCGTCAAGAGCGAGCTAGGCGTCGACAACGACTCGCTCTTCACATTTCCACCTGGGCAGGACAAGCTCCACATCTACACCTACAAGCACCGCTTCCCACGCGACTGGGGAGGGCAGGGGTTCTACGGTGGATTGATCATCTACTCCCCCGACCACGAGGAGCGCACTCAACTAGGACGGACCGATCCGAGTGTTTACGGCCCTCTGATGAAGCACGAGGTACCGCACATGGTGCAGGGTCTGCTGCTCGGATCGATTCACCCAAGCCTGGTGGACGAGTGGGTCTCAGAGGGCATTGCTGACTATATCGCTGGGGGCACCAACGCCCCGCCGATCGTGGACCGAGCCACGCTGGACCATCTGACATCTACATACGGCGAGCTGAACCCAATCGCGCAGCACATAGGCGACGACTACACGGTAGAGGAGGGTACGCGTACTACTATCCCATGTATGAGTTGGCCGTCCGTTACCTCGTCGATCCCGCTACACTGAACAACCCGTTAACGACATTCCGTGATCTCTTCCTGGAGCTCAAGGGAACTCAGCCCTGTTACGTGGGCGGTGTCTGCTCGGAATTCGAGATTGCTTTCAATGTCCGCATGGGCATCAACCTCGCGGACTACGAGCCGCGTTTCTTCGAGATCATTCGAGCCTATCTGAATTGAGATCGCCTATGCCGGAGGATGAAGGAACGGCAGGTCGTGACCACGGCCTGCCAGACCTCACCCCGTGTACGAGATCTTGTAGATCTTTCCGGCGAAATCGTCCGAAACCAGAATGGATCCGTCGGGCAACTGGAGCACGTGAACCGGCCGTCCTACTACCGTCTCGTCTTCCAGTAACCACCCGGACGCAAATACCTCGTACGACGTCGCCTCCCGGTTCTCGTTCAGCCTCACAACCGAAACTCTGTAGCCAATCTTCTCGCTGCGGTTCCACGAGCCGTGCTCCGCGATGAAGATTTGATTTCGGTATTCGGCAGGGAATTGGTCGCCCGTGTAGAACAGCATGCCCAGGGCCGCGACGTGGGGCCCGAGTCTCTGCGCCGGCGGACGATAATTCGCACATATACCGTCTGCACCGAACTCCGGATCGATGATGTCTCCGCCATGGCAGAACGGGAACCCGAAGTGTTGACCGATTTCGGTCAGATGGTTGAGTTCATCGGGCGGCAGGTCGTCACCGAGCCGGTCTCGGCCGTTATCAGTAAACCAGAGGTCTCCACCCACCGGATCCCAAGCGAACCCAACGGTATTGCGGACTCCATGGGCGACGATCGAAAGATCGGTTCCGTCAGGAAGAATCCGCGTGATGGAGGCGTAAACCTCAATGTCCTCGTCACACACGTTACACGGTGCACCCACCGGTACGTAGAGATAGCTGTCTGGCCCGACGGCGATGTACTTCCAGCCGTGATGGCGGTCGGTGGGATAGTCTTCTCTCACCACCACTGGTGCCGGTGGATTCACGATGCGGTTGTCGATGTCGTCATATCGAGTGATACGGGAGATCTCTGCGACATAGAGCGAGCCATTGTGCCAAGCCACGCCGTTTGGTTGTGTGAGCCCTTCCGCGACAATATCTACCCGTTCGCCCGTGCCATTGCCGTCCCGGTCGCGAATCGCGTAAAAATTGTCCTGACGTGTACCAACGTACAGCACCCCATTGTCGGAGAGAGTCATCGATCGAGCGTTGGGAACGGTGGCGTACTCCTCGATGACAAACCCAGGCGGCAGGTCAATCAGCGTGTTCAATTCGTCTTGTGTGACCCCGGGTTCCGAGCCACAAGATAGGACTACGAATGTCGTGAGCGGAGTTACGATGCCGGCGTTCCCAGTGCGCATGATGGTATCTCCAGAGAGCAGAGAGGTACTGTCAACTTAACAGTTTGCCGGACTTGAGACTGTTTAGCGCGGCTGCCTGAGCGCACTGGTCGCCGCATCGGACATATGTGTTTTGTGGTTCTGTTAGCCGGGATTGGCGCTCGTAGCCACGCTTGATGCAGCCTCGTAGCCACGCTTGATGCAGCGTACACCGGTCAGGCGGCGTCAGACATCGGTGTTTTCGCTCATGTCACCGCGTGTTGCACGCACAGCATCCGCCACAGGCGTTTGAAGTTGTACGCTAGAGCCACGAGTTGCCATTCGCCGTTCACCTTCTCGTGACCTCGAAGAAGGAACTGCGTGAAACCCATCCATTTCTTGGTTGTCCCAAATACGGGCTCCACCGTCTGTTTTCGTAGCTTGTACTTCTCTCGGGACTCTTCGCGCTCCATCTTCTCTTTCATCTCCAAGACGAATTCAGAGCGGATCGCTCGCAGTTGCTTCTCCTTAGTCGGTTGAGGACGGAAATCGTGCTTGCGGCGAACCTGTTTAACCTGGGCACGGACAGAAACCAACACGTTCATCTTGGGCTCATCCCCGTCACCCTCTAACCGGCGAACGCT
>JBDHHK010000287.1:0-4465 GCA_039589395.1 Gemmatimonadota bacterium
TCCTCAGCCTCCCACCCATTCACCTCGTTCCCCAACTCCACAGCCTCGGCGGGTTCGACAAATAGCGTGGCGCCCGAGCCTGACTCACCGTGCACGATTCCTTTCACCCCAGAGCGAGAGTCGCGCCTGAGCGGAATTACGTAGCGTCCACCCCGCACCGTAACCTCACCCTGGGCATCCGCCCCGACGTTCCTGAGTGTCTTCTCCAACAGGGCTCGCAACCGCGCCCGAGTATCACGGAGCTTTCGGCGTGTAGTCGCTAGCTGAGGAGAGGCTCCATCCTTGACCGTACCGTCGGGTTCCAATGCGCGTTCGATGTCTCGCCCCAGGTGCTCCGGCGGAACTTCAGCAACGAGCGAAGACACTAGAGGCGCATCTTCACCAATGCGAATCAGCTCTTGGCGCACCGAGTGCATGGCGGCAAGCGCTCCACCCACGAGATTAAGCTCGCCCGGCTCCAGTACGCTGCCCGGAATCCCGAGCGCTTCTATCGTCTGGGAAATGTCTTCGATGGGTTCGGGCCGAAACTCGTCGCCATCGCCGAGCAGGCTATCGAGTTCGGCCACCGCTGAAATCTCCGACCGAATCCAATCTAGCCCGTTGGACGGTCGCCGGACTCGCACGGAATGGGCACCCATCGCCGACACCGCAAATTCGGCTACGGAGTCGAGCGCAGCCGCGAACTCCAACTCGAGCAGCGCTTCAGGTGACGCAACGCCTGAAAAGGAGGAAGGGGTGTCTGCGACCCCCATCGCGGACACCCCTTGCTGCTCCTCGAGCGAAACCGGTCGATCGCTTTTCATCGAAAACAGACGGAACTCCACAAGTTCGAGACCGGCGGACATAACCGGTGTCGAAGATTCGACTGTGTTGCGTTACTGAGAAGACCTACGAAGCAAACAGCGGTAACTGGAGAGCGATTACGCTTCATTACCCCCGGCGCCAGCCGACTGTCACCGTGGCGGCCGGCGTCTCTTGCGTCGAGCGGCATTCAACTTACGCTTGCGCCGCTCGCTCGGTTTTTCGTAGTGGCGGTGCTTACGGAGATCCGAGAGAATGCCCGCCTTTTCGCATTTCTTTTTGAATCGCCTCAAGGCGCGCTCAAAACTCTCGTCCGCAAAGATGATAACTTCCGCCATCAGGCAGTGCACCCCCATACACATTATAAGAAAAGTTCTCGTACAGACTTATAATGATATCGCTTCAGCAATCGGATCTCAAGGAGCCTAACCTGGGGGCCAGCCCAAAATCCGTCCGCCGAGTACATGCGCGTGGATGTGGAACACCGTTTGTCCGCCGTCCGCGTTGGTGTTAATCACCACCCGATAGCCCGGCCCATCGAGGCCCTCACTCTTGGCGATTCCCTTTGCGAAGAGCATCAATCCCCCGATGAGATCCGGGTCCACGACCTCGTTCAATGACGCCACGTGTGTTCGCGGGATTACCACAACGTGAGTCGGGGCCTGGGCGGCGATGTCACGGAACGCGACAAATCGATCGTCTGAGGCGACCATGTCCGTCGGTATCTCGCCGGCAGCAATTTTGCAGAACAGGCAGTCAGTCATGGCTACGCTCCGAATGCTTCCTTCATACGGTTCCAGATCCGCCGGCCCAAACCGTCTTCGGTAGGCGGATCCCCCTCCAAATCGGCAAGCTGCCCGAATAGACCATCCATTTCCGGAGTCAGCTTTGTGGGCGTCCAAACCTGCACGCGAATGTGCAGCGATCCACGGCGACCATCATTCAGGTTCGGCAGCCCTTGGCCGCGAACGGTCACGATGGTGCCTGATTGTGTCCCAGCCGGTATCTCGATTGCCTCATCACCGTACGGTGTCGGTATCTCGAACTCTTGACCCAGCGCCGCCTGACTGAACGACACGGGAAGATCGTAAACCAGATCGTCGCCACGTCGCTCAAACCGGGAGTCGTCCAACACATTCAGTTGCACAATGAGATCGCCGTGGGGGCCGTTTCGAGGTCCCGCCGCACCCTTGCCACGAAGCGTCAGATAGTTCTCACTCGATACGCCGGCCGGCACTTCGATATCAACCACAGTCTCGCGACGCACACGCCCGTCACCTCGGCATTCCTCGCATGGGTCGGAGACAACGGATCCTTCGCCATTGCAGGTCGGACACGTCCCAACCGACACGAGTTGCCCAAACAGCGACTGCTGAGCGCGGCGCACCTCCCCTCTACCACCGCAGGTCTGACACGGGCTAGGGTTGCTGCCAGGCGACGCTCCCGTGCCGCCGCATCTGTCGCAACCGTGCAGAGTCTTGAGCTTGATCTTGCGCGTGGAGCCGTGTGCTACGTCCTCGATCGACAGGTCGAGCGAGACCTTGATGTCCTGCCCCCGACGTCGGGAACGCCGTTCCCGTTGACCTCCGCCGAAGAACGAATCAAAACCGCCCATGCCCCCGAAATCGCGCATGAACATGCTCAGTGCTTCGGATAGGTCAAATGTGTGGAACCCGCCAAAGCCTCCAGAACCACCCTTCAATCCCGCCATTCCGTATTGATCGTACATCTGGCGCTTCTGCGGATCGTTCAGGACGTCGTAGGCTTCACTAACCTCTTTAAACTTCTCCTCGGCCGCTTTTTCACCCTTGTTGCGGTCGGGATGGTACTGCATGGCAAGCTTCCGGTAGGCCTTTTTGACCTCATCGGATGAGGCCTCACGCGGAACGCCGAGTGTTTCGTAAAAATCGCGGGGCATTAGTTAGGGTACCTGGGCGTGTTACCTCATTGCGCCAGTTCGCTCATCATCCTGCTCGTGTGGCCTACCAGCGCAACGACTTTGTGATAGGGCATTCGGGTAGGGCCCATCACCCCCAGAACACCAGAAAGCGGCCCCGCAACATACGTGGATGTCACGAGCGTGAACGTACTCAATTTCGGATCGAGGTTTTCTCCGCCGATGGTCACGGTGATCCCGGGCTCGCGCCGATTCTGAAGCGCTTGCCTCAGGACCTCACGCCGTTCGGTGAGTTCGAGCAGGTTTCGCATCTGATCGTTAGAGCTGAACTCGGGTTGTTCGGCCAGCATGGTGGCACTGCTCAGTACAACCGGACTGCCGTCTGCACCCTGGAATATCGTATCGGCTTCTTCAACGAAGATGTTCAGCAGCTCATGACCCTGAGGCTGGATTGAGACGTCGCGAAGCCGTTCGCGCAGAGTTGTTCTGATCTCCCGCAAACTCAAGCCGCTCAGGCGTTCGTTCAAGACACTTGCGAGGCTCGTCAGAGCTTGGTGAGGGAATGCGTTATCGACCTCCACAAAGATGGTTTTCGCCGATCCGCTGCGGAGGAGCAACACCATGAGCAGCCGCCCGTCCGCTGCCGGCATCAGCTCCAGTCGTTCCAGAACCGCTGCGTCAAACGACGGTGCCACCGCCACCCCGAGTTCCTGAGTCAACACGCCCAGCACCTGCGCGGCCTTCTGGAGGATATCCTCGATCGCGTACCGCTGGTCGTGGAACTCACGACGTAGCGCGTACTCTTCCTGCTCCGTAAGCCTCGACCGTTTCATCAACCCATCTACGTATACACGGTAGGCCAGGTCAGTCGGCATGCGACCAGCTGAAGTATGGGGATGAAACAGATATCCCTTTTCCTCGAGGTCGCTCATCGTGTTGCGTATGGTTGCGGCCGAAATGCCGAGATTGAACCGCTTGGCGATCGTGCGCGAACCGGCGGGCTCAGCGGTCTCCACATAGCAGTGAATGACCGCTTGCAGCACTTGCTGCTCGCGAGTAGTAAGGCCTTCGGCCGATTTGTCCCAAGTCATGAGCGGACAACAAATTACCCACCTTCCGGCGAGGTGGTCAAGGCAGTGACCAACTCATCTATTCGAAGCCACCCCGAAGCGGTGAGGCGCCAGCGGCCGGCCTTCACCTCCGCCCAGCCATTCTCCTCGGCATTGGCAACCAAAGTCGGGTCGAAAGCGCGCATATTCTCGAGATCGAGCCCGTCTGATACACGCAAACCCAGGTAAACACGTTCGAGTGATGCCTGTTCAACTGAGAGCGTTTCTCGACCGCCGGTGGCATCGCCGGATTCGGCAATGAGACGCTCGTAAGAAGCCCACGGTTCGACATTCCAGCGTCGCTCCGCTCCGTCAAACCCATGAGCTGACGGCCCCAGCCCAGCGTAGCGGCTGCCGTCCCAGTACGCACAGTTGTGTCTCGAACGCGACCCATCCCTGGCGTAGTTGGAGACCTCGTAGTGCTCATATCCCGCAAAGGTCAGTAGATCGTGGGCAAGGAGGAAGTCGGCTGCGTATTTCTCGTCGGTTGCCGGAATTACCGCTCGGCGCTTTATCCATCGTGCAAGCGCAGTGCGAGGCTCCACAGTCAGACCGTACACGCTAATGTGGTCGGGCTCCAACTCGAGCGCCCTGGAAAGATCTGTTGCGAAATCGTGTTCGAGCCGTGCGGGAAGGGCGGAGATCAGATCGAGCGAGA
>JBDHHK010000288.1:0-4448 GCA_039589395.1 Gemmatimonadota bacterium
CGGCATCCCAGCAAGCAAGGCGCTCGCGCCATCCTCGGCCGCTTCTATTCCAATGGGCTCAATCGCACCGGAGTCTCCATCCAGTACCTCTATTGAATCGTCGTTTTCGCTCGCGCTCGAGACCAGAGAAATCGCATCCGACTCCTCCGTTACGATATCAAGAGGCTCCACCGAGTCGTCAGCCGAAACCGCGCTCGCGCCAAAAACCGGCGTTTCGATTTCGATCGGCTCGACTTCAAACTCGGCCGCTTCGTCCGCCTCCCACATATCCGCTTCGGTAGGCTCGACCAAGGCTGGAGCGTCCACGTCCGGCATGTCGATGTCGATTGGCTCGATTTCAGGCGGAGCGTCCGCTTCAACGCTCTCGGGTTCTTCATCTGAAGGCAACGCTGTTTCGAGCATCATCGGAGCTACATCAAAGGCAGAGGCGTCTATGGCCTCTTCCGAAACTGTCGGCTCTAGCCCCACCGGTTCTGCTGCAGCTTCAGCAGAACTCTCCTCGTCATCGGCGGTGGTATCCTCAGCACCCAACTCCAACGCCATCTCTTCTATTTCAGATGCCTCCGCCTGTTCCTCTACCGGTGTATCGCGTTCTTCTTCCTCCGGACCCAGCCGATCGAGACATTCCAATGCCTCTTCATTCATCGGATCGACTTCTAGGAGTCGATTGAGCCATTGGCGCGCACCGGCGTTATCACCTCGTCGCTCAGCTATCTCTTCCAAGGACTTCAGCGCAATGATGTTCTCGGCATCGAGTTCCAGGACCTGTTCGAACGCTCTAGCCGCATCATCGTCCATGTCCTTGTCGAGGAAACAACGCCCCAAGACGATGTGTGCGCTGGCGTAGTCGGGACGTTCCTCCAAACCACTTCTGACCGTCTCGATGGCCAAGTCGATTTCGCCCTGCTTTCGGTAGGCATCAGCAAGCGCCGCAAACCACTGTTTCCGATTCTCGTCGTAGCGTTGCTCGAGTTTCTCGATCTCTGTCCGATATGCCATGGCGCTTCGTGTTTCGAGTACACTGGTAGGATCGACACGAACATAGTCTCTGGCGAAGAAAACATCAACCTAAAATGTGCCGATCCGGGTTGAGTTTGAACGTTGTCCTACTTAGACTTACCGCCTCTCTGAACGGTCCGGGACCGTCTCCAAAATGGGTCATCGGAGAGAAAGCGATTGGCCGTGATGGCAACAGTACGCAAAGAGGCTCACAATCGAGCGGCAGGCGGGTTAGAACAATGATGCGAACTATGCGCGCAAGCGCAAAGTGGATAATGGCGATAGTGGCCGTGAGTTTTGTCGGCTGGATGGTGTTTGAGGTCGGAATGGACATTACCGGACAGGGAAGCGCCAGCGCCAACGACGAGATCGCCAGGGTCAATGGGCGGAAGATCACCGGCGAGCAGTTTTACTCCGCTGTTCGGAACGCGCAGGAACAGCAGAGGCAGATGGGAAACATCGTCTACACGCTGGATGCACAGCGTGATCTGGAGGATCAGGTACTCGAAGGACTGGTTCAGCAGATAGTAATTCAGGAGGAGTCTCGCCGCCGCAGTATCTCGACCACAGACGAGGAAGTCAGGCAGGCAATGTTGAACATGCCGTTGCCCGAGATGGTGCAGGTACCCGAATTCCAGACGGACGGACAGTTTGATCTCAGCAAGTACCAGCGGTATCTGATGTCACAGCGGCAGTCTCCTTTTGTACTGGCGCTGCAAAGCCAGTATGAGGCAGAGCTTCCTCAGCGAAAGCTGATCGAAAGACTTGCGGCGGATGTGTTCTTCTCAGACGGCAAGCTCTGGCGCCTCTACAAAGATCGTTACGACTCAGTTGCCACGAAGGTCATGACGATCCTGCCTCAATCCGCCATCAGCGACGATGAGGTCGAGGTGACGGATGCTGACGTGTCGGCTTACTACGAGTCCCACCGCGACGACTTTCTCCGTCCAGCTATGGCACATCTGAGTTTCATATCGGTGTCGCGAATCCCGGACAGCGCTGATTCGACAGCTGCATTGGAACGAGCCACAAACATTCGCGTCGAGTTGGGTGAAGGTGCCGACTTCGCGGAGCTGGCTGCTCGCGAGTCTGCCGATTCAGGAAGCCGCCAACAGGGTGGAGACCTTGGTGAGGTACGTTTGGGCCAGCACGTTGCCGAATTCGCAGATGTGGCAATGGCGCTCAGACCAGGCAGGATCTCCGATCCTGTATTGTCGGATTTTGGCTACCATATAATCCGTCTCGAGTCGAAGACCGACACAAGCTACCACGCTAGCCATATTCTGATTCCAGTCGAGCTGCAGGGCGATCATCTCGATGAGGTGGAGTCGCTGGGAGATTCGCTCGACTTTCATGCCGCCGAGCAAGAGGACCCCGCAACCTTAGACTCGACTGCTTCCATGCTGAGCATACCAGTGATGGAGGCCGATGTGCTAGCCAAGGGCAACAGGCTCCGCCTGGACAATTATATCATACCAGACGTCGGCATCTGGGCGTTTGAAGCGTTCGAGGGCGAAACCTCGAATGTGATCGAGACCGATCAGGCGTATTACGTATTTCGAATCGACCGCCTCGAGGAGGAGCGTACTCTCTCACTGGACGAGGTGTTGGACGATGCCTTTTTTGGGGCACGGGAGGAGAAGAAGTGGGAGATGGCGGAGCAGCTGGCGGCTCGCGTGGATGAGGATCTGCGCGGCGGTACGCCGTTCGAAAATGCAGCTGTGGAGCACGGTCTGCGGCCACTCACACTCGAGCCTTTTACACGCTTGACTCCGAACCCGGCACTAGCAAGTGAGCCAGAGGTTGTAGGTGTGGCCTTTGGCCTCGAGATCGGGCAGGTCAGCGGCCCCATCCAGACAGAGCGGGCGATCTTCTTCTTGGAACCGACGGCAAGAACCGAGGCCGATAGCTCGGGTTTCTTGGAAGAGATGGATCAACTCAGAGATCTCATCTTGCAGGACGCTCGGCAGATTCGAGTGCAACTCGTGATTGCGTCGCTAAGAGAATCGGCCGACTTCACAGACGGGCGGGAGGCTCTGAGGCTGGCGCAGCGCACCCAGTTCCGAATGCCTGGGGCGAGTAACCCGCTGGGGTTCTGAGCGACATTTGGAGAGAATATGACCCCGAGGAGATCCCTCGGGGTTTTGTTTTGTGCAGTTTTAGAGAGTAGTCCGGACTACTTCACTCACTCAACTTCTTCGGCTCGCCACCATCGTCGGGAGCGGAGTCCAGGCGGCGAGGAGTGGGCGGTGTCTCAACGTCCTCCTCGATGCTGGTCTGCACTTCTTTCAGACTCTTTTTGAACTCAATGATGCCTTTACCGAGAGAAGAACCCATTTCGGGCAGCCGTTTCGCCCCGAAGACGAGCAGTAGAAGTACACCAATGACGAGCATCTCGGTCATGCCGAGGTTAAAAGGCATGGCGACCTCGCTTAAAAAAGGGACCGCGCCAACATATACGCTAAACCAATACCGACCAATCCTAGCAGCGACACACTGACTGCAATCGGCCCGATGGTGGCGCTGAAGATAAGCAAATCAACGTGAAACGGACCAATCGACGGTGTCACCGTCCAGGTGAAAAAGTCCGTCGCCGGGCCCTCTGGCAGAAACCTATCAAGCAAAGCCGACAGGAACCCGCCAAACACAAAACCCAGTGACAGAACACCTACGTAAAATAACGGTCGCCTCGGTCCAATAGCCACCGGTTATCTGCTCCGCTCTACACAATACGTTATACTGGCCCTGAGCGCTTCTCTTGCCACCCCGGGAGGAAGAACCTCTAGTTCGGCCTCGGCTCTCTGAGCCAAACCAAGTGCACGTTCGCGTGCCGCCAGTACCCCCCCCCGACGGTCGACGATCGCGATAACGTCGGAGATCTCACCGTCGTCGGGCGCGGGGTCCGCCATGAGCCTCTCCACGAGGCTACGTTCGTCGACATTCAACAACGGTAAAACGGCGATCAGAGGTAGCGTGACCTTGTGCTCACGGAGATCCTGACCCACCGGCTTACCGGTCACGTCCGACGATGCGCTGTAGTCAAGCATGTCATCGGCAATCTGGAACGCCGCTCCGAGATCGGTTCCATAACGACGGAGGGGCTCCCTCCACTCATGCCCTCCAGCGAGCGCCCCCAGCTCACAGGCACCCGCCATGAGAGAGGCCGTCTTAGCGAGTATCAGCGACTCGTAATCCGCTTCTGAAAGATCCAGTCCGTCGTACGAAGCTACCTCGCGCATCTCACCGACCGTGAGTTCGTTGGTGACTCGACTCATAATCTCGAGCGCCGCCTGCGACTCGAGCTTCACCATTTGCTCGATAGCGCGCGAATAGAGGTAGTCACCCATGATAACTGCTACTTCGTGGCTGAACTCTGCGTTTACCGTCGGCTGTCCACGCCGCATTGCTGAGTGATCTACCGAGTCATCGTGGAGTAACGTTGCGAGGTG
>JBDHHK010000289.1:0-4430 GCA_039589395.1 Gemmatimonadota bacterium
TATGCCGCGTCGCCGTTCAGCAGCGGTGTGAGCTGGTTGCCTGCCACCAACGGCCGGCGAGTGACACGGCCGACTATGCGGGCAAGTGCGGCAAGATATCCCTGCTGTGTCGGCACACTTTTGGACACGATCTGCCAATCCGCCCTCGAATCCCGAATGGGTGGCCGCAAGTCCATCCCTAGGCGGCGAAGCATCTGGCCGCGCCGACGGATCCTGTTGATGCCGAACAGCGCGTACAATACCGACCCGAATACTGGTAGAAACCACACAACCCCCACCCAGCCTGCGGCGGCACGGGTGTCGCGTTTGTTCAGCACGACGTGCGCGGACACCACAACAGCGAGCAGCGCTGAGAGCGTAGCGACGATTGCTGGGCGGAGATCCTGAAAGAGTTCAAGCATCGGCTGCGCAGACAACAAAAGTCATTGTCACTGAGAGCGCTTCACCTGCAGCGAGGGTCCGATCGGTTCCACACAATCCTGAGTGTCGTTCCTTGCGCTGTTTACGATTGTGCTCACCGGAACCGCGCTCATCCTCGCATTCGGAAACGGACAGACTAGTGATCGGAGAGTATGCTGCTGGGTGCGGTCATATTGGACATCCCGAAGCCAAGTATCCCAGGACTCCTGGCTGAGTATCACGGGCATCCGATCGTGCACTAGCTTCGCCAAATCATTGGCCCGAGTTGTGATGATGGCGCAAGATTCGACAACCTCACCATCCCCTCCGCTCTGTTCCCACCGGTCCCAGATTCCCGCAAATGCGAACAAAGCACCATTGTCCACCTGGAAGTAATGGGGTTGTTTGCGGTCCAGAAGCTTCTGCCATTCATAGAAACCGTCAGCGATCACGAGGCATCGCCGCGCCCGAAAAGCCGAGCGAAAGGCCGGCTTGTCAGCGACGGTCTCACCCCGCGCATTGATAAGGAGTGGTCCCGACTTGGTCTCTTTGGCCCAGTGCGGTATGAGACCCCAACGGAAGGTGACAAGCTCGCGACCGTCACCGCCTTCCGACCAACGAACCGCGGCAACCTTGGTAGTGGGCGCAATGTTGTAACGCGGTTCACCCTGGAGGACCCGAGCTGTTTCCGGAACCGGCAGACTGAAAATCCCTGCGATCTCCTCAGGTGACGCGAACAGAGTGTAACGTCCGCACATTCTGTGTCCTCCCCTCTTACTGGAAAACCCCCCCAAGTTTCGGGGCTTTTCAGTGTAGGCCACCCTAAAGAAACGGACTTCTCGGCGCTTTTTGTACCCTTTCTGTGCCTTACATCAATGGTGTGCACATTATGCTCTGCATCCCTGGGCACACACGCAGCCTTCCGAAGCCCTTCGCGCAGATCGTCCTCGTTGGTGATGGTGTACCTGGTATACATGGTTTGGGCCTTGTGCCCGACTAACGCCATCGCAACCGACCGAGAAGTGCCCGACCGCTCAAACCTACGCACTGCGGTGCGTCTGAGGTCATGGGCCCTCTTGGGTTTGCCGTCTGCACCTAGGACGCCGGCCCGCTCACATGCCGACGTCCAGGCTACGTAGTGATCTTTGATGCGCTTGCCGTAACGGTGAAACACCAGTGGGATGACTTGGTTTGTCTTGCGTTCTACCTCGTCGGTGTGAGCCCTCTGCGCGTTCAACACCTCGACGAGTACGGGGTTTTCGTCAAACGGTAGCTCTCTGCCGTCCTTGTTCTTTGTGGTCCCCGGCTTGAGCCTGATTACGCCCTGCTCGAAATCGACCTGATTCCACTCGAGGGTGAGCACCTCGGTGCGCATACGCCAGCCGGTCCAGAACGCAAATGTCACGGGTGGTTTGAGGTAGGGCGGAAGTTCAGAGACGAGCGCGTCGAACTCGCCGTCTGAAAAGAACTCACGCCGTTCGTTGTGTAGTGTAATCCTGGGGAACGGCGGTATGTAGTGCACCTTCCCGGCTTTCAGCGCCTCATTGAACGCCTGGCGTAAGATAGAAAGTTCATACTTAATCGTGCCGTCTTCCATGCCTTTGCTACTTCGCTTGCTCTTATACGCCAGCAGACGGTCATACGTGATATTGGAAACCATGTGACCGTCGTTGAAGAATCCGCGCAGTCTTTCTACCGCAATACTGACACGTTTCTCTGACGTTTTCCCGCAATAGTAGTTGGTGATTAACTCAGCAAGGTCCGCAAACCGGAGGTTACGCGCCTCTGTGCCTCGGTACCGGCCCTCGCTAATCTCAGCCAGCCGTTCGTTCAACTTCTCCTGCGCTTCACTCTTTTTCGCCTTGCCCGTAGACTCCGACACACGCTTGCCGCTGGGGTCCATACACCGCATATGCCAGATACGGCCCTTCAAGGTTAGCGAACCACTGCCCCGCCGCGCGCGTCGTTTAGTCATGGTTGCTCTTCCGTTTGTACGGCATACCACCCTCTGCCACGTCAAATGCCCATTTACCGTCCCAGAGGAGATATGCGCCTATCGCCGTCGCGATCGCGGGCTGCCAGAACAGAGGGAAAACAGCCTCAAACCCGGGTGCACCTGTGGCTGCCACAAAAGACAAAACCAAACCGAGAATGCCAAAAATACACCAGCATAATCCCACCACCTCAATCCCTGTCCACAGAAAATCCTCTCTGCTCATGGTAGGTCCTTTCTCATCGCACCCGTGGGCGCTTAGTCATGGCTCAACCCTCTTGATGAGCATCGCCGGGTCAACTTCAAGCACGTCAGCCAAAGCTTCAAGCGTGTCGAAGTCGATTCCGGTAGTTTGTCCGTTTTCGATTGCCGAGATTGTGGCCGGCCGAATACCTGTTCGCCGTGACACTTCAGCCTGAGACAACCCGAGCGCCAAGCGAAACTCTTCGATTCTAATGTGTATGGGCGTCATGTTATGGATTTACTCTATAGCGTAATTCGATGCAAGCTCTCTTATTCCTGAAGTTTCTTATTTACACAAACGGTACGCCGTTATGGTTGCTGCTCACCATCCAACTCACCCGATGCGGCGCTCAGACCCCGCACGTTGGGCAGTGCAACGCCGCGAATTGACTCAAGCCACGCAATAATTGACCGCCAGTTGACTCATGCCTGATATGGTGCTATTCCAAACGTGAAGTGAATCGGGCCGGTGGCCCCGCCGCCGGGCAGACGCCGCAGTAGACGCCGCAGTAGACGCCGCATTTTGACGCCGCAGTAGACGCCCACCCGACGACGAGACCCAAGCCGAGTTGGCTCGGTGCTCGGGGGTGCCTCAGGCCACGATTTCCCGTATCGAAGCGGGCAAGACCGCGGGCATCAGCTTTGACACACTCGAGAACCTGGCCAAGGCTCTTGAGGTTCACCCGGCTGCACTCATTGAGAGGGTCGGACCATGAAGAGGATCTGTGCATGGTGTAAGAAGGAGCTTCAGCCGGGACATGTGGATGGTGTGTCCGACGGATTGATCACGCACGGCATCTGTGACAAATGCGCCGAGAATCTCCACTCTAGCCCGCGAAGCACTGCCCGGAACTTCCTGGAGACGTTGGACGAACCGGTGTTTCTCGTTAACCGTGATGCGAAGTTCATCGCGACAAACCACAAGGCGCGAGATGTCGTTGGGAAGGATGCCTCAGAGATTGAAGACCACCTGTGTGGTGAGGTTTTGAGTGCGCCAATTCATTCCTTCCGGATGGCTGTGGCGAAACAGAGCACTGCAAGGCATGCACGCTTAGGCAGTCTATCACACACACGATTGCCACAGGGCAAAGCGTGGTTCGTGTCCCAGCCTGTCAGGACGTCAAGGGGCCTGACGGTGTTCAGAGCAAGCGTTTCCTAATATCGACAGAGAAGGTTGGTGATGTCGTATTGTTGAGGATTGATGACGTTGAATAATCCGGCCGCGTTGATTGAGCGTAGGAATGAATGAACGGGAAAGCGACCACTATCAACCGAATCGAAGGATTTGCGGGGATTGAAATTGTGCGTCCCAGTATCATGCTTAGATAGCATGGGTATACAATCATCTCATGCTCGCGGCTTGATAGTCTTCGCCGTGTCGGGCCACGCCTTTCGACTGGTCTCGCAGTGGATTCGGGAACCAGAGTTACCAGTGTTAATCATGGCCAAAAGTGAGTTTCGCGGACCTAGAAGTCTGGTATCACCAATAATCGGTGCCAGCTCCACCCTTGATTTGGTGCTTGGCTTCTATGGCCTCTCTGGACTTGCCCCGTTTTTTTGGACACGGAGTTGAGCCGCTCCACCGCCCTTTACAATCTAGCTCCAGTCAGCCTGTCCGCAGGACCGTGATCATCGCGGCCGATCTGGCACACCACCATTAAATGCTTTATTTGCATAGACTTACATGGTTGTGTCCGTCCAAGGCGCCATTCCATTTCTCCAACGAGTGAGCATTCAAGTTGACGATTACAGGTGTTCATGAGGTTGCGTCGGCCGTGAAGCCTCAAGTAGCTTC
>JBDHHK010000290.1:0-4430 GCA_039589395.1 Gemmatimonadota bacterium
CATAGTGCTGCCGGACGCCTGTTACCTGGAACGCTACACCCCGGCTGTGAGCTGGCCATCCACCTTCTCCCATCCACAGGGTGAGGACGATTGGGGTTGGACCATAAGGCAGCCCGTCGTAGAGCCTATGCATGAGCGTCGCGATTTCAATGTCGTGATGATCGATATCGCCGAGCGGCTCGGCATTCACGGCGCCTATTTCAAGGGATTGAACGACTCCATTCCCGTCCGCTACGGCGGAGAGATGGACCCGCATAACAAATTGGTTGAAGACGGCAGCGTCGTGCACACATGGGAGGATGTCTGCGACCGCCTCATCAGGGATCGGTTTGGAGACGAACACGGCCTCGAACACTTGAAGGAGAAGGGTGTGTTCACGTGGCCGAAGCGTAAGGAAGACGTGTACTGGAAGTGGTTCAACCCGGCCCGTGTCCCGGTGTATTTCGAATACTTCATCGATTCGGGCGAGCAGATCAGCAAGCTCTGGAGCGAGTACGGCGGCGAGGACTTCTTCGATTTCGATTGGTCGCGGTTCAAGGCGCTGGCGGACTGGTACCCTTGTCCGACTCACTGCGAAACGGATCCGGATTTCGACATGTACACCTTCTACTGGCGCGCGGTGATGCACTGCAACTCGCTGACCCAGCAGAACCCGTTGTTGGACGAGTGCTCGCAGGAAGATCCTTACGTATACGCGATTCAGATGCACCAGAATACGGCCAAGGAGAAGGGCATCGCCGACGGCGATGTCGTCTGGCTGGAGAATCCAGAGGGGCATCGCGTGAAGGGATGGATAGCGCTCACCGAAGGCATAGAGCCGCATCACCTGGCCATCGCGGCGGTGGCCGGTCACTGGGGCAACTTCATGCCGATCGCGAAGGGGAAGGGAACCTTCTTCAACGACCTGGTCGAGATGGATCTGGGGCACACCGATCCGCTCACATTCAACCAGGACATCTGTTGCCGAGTGAAGATTTACAAGGCCGACTGACGCCGTGAATCGTCTATACTGGAGTTGAAAAAGATGCCAAGATATGGAATGGTCATAGATCTCAAACGGTGTTACGGGTGCTACGCTTGCATGATGGCGTGCAAAGTGAAGAACCACACTCCGCCTGGGGTTTTCTGGGCCCGCGTCCTCAAGGGTGAGGAAGGCAAGTTCCCGAACACCGTCAGGCAGGCCTTGCCGATCCTCTGCAATCAGTGCGAGGATCCGTCGTGCGTGGATGTATGCCCGACCGGGGCCACCTATCAGGATGAAAACAGGATCGTGGTCGTGGACAAGGACAAGTGCATGGGATGCAAGTCCTGTCTCATGGGTTGCCCGTATGGCGCACGCTACACTGTTGAGAAATGGGAGAGTTACTTCCCCGAAGGTCTGCCTATCTCGGAACACGAGCAGTTCTGCAAGGAGAAGTGGGAAGAACAGTCGGGGTGCGGGGTCGCTACCAAATGCGATTTCTGCAAAGACAGACTCGGGACCGATCAGTTACCCGCGTGCGTCGCAGCCTGTCCGGCAATAGCCCGCGTGTTCGGTGATCTCGACGATCCGAACTCCGAGGTGTCGATCCTCATCAAACGGCACCGCGGACAGCAGTTGAGCCCTGAACATGGCAACAATCCCAAGGTGTACTACCTGCCGCCGCGGTGACCGCACCTCGGTGAACGGAAGATTGGGCCTGTGCTAAATACTTGTAAGTAGGAGAAGCACCATGGATCCGAAAGTGAATGGCCAGCTGCAAACCGAATGGAACTGGCTCATTGCAGTCTACCTGTTTCTCGGCGGCGTCGGGGCAGGAGCATATACAATTGCGGCCATCAACGGCTTTGTGGGCGAAGGCCTGGAACTGTCCACTACGATAGGTTTGTGGATCAGCTGGCCGGCGCTGGGTATAGGAAGTCTTGCGCTCTTGCTGGACCTCGGCCAGCCAACCAAGGCCGTCTACGCTGGGGCGAAGCCCGGTACTTCGTGGATCGCCCGCGGATTCTGGATCATCAGCTTATTCATGATCCTCTCGTTCATCCACACTGTGCTTTTTCAATTCGGCGACGCGGCCGGCAGCACCCTGGTGCAAGTCCTGTCCGTCGTGACGATAGCGCTTGCAGTCGGCACTATGGCGTACACGGGAGTGCTGCTCGGCGCATCCAAGGGAATGCCTTTCTGGAACACTGGGATCGTGCCCGTCGTATTTGTGATTTCAGCGATTGTAACCGGGCACTTCACCATCATGCTCGGTGTAACGTTACTAGGCGAAGCAGCGGAGATCGGTGCTGAGATGCGGACAATGGCAGCGGAAGCCGCTGCCTTTGTCGCACTCGAGGTGCTCGCGATCCTGTTCTTCCTGCAAGCGGCCTTCAAGCGCCCCGACTCTAGGGAATCGGCAGAGCGGATTCTGGCGAAACGTTATTTTGTGGTCGGCTACTTCATTCTGGGTTTGGCCGCACCGTTGGTTATCATGCTCACCGTCTATCTCGGCTTTGCCGAAGTGAGTGGTGCTGGTGGGCTGGCCGCCGTGGCAATCGGCTCACTGCTCGGGCTGATCGGTGGGTTGATTCTGCGGCAAGGGGTGCTGGTATGCGGAGCCCTGCCGACTTGGAACATCGCTGGATTCAAGTTCCGCCGCATCGCGCGGCCGAAGGACCCGAAGCCTGCAATGGGAATGTTGCCGCCGCATTGAGGGCCTGAGCGTGAGGTTTCCTCTCGGAATTCGCTATGAGCGACCTGTCAAATAAGATCGAGCCCGTAGAGACCCTGCGGGCTTGGCGCGTTTCCGCCCAGGAGAACGGCGAGACGTCCTCTGCCGAAGAGGAGGTCGGAGTCGTTGTCGAGTCCCCGCTCACAATCGATGTGGAGGGTATCGAGAACTACACGCTACTCTGCACGCCGACCGATACTAAGGAGTTGGCTGTAGGATTCCTACGGACTGAAGGGATCATTGAGGACACTTCGCAAATAACTCACCTGGATTTTTGTGAAGACGCTCGCAACACAATACGGGTGAGGTTGACCGATGCGGTTCCCAGGATCGGAGATCCCGGACGCAATCTGTTGATAGTGTCTTCGTGCGGGGCGTGTGGGAGTGAAGATCTCGACAATCGGATCGAGGCGCTGCCGGATGTCGGTGATACACTGAGAGTCGACAGCGGAGTCCTGCGTAAAGCGCGCACCGGCCTCTCGAGCAGACAGACTTTGTTCGAAAGATGCGGCGGTACCCATGCAGCGGGTGTTTACGACGCTACCGGCACCATCATCGTGTCGGCCGAAGATGCGGGGCGCCACAATGCACTGGACAAAGCCATCGGGAAGTGTCTGCTCTCTGATACGCCCACCGCGGGAAAGGCAGCAGCGTTGTCGGGCCGAGTGAGCTTGGAAATGGTCAGTAAGTGTGCGCGGGCGGGAATCGAGTTGATCTCTGCAATCTCTGCACCCACTACTCTCGCAATAGATGTAGCAGACCGGTGCGGGATTACTCTTTGCGCATTCGTACGTGAGACACGAGCGACGGTGTTCACTCACCCCAAGAGAATAACCCACGCGTAATCGTGTCGCGGCCCAGCCCGCGATTCAGTGTATGGGAGCGCTACCCGATGACTCCCTCTCCCCTCAGCTCGGCGATTCTCTCGGCATCATACTCCAGGACATCACCCAAAACCTCGTCCGTATGCTCTCCCAATAACGGCGGATGTCTCCGAATCGACCCTGGCGTCTCCGAGTATTTGATTGGAATTCCGCCGAGCTTCAGCTTGCCGATCGTAGGGTGCGGGATCTCTACCACCATGTTGCGGTGGTGAACTTGTGGGTCGGAGAAGAGATGTTCCATGTCGTTCACGGGACCGCAGGGAACCGCGGCGGCCACAAGTAAGTCCATCCATTCGTCACAAGTCTTTTTGACCATCACTTCTTCGATGAGGGGAAGTAAGGCCTCGCGGTGCTCGACTCTCTTGGGATTGGTTTCGAACCGAACGTCATCGACCCATTCCCACTTCTGGAGAGCGATGCAGAAGCTCGTCCACAGTTTCTGATTCGCCGCGGCGATTGCGATAGGGCGGTCTTTCGTATTGAAGACTTGGTAAGGAATAATGGACTCGTGTGCCGTGCCCCAACGAGTTGCCTCCTTGCCTGCGACGAGGTAGTTGCTGGCGATGTTCGCCAATCCCGACACTTGAGCATCGAGGAGGCTGATATCCAGATGCTGGCCTTTGCCTGATTTCTCCCTCCACAACAGAGCGCTGGTGATTGCTCCAGATGCGTATACACCTGTTAGTACGTCGGTGATGGCTACGCCGACCTTGCAGGGCGGGCCGTCCCGCTCGCCGGTGATATACATGAGGCCGCCGACGGCCGACAGCACCATGTCGTATCCAGGACGGTCCTTGTAGGGGCCGTCTTGGCCATACGCTGTTATGGAAGCGTAGACGAGCCGCGGATT
>JBDHHK010000291.1:0-4346 GCA_039589395.1 Gemmatimonadota bacterium
CGTCATTATTGAAGTCGAGCGAGACGTCGCCGTCGGCCACCGTAACTTGAGCTTCCCCGAAGGGCACCATTCGATCTGCCCACGCTGCCCCTCTTGGATCCACTACTCGGCTGAAGCTCTGGTAAACACCCGTGGCGATGAACGGCTGCATATAGAGCTGCAGGGAGAGGTTTGGTGTGAAGGTCAGATTGCCGCGGAACGTCATACTGGCGGTAGTACGTTCGAGCCCGCCGTAGAGGTATTCTGTCTCTCCCAACACATCCTCAGTGCTCAGGTACTGCCACGTGCTGAGCTCCTTATTGAATCCAGGTGCGGCAGTGAAGTCCAGGTTACCGGTGACCCGCCAGGAGAGGTTGTGACGGATGCTCCACGACCAGCTGCCGGTCTCCGGCGAGCGCCAGATGTGTCCCCCAACGCCACCTCTCACAGACTTCCGATAATCCGAGTTGAAGTGGAACCAACCGTTCCAGCTGCCGGGCCTGAGTATGCCAGGCCCACCTCTCAACGAAGCGGAAGAGAATCCATCCAGATCTCCGTTGATGCCAAAGCCTCCGTTCCAATAATTCAGGAGGGTGAAATTGAGGTTGACGTTACCACCGACGGTCTCACGGTCCCAACCGTAATTGAATACCGACCACTGGTTGAAGTTAAGGAAGAACTCGCGGAAGACCTTGCCTGGCTGCTGCCAACGGCGCTGTAGCCAGGTCCATTGAATCGTTCGGTCGGCTTCACGCATGAATCCCAGGTCGTTTGACTCGAAACCGGGGGTGCGCGTGTCGAACCCTGTTGAGAACCGCCAGTTGCCGGCAATCTTCCCAAACGATATCTGTGACGCAAACCCCGACAATGAGGTGCGCGTCGGATCGAGCGAGAGGTAGTCAGCGTCAGGTCGCTGGTAGAGATGGGCTGCTGACCGCTGGGTTCGTTCGATGGCCTCTGCGGACCCGGCGACCCTGCTGCCGACAATGCGCCCGCTGAAGGAGTAGCTGTCATTTAGGAACCTGTGGTTCCAGTTTACGCCGAATGTAAATGCGGAGCTGTGCAAATAGTCTAGATTCTCCGGCAACTCTCTTCGAACTGCAGTACCGAATAGCCCGATCTGAGTCAGGCCTTCGCGAAAATCACGAGCGAGCCGGCCGACCATATACTCAGAACGGGGCTCAACGACGTCGACGAATCGATTACCAGTAGCATCGACTACCTGGGCTTCTTCTTCGGCAGTAACTGCAGTCAGAAGGCCAACCGTCCAACCGCCAGGAGTTCTGCCAGACACCTTTGCAGCTCCGTAGATAGTGGTCTGCAGAACCTCCTGGGCGTACCCATCGCGGTCATCGGCCTCTCCATGCGGGGCCCGACCGATACGGCGAGTGTAGAACAGGCTCTCGTTCTCCATGTCGCCATCGCCCAGCCCGATCGAGAAACGAAAAATGTCGATCCCTTCGTTGAAAAACGGACGGCGTTCAGGGAAAAACGTCTCGAACGCCGTGAGGTTCACAACGGCTGGGTCTGCCTCCACCTGGCCGAAATCGGGGTTGAAGGTAGCGTCCACAGTGATGTTGGAGGTGAGTCCGAACTTGAGGTCACCTCCGAAAGAGGCGTTGCCGCCGGTACCGTCGCGGAATGGATTGCCTGCTTCAGCGGGCTCTTTCGCTCCAGTCAACACGGTGTAGGGGAGAATCTCGATACGCTGAGGAGGTTTAATACTCTCGATGCCCTCGAGATCACCGAATCGCGAGACGAATCCCGGCTCCGCCTTGGGGGCGATCTTCCAGAACAGCTCCTCGTTGAGCCGATTGATTCTGCGATAAACATTGAAGCCGAACCGGTGCTGCTCACCGTCGGGAAACCTGAGTTGGCTGAATGGAACTTTGAATTCTGCCGTCCATCCTTCCCCGTCGCGACTCGTCCCGACATCCCAGACCGCGTCCCATGACTCGTCTTCCTCACCGTCATCGAAGAAGTAGATGTCGCGCTTCACTCCGGCTGGATTGACCAAGAAAACAAACGCAGTTCGCCGATCGCGGTACGAGTCGATCGCTATGCCGATCCAGTCGGAAGGTGATTCGACGTCTCGCCTGGTGAGTTGTGCAGCGATCTCTTCAGCGCGCGAGTCCCAAGCACGAACGGCGACATACAGCGCCGCGTCGGTATAAAGAACGCGAACTTCGGTTTCCTCAGTCGGTGGAGCTCCTTCATTGGGATCGCGTTGTGTGAAGTCGTCGAACGGACGTGCCGTCTGCCAAACCGGCTCATTCAGCTTTCCGTCGATCGTCGGACCCGACGGAAGAGCTCGTACGGCAACGGCAAATGGGGTTGTCACACCGCCATTTCCGCCTACCGACTGTTCTTGTGCGGCGCTCGGAGCTATCGTCCCGACGATGGCGGTAGCTAGTGCCGCTCCTAGAACGAACAAACGGATTGTTGGGGTTGAGGCTTTCAAGAATCACTCCCACCGGCGTTGATGTTCCACTTTGTACGGATACACACACTACGCGAGCGTTTGGAATCTGGTTTCCCTACAGGTGGTTAGATGCTGTCGCTCGAAAAACCGCTGCACGCAGTGCAGGAGTAAAAGAGGAGCCGAGGGCAGGCTACTCGATCAGAGTCGCTCCCGTCATCTCGGGCGGCAAAGGGATCTCGAGCAGCTCGAGGATGGTAGGCGCGATATCGGCGAGTGTACCGTTCCGTAAGCCGATCGTTTCTTTGTTGGGCCCGACGTAGGTGATATCGACCGGATTCGAGGTGTGTGCCGTGTGTGGCTGGCCGTCTTCAGCGATCATACATTCGGCATTGCCGTGGTCGGAGGTGATCAACGCAACACCGCCAAGGTCGTCCACGGTTTCCAGCACCATTCCGACCGAATGATCAACAGCCTCGACTGCCTTGATCGCCGCGGGTGCCGACCCAGTATGGCCCACCATATCGCCATTTGCGAAGTTCACCGCGTAGAAGTCGTGCGACCTCGCTCTCAGCTGTTCCGTGAGTTTCTCTGTGATCACAGGGGCGCTCATCTCAGGCTGCAGGTCATAGGTCGCAACCCTCGGGGATGGAATGAGAAGTCGGTCTTCACCGGATACCGGTGGTTCTACGCCGCCATTGAAGAAGTAGGTGACGTGAGGATACTTCTCGGTTTCCGAGATTCTGAACTGCGTGATTCCGGCTTCAGCTAGAACGTGAGCCAGTATGTTGTCGAGTCGCTCAGGCTTGAACGCCACCGGAAGTTGTAACTTCGCATCGTACTCGGTCAGACAGGCCAGTTGAATTCTAGGTACGGTTCGGCGTTCGAATTCCGTAAAGTTCTCAGTGACCAGTGCCCTCGTTATTTCCCGGGCGCGGTCTCCGCGGAAGTTGAAGAAGATGATCCCGTCGCCGTCGCGTATCGTACCGGCGTCGCCAGATGACTCGTCGCGGATCAACGTGGGGAGTATGAACTCGTCAGTCGTGCCTTCTGCGTACCACTCCCGCGTCGCCTCGACTGCGTCTGGCCTTTCTCTTCCTTCGCCGTGAACCAGGGCCGAATACGCCTTTTCCACCCGATCCCAACGATTGTCGCGATCCATCGCATAGTACCTACCGATCACTGATGCAACGCGACCGACTCCAATCTCACGACATTTGTCTACCGCATTCTGCACGTAACCGGCGCCACTGGTGGGTGGTGTGTCACGTCCATCTATTAGACAATGCACCTGAACGTTGGTCACACCGAGGCGTTTAGCCATTCCGAGAAGTGCAAACGAATGGTCCTCGTGGCTGTGCACGCCACCGGGACCGCAGAGCCCCATCAGATGAAGTGCTGTCTCCTGCCGCTTGACATGCTCCATGATCGAACGGAGGACAGCGTTATCGTAAAACTCGCCGGTCTCGATGGATCTCGTGATCCGTACCAACTCCTGATTGACGATCCTGCCGGCACCGATGTTCAAGTGGCCAACTTCGGAATTCCCCATCTGCCCCGGCGGAAGTCCAACTTCCTCACCCGAGCAGTGCAGCAGGCTCCAGGGGTTTTCCGCTGCAAGCCGATCGTGAACGGGTGTGCGACCGAGTGCAACGGCACTACGCTGCTGCTCAACGACCTCAGGCGGATTTGGGTTGTATCCCCATCCATCGCGAATTATTAGGACGATAGGAGTCACTCGACCGCTCAATCGAGGCATGGTGCTCTCCGTACTCGGGACAAATTCAGACTTCGGGCGTGAGCGAGCGTGTAGCAGAGGGTCAGCCCGCACTGAATAGTAGTCTATGTATGGCAGGACGGCGGAGGTAGTGGTGTGGCGTAGGTGGCATTTGCGGCATGGGCCATCCAATCAATTATGTTTTGGTCCGCCCGTCCGCCCGTCCGCCCG
>JBDHHK010000292.1:0-4459 GCA_039589395.1 Gemmatimonadota bacterium
ATTGCTCCCGCCTCACCGTAGTTGGAAGCGAAGATCACCGCGCGCTCACGATCGGTATCGGGTAGAGCGTGGTATACTGCTGCGACTTCTTTAACCTGTTCCTTCCAGTTCAGCATGTCTGCGAAATCCTGGGGAATGCGTTCCTGCTCGCCAACGTTGGTTGTTGCAGCACTCTGGGCACCGATTGTGGAGAGGTAACGTTCCAAGGTCGCAGGCGGGAGAATGGGAAGCGCGATCGGCAACAAGACTACAAAGTAGAGCCCCATCACCCCGACAATGCCCCACCGCACGGCGGTACCCACATTGGGAATCCTGAACCGCTCCAGCGCCACGGCCCCGGCGCCGAATAGAACCGGGTAGATCGGCGCGATGTAGTAACTCTTACCGTGCAACAGAACGAGTGTCACAAACCCCGCAACGCACGTCCATCCCACAAGCCTGTGCGGGCGCCATTCACGCTTGAATACCAAAGCGGCGGCTCCGATCACGGCCACAACGAAGCCGCCATGAAGCATCGGTTGCTCGAGAACGAATGACAGTGCGGAAACACGGGCGAGTTGAGCGCCGCGAAGATCGCTCATCTGATCGAGAACCGGGAAGCCGAGAGAAATCTGTCCAACAATGCTGGGGCTTCCGATGATGAAGGCTATCAGAGCACCTAGCCACGGCCAGGGCGTAACGAGCCAGCGACGAGCTGGCGTCACCAATAGCGCCGCGAAAGTTGCGAAGCCGAACAAAAGCATGCTGAACTTGGTGAGCAGGCCGAGGCCACATAACGCGCCATACAAAAGCCACCAGCGAGGGTTGTCTGTGCGGCACAACTTCAGGAGGCAGAACAAACCCGCAGTCCACCACAGCTGATCGAGTGCGACAGGTTGAAAGAGATTCCCGGCCCGAAGGAACATTACGCTTGCAAGCACGCCGAAGCCGGCCAGGGCTTGGGCGAACCTTCCGCCACCAAGTTCTTGCGCAGATAATGCCGCAAATACCAACAGCAGAGTGCTGAAGAGCGCTATGGGTAAACGAATCCCGAAGAGCGAATCGTCCAGGAACGCTCGCGTGATCTCCGAGAGCATTGCTATGAACGGCGGGAAGTCCATGTGCCAGAGTCGGAGATGCTCTCCCATAGCAAAGTAGAGGAATTCGTCGCGGTGGAACTCGTAGGGGCTGAACGCGTTGGTGAGAAGATGCAAGGCGAGCTTGGCGCACACGAGTGTAGCGAGGATTCCAATTGCCAGCGGCAGCCTTTCGTCTTCGTTTCGACTACTGGTGTCGCGATCCGACTCAGTGGCTGGTTCAGGTGTCCCAGAGAAGCTCATCAACTCAACTTTGTTTTAAGGGATCCTTCTTCCTGACGTCCACGGCGCGCCGGCTGCCTCCAGCGCTGACTCCAGCTCCGGAATCGCGGTGTCGATCAAGGTAGACAGATCGCGGCGGAGCAGCGCAAAATCTCCCGTAGCGATCTCCAGACTCCTTCTCATGGTTGCAGTTGGCATCTGCCTCGTTACCCAGTGTCCCCCAATTGCATTTCCAGCTCGACCACTGATTGAGGGAACCGATGTCTCGTTCAGGCGGTCCCTTGCACGATCGCCCCAAAGGCGAAGCTGTATTTCTGCGAGTCTCTCACCCAGGTCGTCCATCTGAGCAAACAACGACGCCTCGGCACGCGGTGCCTGCAGCAAAGCCGCCCGCATGTAGCGCAGCCGATCATTTGCCTCGCCGAGTTCTTCGCCCGCTCCATTGATTCGCCGCATCAGCTCGCTCGCCTCTAGCTGGAACGCAGCTACCGCGTTGAAGTCAGTTCCTGGCGGAGCCGTCGGTACGGCCTTTACGGTGAATTCTTGAGGTGAGCCGAGTGCCTGAACCCCCAAACTCGATACGAGCATCATCTCGACCGTGTAGCGGCCGGGTGCTACCATCGGGCCCTGCGGGTCTGATGCCCAAGGTGGTATGAATCCAGTGGCAGCGAAGCTCAACGGTTCTGGTGAGGGCCTTCGCAAATCCCAGTTTGTCCTGTGCAGGCCCTCGTGCGCGCTTCCTTCTATCCACCTTACAGGCGATCCGGAACCGTCTCGGACCAGCAGCAGTACTTGCGGACCAGATTCTATCGCTTCGGCGTTCAATCCTTCCCAACCTGGGAAGGGAATATCGGCGCCCGCATCGCGCAGTTCGCGTTCGCTTGCACGTCTATCTTCACGGGCAGTCTGCGGCACTTCTTCAAGGAAGTACGTGAACACTGCTCCAAACGGCGGATTGGGCGCCGTGTAGTCGTCGCTGCCGAGCGTTGGTTTGCCGCGCGCTTGCATCGGCTCGTTCGGTATGTACCACCATGCGTCGCGGACCGGTAAGAGGACACTTCCGGTCGCCAGAGCACCCGTGGAGATCTCTCGCAACGGTGTGTAGTCGTCCAGGATGTAGAAGCCTCTGCCGAAGGTTGCGCCGACGAGATCGTCGTCTCGGCGGTGGATCTTGATATCGCGAAACGCGATGGTCGGTACGCCTGCGCCGAGCTCGACCCAATTGGTTCCGCGATTGGGACTGAAGTAGATCCCGTATTCCGTGCCAAGGAACAGCAGGTCGGGATTCTCGTGATCCTGTTGAATTGCCCAAACAATCGTGCCCGCAGGCAGATCTCCGCTTATCGAGTGCCAGCTCGAACCACCGTCGGTACTCTCGAATATGTATGGACTGAAGTCGCCCGTCTTATGTGCATCGGCGACTACGAAGAAGGTGTTTGCGTCGTGGAGGGACGCCTCGGCATCGTTGATGAATGACAGCGGAGGCACGCCGGCTAACTCCCGAGTGGCGCTCCACGAAGTACCACCGTCCTGTGTGACCTGCACGATACCGTCATCGGTGCCAATTAGGATCAAACCTTCTTGGAGCGGTGACTCGGTAATGGTGGTAATGGTGGCGTACTTCGACATAGCGCCGTTGTCGTAGAGAGCATCCACGCTCCAAACACGGTCCATGAGTTCCAGCTCGTACCGGCTGCGGTTGGTCGTGAGATCGCCGCTGATTGGTGTCCATGAGTTGCCGCGATCGTCACTTCGCCACACCCGCTGCGATCCGAAGTAGAGTCGATCCGACGAGTGAGGGCTCACTAGGATAGGTGAGTCCCAATTCCAGCGCTCCGGCGGGTCGCCTGGGGCTGGCTGCGGCTTTATGTCGATGGCCTCTTCGCTGCGCCGGTCGTGGCGCCAGAGCTCGCCTTGTTGCGTCTCGAAGTAGAGGATATTGGGATCTGTCGGGTCAAAGGCTACACCGTAACCATCTGCGCCCATCGGCACATACCAATCACGGTTGCGCACTCCCTCCACGTTCATCGTCCTTGATGGGCCAAACAAGGTACCTAGATCCTGTGCGCCGCCAAGGATGTTGTAGAACGGCTCCGAGTTGTCCATCGCGACCTTGTAGTACTGCGATACCGGCAGGTTGGGGAAATGGCGCCAGGTTATACCGTCGTCAAACGACTCGTATAATCCGGCATCTGTTCCGGCAATGAGGTGGTTTCCGTTCTTCGGATCGATCCACAGCGCGTGGTTGTCACTGTGCTTCTCGCGACCAGTTCCCAGGTAATTGAACGTCTCTCCGCCGTCGCGCGTCACATGGAAGAACACGTCCATCTGATACACGACGTCCGGATCTCGTGGTGAAGCTTCAATCTCTTGATAGTAATGAGGCCCCGTGCCGCCCGAAGTATAGGAATTGCGTTTTTCCCAGCTCTCGCCTTTGTCCTTCGATCGGTAGAATCCGCGCTCGTCCGCAGCCGCTTCAATCGTCGCGTATACCAGGTCAGGACTAGCCGGAGTGACCGCGAGCCCGATCTTACCCATATCACCGCTTGGAAGCCCGCGAGTCATCTTCCGCCAAGTCTCGCCGCCGTCCATAGACTTGTAGATGCCGGATTCTGGTCCGCCCGCCAGCAACGACCAGATGTGGCGCCTGCGCTGATACGCGGCTGCGTAGATGACATCAGGGTTGCAGGGATCGAACTCGGCATCGGTAACGCCGGTGTTCACATCGATTTCTAAGACCAGGTTCCAGGTCTCGCCACCGTCGACAGTCTTGTACAAGCCGCGATCGCCTCCGGCATTCCACAATGGACCCTCAGCTGCAACGAAGACGATGTCGCTGTTCCGCGGATCGACCAGGATCTTCCCAATGTGCTGTGACTCGCCGAGTCCCACATTCTCCCACGAACGTCCCCCGTCCCGGCTTCGATATACGCCGTCACCCCAGCCCACATGGCGTCCGCTCACGTTCTCGCCTGTTCCAACCCATACAACGTCGGGATTGTTAGCCTCCAGATCCTACCGCCACGTACCACGTGCTGGACTCAATAGGATGAACCGCGATGTCGGCGATCCGACCGCCCATTAGTGCAGGCCCGATCTCACGAAGTTTCAAGCCTGACACAGCTCCTTCGACCGCGTCTCGATCGAGTTGCTGAGCACTG
>JBDHHK010000293.1:0-5108 GCA_039589395.1 Gemmatimonadota bacterium
TGAAGCGTCTCTCAGATGGTTTGTAAGACGTTCTCGTACCAGAGTCGTCGGTCTACCACTGCTCTGACCGTTGAGGCGTACCAGCGTCCGCTACGCTTCGTGGAAACGCCGTCAAAATTGAGTTGGCGAGCTATCGATGCATATGAACAACCGCGTCTCCAAAGGCACGCGCCTTTCGCGTCCATACCAGCTCGCCATCAGCGGCTGGGCAGCCACTCCGCACCACCTCTGGTCAACACCGGTTCTGAGCCGTATTCTTGGATTGTCTGAGAACGAGGGTTACTGATGACCGACGTTCTGGACCGCCTGATGGCCGCGTTGTCTAACCGCTACGCGATTGAACGCGAGTTGGGTGCTGGCGGTATGGCTACCGTCTATCTGGCCCACGATCTCAAGCATGACCGCAAAGTCGCCATCAAGGTCATGCGTCCCGAACTCTCGGCCATCTTGGGCGGCGAAAGGTTCTTGCAGGAGATCCGCATCGCTGCAAAACTGAACCACCCGCACATCTTGGCGCTCCACGACTCAGGTGAAGCTTACGGGTTCCTGTTCTACGTCATGCCCTACATCGAGGGCCCATCGCTTAGGGGTAAGCTCGCCAAGGAAGGCGAACTGCCTATTGGCGACGCCGTGCGGATTCTTCGGGACGAGGTTGATACTCTAACCGAGGTCCCTCCCCGGCAGTCTACAGAACCCACCATCCAGAGGGTACCATGAGCACCTACAACCTCACGCGGCGCCAGATGCTGCAATACCTCGGTGTATCGCCCTTGGCGATACCGGCAAGTTCGTCGACCGATACTGAAGCCGTATCTGCAGTTGAAGGTTGCGCTCCGGTGCAGGAGAGCCGATACGGGCGGTTTCAGGATGGCCCGCGTTCCCCGTTGTTCGAGCCCGTGCCGATCGAGGGCAACGTGGGCATCGACCGGCTCGGAAGTCTGGGCGTCTCCGCCCGCATGTTGGAGTCGACGGGGAGCGCACCCAGGGGAGAGGTCACTTCCTGGGGGATTCCTTTCTCGGTAGGCGACACTGTGTGTCTGCTACAGCACGCCCCTGTGAGCTTGAGCTTTGGCCCGGTATCAGGTCGTTTCTGGATGTTTATGCACACAACGGACGTTGCGCCTCTGGAGGCGGATGACTCGGGTTTGTATCCCGCTCCCCGGCGCGGTGAAGGGAGACTCCGAGAGCACGTCGCCGATTATGTGGTTCTCCGCGAAGACGGGGCCGAGGTGAGGCTACCCATCCGCCGCCGGCACGAGATCGGTATGTTCCAGCGCGTCTGGGGGGCGAATTGTGTCGAGGCGGTTGCGCATCACAAACCATTCCCTGTTCGTCCTCACCACGAGCAGGAATCTCGTGGGTGGGGTTGGAGTCAGACCCACGCTGCGATGCCCGATGCGGGGCGTTGGGTGAACTGGATATGGGCCTGGGAAAACCCCGATCCGGAGAAGGCCATCGTCGGTTTCCGGCTGGAGCCTGTTTCCGGCCCGGTCCTGCTGTCGGCGATATCGGCGGGTGATGTCGGCGCCAATCCGTTGCGCTGGCAGTCACGTCGGAAAGCGATCCTCCGGCTTCCCGATGGCGCCGAGTTCGATCCCACGTTGGATGAGCACGGTCTCCTCCGCGATATCCAACTCGATCTGGGCCAGGTGATCTCAGCATCGCCGTTGTTCTTGTACCCGGATGATGCATGGGCAGACAGCTACAACAACAAGCCGCCGGACAGGTCGTCGCGAGAGGTGCTGGTGGAATACACGGCGCATTCGGACGCCCGGTTCTGGCTTGCCGACGGCAGCGAGGTAGCAGTCGCGAACATCGGATCCGAACCCTTACGGACGGTGGCCCCTGCCACTCAGCTGGTGAAGATCCGAGTGGTGGAGCGCAGCGGTGGAAATCCGGTTCCGGCCAAACTCCACGTGCACGGAGAGACCGGCGAGTATCTAGCGCCGCTCGACAGGCACCGCGTGCCGAATACGGCCTGGTTTGAGGATTACAGTGTGGATTATGCCAACTGGGGAGGACACTTCTGCACCTACATCCCCGGCGAGACAACGATCCGTCTCCCGGTCGGCAAGGTGTACGTCGAGGTGTCGAAGGGCTTCGAGATCCGGCCGATCCGAAAGGTCCTCGAGGTGCAGGACGGGACAGAGGAACTCACCATTGAAATCCCGCGCGTCCTGCGGTGGAGAGACAGAGGGTGGGTCTCAGCCGATACCCACGTGCATTTCCTGTCGCCCAACTCGGCGCTGATCGAGGGAGCCGGCGAGGGAGTGAACGTCGTCAATCTCCTCGCGAGCCAGTGGGGCGAGTTGATGACGAACGTTGGCGATTTCGACGGGAAATCGACGCACGGATCTGTGGAAGCTGGCGGCGATGGGGAGTACCTGGTTCGTGTGGGCACCGAGAACCGGCAGCACGTGATGGGACATATATCGCTTCTCGGATACGAGGGCGGAATCATTGTCCCGATGACCACCGGGGGTCCTAACGAGTCCGCGTTGGGTGACCCCGTCGACGTGCTACTCACCGAATGGGCGAGGCAGTGCAAGCAGCAGAACGGAGTCGTCGTACTTCCGCATTACCCCATGCCGCGGCTGGAGAACGCTGCCTCGATCGTGCTCGGGGAAATCGATGGCGTCGAGATGACTTCGTGGGGCGACCTGTACTCCGGAATCAACCCGTACTCTTTGTGCGACTGGTATCGGTTCCTGAACTGCGGCTACTTCGTCGCGGCCGTCGGCGGCACCGACAAAATGAGCGCATCGACGGCCGTCGGGACGGTTCGCACGTACGCCCGCCTGCAGGACGGAGAAACATTCACGTACGACGCTTGGAAGGAGGCCATCAGGCGCGGTTTGACGTTCGTTACCTACGGTCCGCTGGTCAATTTTTCAGTAGAGGGTCGGCCTCCCGGTTCGTCGATCGAGATGCCGGCATCGGGTGGTACGGTCAATGTCGAATGGGACGTCGCCAGCGTCACGGTCCCGATGTCGAAGGTCGAGCTCGTCGTGAATGGCGAGATAAGAGAACAGACGACAGTCGATCCAGAAAGAGACGAGGGGACGTGGTCGGTCCGGATCGACAAGAGCTCTTGGCTCGCGTTGCTGGTTCGCGGCCATTATCAGGACCGGCCCGAGGTCATAGCGGCGCACACATCGCCAGTGATGATTCCGGTCGCAGGATCCGAGTTCTTCGCCGCCGCGGACGCCTTGACGATTCTGGAGCAGATCGAGGGGGCGCTAGCCTACATCGACACGACCGGTACGCGGGCCGACGACCTGGTTTACAGGCGCATGCGGCTCGTGCTCGAGTCGGCACACCGCACCCTGCACAATCGTATGCACCGCGCAGGTGTTTTTCATGAGCACACGGTAGGAACGGATCACCCTGAACACCATTAGCTTATGATCAGGACCGAACTGAGGCCGTGTCTCTGCTGAGGCAGGCGTATGAGCGAGAGAAGGGGTGTGGCATCCGGCTGCTGTACGACATGGATCCCCAATTGCTCCGCGACCACCCCGAGTTCCAGAGTTGATGAGGCCGAAGGGGTAGGCGAAGATGCATCTTAGAGAATATTTCGAGCCCGAACTGATAAAGCTCCGGCTGGAAAGCACCTCGCGAGATGATGTGATCAGAGAGCTAGTCTCGATGCTGAATCTTGACGCTGAGGTGGAGGAGCGGCTCTGCAGACAATTCATCAGACAACAGAACTTGGGCTCCACCGGAATAGGGCGTGGCATTGCCTTCGTTTACGGTCGCACACCCGATGTCAGCGAGCTTCGAGTCGGTTTCGGGAGGCAGCCTGACGGTATTGACTTCACTGCGATTGACGGCAAGCCAGTTTACTACGTCTTCCTAAAGGTTGCTCCACCGGGTGACATACCGTCCGAGTATCTGCCCGTGATGGGGAGGCTAGCCCAGTTCTTCAAGGAACCCGATGTGCCCAATCTGCTGGCGAAGGTGGAGACGGTAGAGGACTTCCTTCAAGTAATAGATGCGAAAGACAAAGGTTAATCGTAATTCTTGACGCGGCGTGTTTCTGGTTCTGTAGGCTGACCGAGTAGGCGAGCACACTCGCTGCGTTCCTCGTCAGCGACCCAAAATCCAAAAATTCATCGCGTATCTGCCCCTTCCCCAATTCGGACTCTTAATCAGTAGGTTGACGCTTTCTGCTCGGCTCCGCCGAGCCGCGTCTGCTTCGCAACGGGGTGTACCTGCGCGCGGGCTTCGCCCGTGCTCGGTATGCTTCGCAGTCGCGATAGCGACTGCCCGCAACCGAGTCCCTGGCGGGGTATGAGACTTTCACTAAGTGAAAGTCGCTCGTTCCCTATGTGGCCTAGGTGAGTCAGTTTCAATGATCAACAGTGTGGCCTGCGCCGTCTCTGGCCCTAACGAGTGAGTTCCTCCCAGATATCTCGTATCTCGTCGTCCTGTCCTGTCATCTCCCAGCGGATGAGGGACATAGGTATGATCCCCTTGGTGTGAAATTCGTCATGGAACGCACCGAGATCGAATTCCTCACCGAGCTGACCGGCCCGATCGGAGATTAGCTTCTCCATCATGATCTTGCCCAGGAGGTACTGCGAGCCGGTAGATGGCCGGCGAACATAGACCTGTAAGTCATAGCGCCCAATGTTGGGCTCCATGTAAGGGACATGGTCCATGATGTACTGATTTGCCTGGTCGAGCGTAAACTCGCCGTTGTGTATCTTCAGCTCTGCCATGAGTATATCAACTCGCGGGCTCGTGGGACCTCATCCATGAGTCCGGCATTCATGAACATCTCTTCGATGTAGGTTGCCCAGCCCTCACTGCGGAGTCCGTCGTAGTGGTTTCTGCGGATCGGATTCGTGACTTTCCTACCCATGAACCCATCGAATCGATGTCCGGGAATAGAGGCATGGATGTGGTTGTCGAAAGCGTTTCGATATTGGAGTTCTTCCCAGAAGTGTCGTGGCTTTCCACCTCTCCAGTAGGCGTCCGTGTCGAATTCGGGTCGCGTATCCGGGGGAAGGGTGAGCAATTCTTGTTGCTCCATTAGGGCACGGATCTGACGCTCCGCCTCACGTACCCTCTCGTCGTACTCTTCCTTCGACGTAGCGAGTTCG
>JBDHHK010000294.1:0-4290 GCA_039589395.1 Gemmatimonadota bacterium
AGATTGGCCAGGGTGCGCTTCTTGACCTTGCCGCCCTCGCGGTAGCTCTCGCGCAAGAGCACGGCGGGCGGCGACGTGCGATTGGGTACGATCTCGATGAACATAGCCACAGAGGATCGGCGCGGATTCGCCTTGTCAAGAGAAACTTACCTGGACACAAAAACGTGATCGAACCCACCTTCTACCCGTAAAATCAACGCACTACGGCATCTCAAAGTGAATAGTTCGGTTTAAGCGCACCGCTTCCCGCCCGAAATTATCCGCCACTCGATCTGGCTCTACGCCAGGTTCACTATCAGCTTCCGCGATGTCGAGGAGATGCTCGCCGAGCGGGGCCTGGACGTCTCCTACGAGACCGTCCGCCGATGGTTCCTGAAGTTTGGATCCGTCATTGCCGCCAATCTGCGCCGCACCCACCCGAAGCCCAGTGATCACTGGAACCTCGACGAAATGGTGATCGTCATCCGACGCAAGCGCTATTGGCTGTGGCGCGCCGTCGACCATGAAGGCGAGGTTCTGGACGTCCTCGTCCAGAGCAAGCGAGATGCCAAAGCCGCCAAGAAGCTGATGAAGAAGCTGCTCAAGAAGCAGGGCTTCGCGCCCACCAGGATCGTGACAGACAAACTTCGCTCTTACCCTGCAGCCTTCCGAGCTATAGGCCTTGTGGCAGAACACGACCGGGGTCCGAGGGCCAACAACAGAGCTGAGAACGCGCATCAGCCGGTTCGCCGGCGCGAGCGCAAACAGCAGAGGTTCAAGTCACCTGGATCAGCGCAGCGTTTCCTCAACATCCATTCTGCGACCTACAACAGCTTCTACCACCAGCGTCATCTCCTCAAACGGCCCATGTACAAAGAGCTTCGAACCACATCGTTCGAGGTTTGGCAAAGCACGAGCGTGGCGGCCTGACCTCGGTTTCGAGCCGCCCAAGCTCTGAGCCGCTCCGGTTAATGTGACGTTGCCAACCGAGGAGATCCCCATGAAGTGTTCCGATCGCAACCCGCACGATCGCAACCCGCACTTGCACTAGAATCTCAATAGGGTTACCCTTCATTAGAAGCGGGAAGCGGCATCGGGGAAATGTTGCGTGTCATTAAGTGGCAACATTCGGTGTCACCGGAACGCGTCGTCAGTGAGCGGCATCTGTGTGAGTCCACGGCGCGAGACCTGCGGCAATCTCGTTCCGAGCGATCCAGTCGCACGCGCCGAGGCGAGTCCGGAGGTGCTTCGCGGGTCACGGCTCGTCGACCTTCGGTGGCGGCTCGAATGAGAAACTACCCAAAGCATAGATCCACCTCGGACGGAGAGAGGTCAACGGCGGCATAGGGGCGTTCCCGTGTACCATCTGACTGACCGACGACGGCGCCACTATCGATCGGATCCGTTTTTTTCCAATCGATCCTACTAGACGGAGGACATTCAAATGCATGGTTTTAAAATTGGCGTGCAGAAGTTTGGCAGATGGTCTCTGACAACCTTTCTGTTTCCCGTCATGACTCTCTCCCTTTTAGACATGGGGCAAAGCGCACTTGCTACTGAGGATCCGGTCGTACCGATATCTGGTCTGAGCCCCTATCCACCAGGGGTGGATTGCAATCTGACACCCCAAACAGGGACCCTTTGGCGTAACAGCGAGACGGAGCCCTATATGGACGTGGATTTTGGTCGGCCTAACCGGATGGCTGCCATCGTCCACCAAGACCGTTGGAGCAACGGATCAGCGCAGAGTACGGCAACTTTCCATTCGGATGACGGGGGGAAGACGTGGAATCTAAGCTCTACACCTATCACCCGTTGTTCGGGGGGACTACAAGAAGGCCCTGAATCTTTTGATAGGGCATCGGACCCCTGGCTGGCAGTGACTCCCGGAAAAGTTGGCGGGGATGATGACGATGATGATGATGATGACGACGATAATGGCAAAGGAGCAGTCTTTCATCAAATGAGTTTGATGACCGACAGGTTATTCCCGTTCACTGGTGAATTGCGTAGTGCTTATTCCATGCTGCGCTCTACCGACGGTGGTAAGACATGGTCTGATCCCATCGTTGTGAGCAATCGCACGGAGTTCGAACCGGGCGCACCCTTCAACGACAAGAACTCCTTGACGGCGGATCCCTATGAAAGACGATTCGTCTACGGGACTTGGCAGCTTTTAAAGGATGTATTGCCGACCGACGACAATGCCATTCCTCTGCAGTTCTTTTACAGCGACACCTTCTTTGTCCGCTCGAAAAACAAGGGGAAGAGATGGGAGCCGGCGCGCGCCGTCTACAAAATTCGTGATGATGTGACCCTGTTGGCAGCTGCCGGCATTGATCCCGATGTGACACCCATCTTTGGCGCACAAAACATCGGCCACCAAATTGTGGTGTTACCCGATGGTCGACTGGTGAATGTGTCGCAGGCAAGGTTTAGCATACCAGGACCGGATTTCCTGGAACGTACGATCATACGCTCATTCGACAACGGGGATACGTGGGAGCAAACGGGAAAAATCATTCCCTCAACAACAGTTGGAGGGTTTGTATCTTTTGATGGTGAGTTGTTTGTCGCTTCTGGAGGAACCGTAGGCAATACCACCAGGTCTGCAGGCAGCATCCCCGATATCGCTGTCAACCGAACCAATGGCCATATGTATGTGGTTTGGCAAGACGTTGATCCCACCTTTGCGTTCATCGGTGTGTTCATGTCGATGTCCAGGGACGGTGGCGATACCTGGTCCGATCACATCACGGTTGGTGGCGGAGACCTGACGCCGGACGGAGCTACCAGCTTCGCGCAACTGCCGGCGGTCCATGTTGCGGATGACGGTACGGTCGGTGTAATTTTCTTTGATGACCGCAATGACGTAGCTTGCCCAGATCTGACCCTCAGCAATGATGACAATCCGGAGTGCTTTACCGTTTTCCCGGACGGCAGCGTGAAAGCAGGCCCACTCGACAACGATTGGTTTTTCAAGACCTACGATCCGGACCTCAATCTCATTGCAGAGCTGCGCGTCACACCGGAGTCTTTTGACCTGCGTCAGGCGCCTATCGCGAGAGGGTATTTCCCGGGCGATTACGTCAACTGCTCGTCAACGGACAACGACTTCGTATGTGCCTTCACCCGTACCAATAACCTTGGCCTACCTGTGAGGGGCAGCCCGCCAGACGACGTATTGGCATTCGAAGACGACAACCGCCAGGACATGGTCTTTGCGCGCATTCCCGGCGAATCGGTCTGCAACTTCGAACACACGCTGAGCAGTTACGAAGCACAGTTGGCCGCAGCGGAAATTGAGATATCGAAAAAAGTGAAGAAAAACCGTCTGGAATTCCTCGAAGAACGATTCGAAGCGGGTTGCGATGACGACGATGACGGTGACGATGACGATCAAGTCGCGTCGGCCGAAGACGATGGAGATGATGACGATTGAGTCACCCCTACTCGTGAGAGCCTGAATATCGTCCAGGCTCTCATTGTATTCTAGAAAGTCGTAGGAGGAATAAGATGTCAATGAAATGCTGCAACCTCATTCCAAGTGCACTTGTAGTGTTAGGAATACTATTGGGCGTATTCCTGGTAAATCCGGCATCTTATGCTGGGGACGCAGTGATACTGCAGCCGGCCGAAGATAGAGATGTGCCGGAGGGCTCCCAGATCCCAGACTGGAGGATCTATGAGACTGAAGAGAAGGTGAAGGAATACAAGGAGAAGATGAAGGATAACAATTCAGTACAACGGCAAGAAGGGCTGCCGCAGAATGAATTACCCAAGCCTAAAGGTGAACAGTGATGGTCATTGGATAACTTTCCCATCGCTGGGGATGTACACTCAGGCTGTGTGGCACAACCGGATTTGGCCAGGACAATCTAAAGAAAAAGGCTTGCCATAAAATATAGGGCCTTGACGGTTGGTTGCATTGCATTTCATTTCAGTTCTCTCCCCACGGGCAAACGAATCCGCCAAGGGGTGAAGAAGAAAGCCCCCGACAGAAGCTAGCAACCTCGCCCACAACGCGCACCGAGCCTGACGTCCTGTCGCTCGTCAACACCTCATCCGCGCGGAAATTCTTGATTCTCAGGCCTAGGTTCGGCTGGCCTGCGATATCGTGCGCGTACATTTGTCTGGGCGGATGAGGTTTTGAGGAGGCACAAGGCGGATTGCACCATCGCTACGCATGGCGCGAGGCTGCCTAAGAGCCCAACCCGAAACTAGTTGAGCGGTTTCAGTGGGTTGTGCTTCTGTTCGGTTGTGAGACTGAACGGAGGTCACGATGCCCTGGACTGAAACCACTCGCCGCGA
>JBDHHK010000295.1:0-4183 GCA_039589395.1 Gemmatimonadota bacterium
TACGCTATGACCATATGTCGCACACCAGTGAGAACGAATGGTCACCGCGCGTTCTTGCCGCGCTCGAACTCTCACCGACCACAAACTTGCGTGCGAGCTGGGGACGATACTATCAGTCGCACGGTGTTCATGAGCTTCAAGTCGGTGACGGCGAACGCAGGTTCTCACCCTCTGACATGGCAACTCAGATAGCGGTAGGCGTAGAGCAGCGACTTCCCGCCGACATAAACCTGCGTGTCGAACTCTACCGAAGGGCCATAGCGGACCAGAGACCCCGATACATCAACGCAGAGCAGGAGCTATGGGCGTTTCCGGAAGCTGAGGGAGGGCGGATAGGCATCGACCCCGACAGAGGGAACGCACGCGGCATGGAGCTCTTGGTTTCGCGAGAGTTGGGAACTCACTGGGCATGGTCGATGAATTACGTGCTGGCGATGGCCGAGGACGAGATAGACGGAGACTGGGTGCCGAGAGCTCTGGACCAACGCCACACGTTCGGTATCAGCGGTGCGTATAAACCCAACAATAAGTGGAGTCTTTCAGCGTCGTGGTACTACCATACCGGATGGCCAACGACCGACACCGGATTTCGCGTAGACTCACTTTCGGACGGCTCACTGTTCCTGGCGCGCGAATTCGGGCCTCTGAACGCGGAACGTTTGCCCGCGTACCATCGTCTCGATCTGCGCGCTACACGCAACTTTTCCGTTGGCCGCGGAGTGCTTCAGGTATATCTGGACATCTTCAATGCCTACAATCGAACCAACATTTCGTCATTCGATCACTGGGCCCACGTCAACGAACACGGCGATCTCATCGTTGGTAGGGACAACGGCCAAGAGATGATGCCGATCTTGCCGTCCCTGGGATTGAGATACGAGTTCTGACACGAGCCGAGTAAACGACTGCAGATTGCACACTACATGGGCCGGCCGGCAGTAAACCCAGGGCAGTGTGGTGACAGTAGCGAGAGACTGACCGACCGGGTCTTCTAGCCGCGGAAGAACGCAGACGAACGCGGATTTGTCTTCTGGGTTGGGTGGGGAAACAACATTTCTCAGTTCTCCGCGCGACTCCGCGTACGTCAGCGGCCAAAGCAGCTCAGGCAATTCCTTCAGGTTTGCGGCAGGGTGAGTGTTGGTTCGCTAATCTGCACTCTGCAATCACCCTCCCCTACCGCCCTACCGACCTAGACGATATCCTATCTCAGCGTACCTCAACTCCAACACCGGCAACAGAAACAGCTGATGAGAATCCTCCGACTCGCAGGTCTCTGCCTGATGCTAGCTACGAGCGCATGCAGCAAAGACGTAACCGACTTTCATATCATCCCCCTCCCGGCGCACATCTCCCCTGACCGCGGGGAGTTTTTTTTGAACGCCGAGACTAAGGTGCTTCTCTCAAACTCGGCAGACGCCGAACTACTGGCCCTTGGGGACTACGCCATTGGCCTCTTGTATACCACGCTGGGAGTCTCTGTCCAGCGCGCGGACGATAGCGCGAGTCATTCCGCAAACAATGCCATTCTCCTCGCTCTGTCGCCCAACGAGTCCGGAACAAACCCTGAGAGCTACCGCCTGGTAGTACAGCCTGGCTCCATCAGCATCACAGCACCTGCGCACTCCGGCCTGTTCTACGGTCTTCAGACGCTGCGACAGTTGCCTTTCGCACGCAGCAACGCTCGAGTAGCTGAAGGTCTGGGACCTGCGGAGGAAGCTGGCGAGGAGCACGCAGACGCAACGAGCGGAGTTTGGTCGACTCGGGCTGTGACGATAGCGGACTCACCGAGGTTTGCCTATCGCGGGCTGCATCTCGACGTTGGGCGTCACTACTTTCCCGTTGAATTCATCAAGCGATACATCGATCTGATGGCGATGTACAAGATGAACAAGTTCCACTGGCACCTCACTGAAGACCAGGGTTGGCGCATCGAGATCACGAAGTATCCACGTCTCACTGAAATCGGTGCATTCCGTCGGGAAACCATTCTAGAGCAGAATTTCGATCCCTACGTAGGGGACGGAAAACCGTATGGTGGTTTCTACACCCAGGACGAAGTGCGCGAGATAGTCGCGCACGCCCGGTCGAGATACATAACTGTGATTCCCGAGATTGAAATGCCGGGCCATTCCGTCGCTGCACTTGCCGCCTATCCGGAACTCGGCTGCACTAACGGCCCATTTGAAGTCTCCACTATCTGGGGAGTGCACGAAGACATTTACTGCCCCAAGGAAGAGACATTTGAGTTTCTGGAAGATGTTCTACTCCATGTGATGGATCTGTTCCCGAGCACGTACATCCACATCGGCGGTGACGAAGCGCCCAAGAAACGGTGGGAGGAAAGCGAGCTGGCGCAGGAGGTAATTCGCCGAGAGGGCCTCTCTGACGAACATGAGTTGCAGAGCTATTTCATCCGCAGAATCGAAACGTTTCTGCAGGCGCATGGACGCAAACTCATCGGGTGGGACGAAATCCTGGAGGGCGGACTAGCGCCGGAAGCGACTGTAATGTCGTGGCGGGGATTCAGCCCCGGTGTCGAGGCTGCGAGGCAGGGGCACGACGTAATCATGACGCCGACGAGTCACATGTACTTCGATTACTACCAGGCTGACCCGGAAGGAGAGCCGCTGACAATCGGAGGTCTGATCACGCTCGAGGATGTATACGGGTTCGAGCCGGTTCCAGACTCGCTTTCTAGTGACGAAGGACAACACATACTTGGTGCCCAAGCGAACGTTTGGACAGAGTACATGAAAACAACGGATTACGTCGAGTACATGGTGTTCCCTCGAGCGCTGGCGCTCGCGGAAGTCGTTTGGTCGCCGAAGGACGCGCGCGACTGGGAGTTCTTCTTGTCGCGGTTGCCGTCACAGTTCCAGCTGCTAGATCAGTTGGGGGTTAACTATCGGCAGATGGAAGATTGAGTTCTGCGGTACGACCAGCTGAACATCGAACATCGAACAAGGAACATCCAACATCCAACGGGAGCTCCCGTCACCCTCCGTTGGATGTTGGATGTTGGATGTTGAATGTTGGGTTTTCTATTCTGCTCGAAGCGCACTCACCGGGTTTACCCGACTCGCTCTGCGCGCCGGGAAATACGCCGCAAGCAACGCAACGCCACCCAGCAAGGCTGGCACGGTCACGAACGTTACCGGGTCGAATGCACCGATCCCGAACAACAGCTGACTGAGCAACCGCGCTAGCAGCAGCGCTAGGGCAAGTCCCAAAACGCCACCCACTGCCACCAACTTCATGCCACTTCCGGTGAGCATTCTTATGACGGTCCCCGCGTCAGCGCCGAGCGACATGCGGATCCCCATTTCGCGGGTACGTTGTGACACCGCGTAGCTCACGACACCGTACAAGCCGATACTGGCGAGAGTGAGTGCAAGTACAGCAAACACCGCAAGCAGGATCGACGAGAGGCGAGCGGGAAGCAGAACGATCCCCAGGTGATCGTCCATAGTTTTTGCCTCCCAAACCCACGCCTCTGGATCCATCTCCCGCAAGGTCGCCAACATCTCGAGTGCCGTTCTCTCGGCATCGAGGGTGGTTCGCGCAACGACGGTCAAGAAATTCTCATACGACTGACTGTACGGCAGATAGATCAACGGCCTCGGAGCCTCTCCCAATGACCGCACCTTCGCGTCGCTGGCAATGCCGATCACAACTAAATCGTCAGCATCGGGGCGTTGAATCTGTCGGCCCACAGCGTCCTCCCCGGGCCAGAAGCGATTGGCCAACGCCTGACTCACAATCGCAACTCGCGGTGAATCTTCTCGATCCGTGCTGTTGAAGTTCCTTCCGCGAACGATCCGGATTCCCACCGCATCGAATAATCCGGCGTCGACCTCTTTGCGGTCAACATCATGGCCGTCTCGATCGGGCGGCGGCTCAACGCCTGCCACGTTGATTCTCGTGCTATTCGTGCTGAGCGTATTCAGATGAAGGTTGTTAGTGAGTCCGACAGCCACGACACCAGGGATCTGCTCGACGCGCTCGTAATAGCTGCGCATGAACAGCCTGCCTTCTTCTTCGGAGTACCGGTTAGTCGGCAGAGCCATGGTGAGAATCGCGGCCGGATCGCCACCGAACCCCGGATCAACTGCCTGAGTTGCCTGGAAACTACGCAAAAACAGCCCTGCTCCAATCAGAAGCAAAAAGGACACGGCCACCTGCC
>JBDHHK010000296.1:0-4150 GCA_039589395.1 Gemmatimonadota bacterium
GATGACCAATGTCCAATGTCCAAGTGGGTTCGGTGACCCGGAATTCGTTTCACCTTACACTTGACAAGTACTCCACACTTGGAAATTGGACCTTCCTTGTTGGATATTGGACATTCAAATCTGAACAGCACCAATGCGGCATTTTCACCTCAATGGCCGGAGCAACTGATGAGCGCCGTTCCAAACCCTATCAAAGCGCCGCCCAACGAATCCGAACTCAACGACCGCTTAGCGCGCGTGCGGGCATTGATGGCAGAGAAAGATCTCGATTACTACGTCTCGTTCGATCCGGTCAACGTCTACTTTTTGACCAACTTCGCAAACTACGTGCATGAGCGACCGTTCCTGCTAGTCATCGAGAAGCAAGGCCCGCCAACAATGTTGGCACCGCTCCTCGAGTTGACGCACGTCAAGATGCGCGCGCAATGTGACCTGGAGTACGTCACCTACTACGAATTCCCTGCTCCGGATGGTGAAAACTGGTACGACATCTATCCCACACTGTTCGAAAAGAATAGCCGCGTGGGGATCGAAAGCGCGATGCCTGTCGGTATCGCCCGGAAAACGCCTGGAACCGTGACCATGACCGATGTGATCGACGAAGCTCGGCTCGTCAAGAGCGAGTACGAAATCGGCCGCACGGCCCATGCGTGTTCGATTGTCGATCTAGGCCATGCGACACTGCTCGAGATCTGCAAACCCGGTGTGCCGGAAGGTGCGATCTACAGTGCAGTCAGCGGCGCTATGACCAAGCAGATTTTTGAGGATATCCCGAACGCGAACCTCATGATCACCAAGTCAGCGGCATTCGTGTGGCCACCAACCATCGGACACGATCCACATCATTTTCCATCCCTGACAATGCCAATGGAAAAGGGCGGTCCGCATGTGAGCATCGTGCTAGCCCAGGTGGACGGTTACGGAGTGGAACTGGAGCGGACGTTCTTCCTGGGCGATGTTCCTGGGTCAGCGAAAAAGCCCTTTGAAGTCATGACCGAAGCACGCGCCAAGGCATTTGCGATGCTCAAGCCTGGTCAACATCTCGGTGAGATTGATGAGGCCGTCAGGAAGGTATTGATCGATGCTGGATATGAGGACGCGATCCTACACCGAACCGGCCACGGATTCGGAATCACCGGGCATGAAGCTCCCTATCTGGCAATTGGAGAGACGCGCTTGCTGGAGCCGGGAATGACCGTCAGTATCGAACCGGGGATCTACCGCGAGGGAGAAGGCGGGTTTCGCCATTCCGACACTGTGTTGATCACCGAGGATGGATACGTCTGCCTGACACACGCGCCGGATACGCTCGACGAGCTGGTGTTGCCAGTGTAGTTGATGCTTGCCGCTGAGACACGCGGATGGACGCGGATACGACGTGGAATTAGGTTGCCCCACTCAACCCACCAATCGACTCCGCGCTCCTCTGCGTCCTTCCGCGGCCGACTGCAATAGTACGACACATTTCACCCCGAGCCGGCAGCGCCGGTACTGTGTAGCCGCGGATCGACGCTGAAAAACGCGGACGGTCTGCAATCTTCTGTGCCTACGGGCATTTATCCGGTACAGCTCGGCAGTTCTCGTCGAGTATACTGCCACAAACAACAGTGGGCTTAGACTGACTTGTGGATGTGTGATATGTTGTGTAATAGTTTACACATGGCTACCAATCTAGCTCTCGACCCGGATCTATTGGACCGCGCGCTCGCCGTAAGCGGTGAGAAGACCAAGAAAGCAGCGGTCACGAAGGCGTTGGAGGAGTTTATCGCCCGACGCGAGCAGAAACGTATTCTCGAACTCTTCGATCAACTCGACTGGACGGCCGACTTCGACTACAAACAGGAGCGATCGAGTAGGTGAAGTTGTTTGTCGATACGAGCGTCTGGTCACTTGCACTCAGGCGTGATACACCACCCGATTGTCCGGAAGTCTCAGCCCTTGCGGATGTCCTCGACTCCGGTGGCCCGGTCTTCACAACCGGCATCGTGCTACAGGAATTGCTTCAAGGCTTTTCTGGTGCGAAAGCCCATAACAGGATTGTGAGCCGCTTGGGTGTGTTGCCGTTCGTTGTTCCTGACCGCCAAGACCACATAGATGCTGCGGCCGTTCGAAACGAATGCAGAAAGAAGGGAATAACGATCGGAACCATTGCCGCGCTCCTCGCCCAGCTCTGTATTCGTCACAACCTTGTGATGCTGACCACCGATCGAGATTTCAAGCGGATAGCGCGAGTGCGACCGCTCAGGGTCTGGAAACACCACAGCGGGCGCTAGCTGTATGCTAACTTGGCGGGGTTTGACGATACAGGGTCCACCTACTACTGTTCTGGGGTATTTTTGGGAGGCCTAGTTAGGCCAGGATTGTACGAACGTCGACGGGGAATCCGGCTACGATCGGATTTCCCGTTTGTTGCCTCAAGACTTCGTTGCGCACGATCGGCGCAACAGCCCAACGCGGGGGCGGTATTCCGCGGAAGTGTAGTCGGTCGGTACGGCATGACCCGGACCCCCGGCCACAGTACAAAACAAGGGAGTGCGGTAATGCGTACCAAGGGAACCGTGAAGTGGTTCAATGACAGCAAGGGATTCGGATTCATCACGCCTGAGGACGGCAGCAAAGACTGTTTCGTCCACCACACCGCTATTCAGGGTACTGGCTTCAAGTCATTGCGCGAAGGCGAGCAGGTTGAGTTCGACATGGTTGAAGGCCAAAAGGGCCCGGCCGCCGAGAACGTCTCTCAGATGAGCTCGTAGATCCACGATTCGGTCGAACGAAAAAGCCGCTCCGAGAGATATCGGGGCGGCTTTCTCTTTCCTACCGCCCTACCGCCCGTTCACGGACTAATCCAGTAACTCACCTTGATCAAAAAGATGTTATCCGCTGGAGCATTGAAGATCGATCGTACATCGCGATCGAACTCAAAGTCTCCGATCGGTTCGTAGGATGACCTTCGCTGCTGCCACGCGAGATAGATGTTGGACCCTGGCTGCCATTCCCATCTGAGGACTGCGTTGCCTCTCAGGCTACGGAAGTTGAAGTCAGGGTTGAACTCCAACGCTGTATACGGTGCAAAGTCAAACGTGCCAGGAGCATCGAGGGATTTCAGTTGCCCATAGTCGCCAGCCGAAACTAGCGGCTGAACGTACGTTTCCAGAGTTAGACCTGGACGGAACGTGATGTTGAATCGGGTTTCGAGGGCAATCTCTGTCTGATCCAACTGCGCGAATATGTACGCTCTGTCGTACGTGGCGGTGAACGTCGGATCCGCTATGGTGGTCACGTACTGAGCGGGGACACGAAGCTTCATCATCCGAGGACCCAGGCTGAGGCTCCACCGGGACGACGGGCGAATGTTCACCCCAATCCTCCCCTGATATGTGTGACCGCCGTAATCTTCCCACTGAACTTGGCCTCCGCCGTCGACGATCACAGCCTTGCGACCATCAGTGTTGAAATTCGCCATCAGTGTGTAGTTCGCGGGACGCTCGATCAACGGCCCGCCGCGCGTAGACCTGTCGTCGTTCGACTTGAACGAACGCAGGAAGGTCAACGCTCCACCCCAGAAGTTGAGATGCCTGAACTGGAAGCTCCCGAAGGCCATTCGGGAAACCGTCTGGTTGTCGAAGTTCATCTCATTGCGGAACAGGCCGAACAGCATCCAGTTCCGGAAAAACGAACCTGGACGAACTTCTCTATATGTGAGGTTCGCTTCAATGTCGCGCCGATCAGTTCTGTATGCGAAACCGAGATCGTTCACTTCGTACTGAGGGGCTGTGATCGCGGCAGCAATTCCACCAAGCCAGTGTTCCCCGGAGATTTTGTCCAGCGAAACTGACCCTGAATAACCCGTCAATGATGTCGCTGTCTCATCCACCTCCAGATGATCCGCGTCAGGCCGCTGGAAGTAGTGGTTCGGAAACCACTGTACACGGGTGATCGCATCTGCACTGCCTTCGACACGACTGCCAATGACGTTGCCGCTGATAGCCCATACGCGCCCAGCGAACTGGTGGTTGAAATCGAGGCCTGCCGCATAAGCACCCGATCTCAACCGCTCTCGAAGTAAGTCGGTGCTCAGGTCGCGACGGACGGCAGTAGCCATGATGCCGATGGATGAGAGGCCGCCGCGCATCTCCCTTCGAGCTCGTCC
>JBDHHK010000297.1:0-4107 GCA_039589395.1 Gemmatimonadota bacterium
GAAGAGATGGAGGCCATCCAACTGGCGACAGATACGGCGCGAGTTAGGACTCTGGCATCAGAGCTGTCGGCGATGGGCCGGATCCTAGCCAATCAACATCGCACTGCGATCGTGAGTTACCCGTTCACCGCACGCGTCGCACGAATTGACGTTACGGTTGGAGCGTGGGTGGAATCTGGACAGCAGCTCGTGGTGTTGCAGAGCGAAGAGGTAGGAGCAGCAACGTCCGAGTTCTATAAGGCGGGCGCCGACTTCCAACTGGCTCAACTCGACCACGAACGAGAATCTCAGCTTTACGAAAGCGGAGTGGGTGCGAGAAAGAACTCCCTCGCAGCTGAAGCGGCGCTAAGGGTGGCGGAGGCCAATCTAGATGCCGCGGAGAAGAAACTGCACGTTCTGGGGTTCTCCGAGGAAGAGATAACTGTCCTAATCGATTCACATCAGGTGAACCCGGTCATTGCCCTCTACGCCCCGATAGCCGGAAAGGTCGTAAGCAACACGGTGGTTCTTGGACAAATGGTCGATGAGTCGACTGAGATCCTCACGATCATGGATCCCCGAATGTTATGGGTAGATGCCGAGATCTACGAGAAAGACATCGCGAAGCTGCGTACCGGCCAGGACGTGGCGATCTCCGTGCCGGCATATCCGAATTCGACGTTCAATGGGAACATCACCTACATCAGCGACATGCTAGACGACAATACCCGCACCATCACAGTCCGCACCGAAGTCCCCAACGCTGACAACAGGCTCAAGCCGGGGATGTTTGCAGACGTGACCATCGAACTCGATACAAATGGAGGCGCGATAGCTGTACCGGTGGGTGCAGTCTTGGACGACGAGGGAGCACGATTGGTGTTTATACGAACCGGGCCTAACCGCTTCGAGCCGAGGCACGTAACTACCGGAACAAAAGAAGACGGCTTCGTGGAAATCACCTCAGGAATAGAGGTCGGTGAAGAAATTGTCACCACTGGCAACTTCCAGCTCAAGTCGAAGTTGTATGAAGCGCTCCTCGAAGCTGGTCACACTCACTAGTCGGTACCGGAGATTCGAAAATGATCAATACAATAATCCGGTACTCACTGGAACATCGATTGTTGACGATCTTCCTCGTGGTCTTGACATCGCTCGTTGGGATCATAGTGGCAACGAGAATGCCAAAGGACATCTACCCGGACCTCAGCGCTCCCATAGTCACAATAGTGACTGACAACGGAGGGATGGCGGCGGAAGACGTTGAGAGACTGATTTCTTTCCCCCTCGAGAGCCTGTTGAATGGAGCACCGCACGTCACCCGGGTGCGCTCCGAATCTGCAACCGGCAGCTCAGTGGTTACCGTGGAGTTCTCTTGGGGTACCGACATCTATCTGGCTCGGCAGATCGTTTCCAGTAAGCTCGAGATCGTGGCGGGAAGTCTGCCCCAGGGAACTGTGGGACCACACCTGGGGCCGGTCTCGTCGAGGATGGGAGAGGTGTTCGAGTTCGCCGTCGTGGGAGATGTTGTAGATCCACTGGAGCTTCGCTCCATCGCCGATTGGACCATCCGATATCGACTGCAGGGCGTACCCGGTGTCTCGTTCGTCATCAACTTCGGCGGTTTCGTTAGACAGTACCAGGTCTACCTCAGCCCTGAAATGCTCGGTCACTACAGAATCACGATCGACGAAGTCAGAGAAGCAATCGAAAAGAGCAACCGCAACTTCTCAGGGGGAATTCTCACTCAGGGATCGCAGGAAGAACTCATCAAGGGGCTTGGCCGCATTACCGGTGTCGAGGACATCGAACGCACAGTAATTGCGTCGCGTAACAATATCCCGGTGTTCGTGAGCGATATCGCCGATGTCCGAATCGGCGGGAAGTTCCGCAGGGACGATGCAAGCTACAATGGTGAGACCGCGGTATACGTAACCGTTCAGAAGCAGTACGGCGGCAACACACTAGCTGCGATTCAAAGAGTCAAGGACGCGCTCGCACAGATCGCAGCTGACCTGCCGGTCGGGGTTAGCATCAAGCAGTTCTACGACCAGTCAATCCTGATCGCAAAGTCCATTAGCCATGTGAACCGATCGATTATTGAAGGCGCCATTCTGATCGTTCTGATCATGATCATCTTCTTGTGCGACCTGAGGGCATCGATCATCGCCGGCCTGACAATCCCTCTCTCGATACTCATCGCCCTCATTATCATGGCGCTCTTCGAGGTTGACTTGACAGTGATGTCGATGGGAGGCTTGGCGATAGGTGTGGGTAAGGTGGCTAGCGGCACAATAATCATGGTCGAAAACATCGTGAGGGTGCTGCGAGAACGGAAAGGAGAAGCATCAACACTCGAACTCACATATGAGGCGGCGAAGGATGTGGGAACACATCTATTCGCTGCTTCGCTGATAATCATACTCGTCTTTCTCCCGCTCCTGAGCCTCCAGGGTATCGAGGGAGCGATGTTCAAGCCCACAGCTATTGCAGTGGCCGCCGCTCTGTTTGGTGCGTTGGTTCTCAACCTGACTCTTCAGCCCGTGCTCTCGGCCATCTTTCTGTCTCCAAGGGAACAGACATGGGCAGGCGACCAAATCTTCAAATTTCTTCAGCGGAAGTACGAAGCCTATCTGCGATCGGCGCTGGACCACGGCAAACCGATCCTGATCGGCTGTGTCGTACTGACCGTGGCCGCCGCCGGCATTTACTCTCTTCTTGGCAAGGAGTTCGTACCGCCTCTCGACGAAGGCTCCATCATGGCGTCGACCGTGCTGCTACCTGAGACATCACTAGAGGAAGCGGCTCGTGTGGGCGGACAGGTGGAGGAGATCTTTCTGTCGTTCCCAGAAGTAGTTTCGGTGGCTCGCACCACCGGGTCGGCCGAAGGAAGTGAACACGTACACCCCGTCAATCACAGCCACTACAATGTCCTGCTCGTACCACGCGAAGAACGTCACAGAGGGTACGAAGAACTCACCGAAGCGATGCGCGTAGAGCTCAGCCGCATTCCCGGCGTCGCATACCTGTTCGAGCAGCCGATCGGGAATAAGATGGCAGAAATGCTAACCGGCACGGGCGGGGAGCTTTCGGTGAAGGTTTTTGGAAACGACTGGGATATTCTGAACCAGGCGATCGAGGACATTCGCCACATAATGGAAGATGTAGACGGTGTAGCCGACCTTCAGGTTGAGCAGACTGCCGGCATTCCGCAGCTCATTGTGGACCTCGACCGCAGCGAACTCGCTCGGTACGCGATTCCCGTTGGCGATGTTGCAGACCTGGTGGAAACCGCACTCAATGGTATTGAAGTCACCGACGTCTACGAAGAGGATCGGATCACTTCCATTCTCCTCAGACTGAGCGAGGAATACCGCCACGATGAGGAACGGGTCGAGAACCTGCTCGTCGATGCGCCAAACGGAGAACGCATACCGCTTTCGCAGCTTGCGGACATCAGGCACGGCCAAGGCCCCCAGGAGATTCTCCGTGAAAACATGATGAGGCGGAAACTCGTCCTGTGCAGCGTGGTCGATCGGGACGTGGCGAGTTTGGTAGAGGAAGCGCGACGGGAAATCGAGGCCAACGTGTCGCTCCCGGCTGGCTACTTCATAGAGTTCGGTGGATCATTCGAGAACCAACAGCGGGCGATGCGAAACCTACTGGCCCTCCTTTTCGTGGTGATCCTCATCATCTTCGTGATACTGTTTTCGTCGTTCGGCTCACTGCTACAAGCTTCACTAATCATCCTTAGCATTCCCCTGTCTCTAATTGGGGGAATAGTAGGACTCCTCGTGGCCGGCCAGACGATCAATGTCTCCTCCATGATCGGATTGATCGCACTGATGGGGGTGTGTGTACAGAACGACGTGATTTTGATCGCAAAGATCAACGATTACATCAAGGATGGTTACGATCTCAGAGATGCGATAATGGCAGGATCTATGAGAAAGTTCAGAGCCATCTTCATGACGAATATGGTCATGATCGTGGGGTCGATACCGTTGGCGTTCCACGTGAGCACCGGGTCGGAGCTGCATCGACCTCTTGCTGTGGTCTACATCGGCGGCTTCATCGGCGCGATAGTCATTCGCATGATTGCCATGCCGGTCCTACTCGACGCCGTAG
>JBDHHK010000298.1:0-4099 GCA_039589395.1 Gemmatimonadota bacterium
ATGCTTCCGATTGCGATGGCGTTAGTGGGCGGACGGGCGGACGGGCGGACGGGCGGACGGGGTGCGGAGACGACCGATGATACCCAAAGGCAGACTCCCGCGCACTCTGCAGGATTCCCCACCGCGCTCATGCTCGGAATTGCCTACGCATGTTCCATTGGTGGAGTCGCGACGCTCATCGGGACACCACCGAATGCTATCCTCGCAGGCGCCGCATCCGAGTTGATCGGCCACGAGATCAGCTTCGCGGGTTGGATGGTCGTGGGCTTGTCGATCTCGATTCCGATGCTGGCCTGCTGCTGGTTGCTGCTCATCACGCTCTTCAGAGTTCGCGGTGAGGTGCCCGGGCTGAAATCGACACTCGAGCGCGAGGAGTCGGAGTTTGGAGCCTTATCAGGCGGTGAGCGGTTCGTGCTGGGAGTGTTCGTCTGTGCCGCTCTGGCGTGGATACTCAGGGCGCCAAAGACGATCGGTGATCTCAGAATTCCGGGTTTGTCGGACTATGTGCCCGGTTTGTCTGATTCCGCGATCGCCATAGCGGCGGCCTTGTTGCTGTTTTCCATACCCCTACCCCGGGCCCGATTCCGGACCGCCCTCGACTGGGACACCGCTCGTCGCATCCCGTGGGGCATCTTGCTGCTTTTCGGCGGCGGCCTGGCGCTGGCGGGAGCGTTTCAGTCGAGCGGTCTCAGCGATTGGGTGGGCGGACGACTCGCGGCCATGCAGGGAGTACCGCTGCCAGTTGTGATCCTCACAACTGCTGCAGTGTTCGTGTTCCTCACAGAACTCACCAGCAACACCGCCACGGCGGCCCTCGGCATGCCTCTAATGGTCGGTGTCGCTCAGGGATTGGATATAGCTGCGTTACCGCTCATGACGGCGGCCGCCCTCGCCGCGTCAATGGCGTTCATGCTTCCGGTTGCAACACCGCCAAACGCAATCGTGTTCGGTTCCCGCGCCATTCGCTCGAAGGATATGGCGAGGGCCGGAGTGGGGCTCAACCTATTGTCCATTACGATCATAACGCTTGTGGTGTGGGTTCTAGTCTGATCGAGGTCGAAGGTACCAGGATACCGACGGAACGGGGCCCCGTGGACGACTTCCGCTCGGCTCACCGACGTTATATTCGACTGCGAGCGCGATTCCTTTACAACGGGTGTTAGGCATGAGTTCAATCGTCTATTTCAACGGCGACTTCCTTCCAAAGGATCAAGTACACGTATCGCCCGACGACAGGGGGTTTCTCTTCGGAGACGGCGTGTACGACGTCACACTTACATACGGTGGTAGGCTATTTCGGATAAAAGACCACCTCGAACGGATGGCGAACGGCCTTAGGTCTCTGCAGATAGAGGGCGCAGACGTCGACGCGCTGGAAGGAGTCGGCGCGGAACTTATGAGGCGTAACAACCTCGACTCCTATAGCCAAGCTCTATACCTGCAGGTGACACGGGGGGCAGCCAAACGAACGCACCACTTCCCGACCTCAGAAGTATCCCCAACGGTCTATGCGGCCATCTCCCCATTCGTACGCAAAGGAGACCCCGAGAACGGGTCACCAATCATCACGGTTCCGGACGTACGATGGAGCCGGTGTGACATAAAGTCTGTGTGCCTGCTACCAAACTGCCTGGCCACACAAAGAGCAAAAGACTTGAATGGCCATGAGGCGGTGTTCGTCAGGGACGGATCGGTGATGGAGGGCGCATCTTCCACCTTTTTCGCGGTCTTCGAAGGCATGGTGTGCACGCCACCACTGACTAACTATGTGCTTCCCGGCATTACCCGTATGGTCGTTTTGGAGCTCTGCGAGAAACACGGCATCCCGACTCGCTTTACGTCTATCCTTCAGCAGGATCTGGTAGATGCCGAAGAGGTTTTTATTGCGGGGACCACTTCGGAAGTCGTGCCGGTAACTACCGTGGATGGAATCCCAGTTCGTGACGGGAAACCGGGACCGATCGCTCGTCGGATTTCTGATTTGTTCATCGAGTACGCACATGGCGAGTGAGCTGCAACCGCCACTTTAATACCCTCGTAGTGTGGTGACAGAACAATGGAACTTGGCAACTGCAAACTCTGCGCGCATCCGCTGGAAGTACTGAGAAAACCGGTTAGACGGCTGAGTTGGAGCCGCCACTGGCTACGAGGTTTCGCGAGCCTTTTCACCAGACCCTTGCGCGTCTGTTCGACCTGTGGAGCGATGTACTCCGGCGACGGTGAGTTGCTGGCCGTGGGTGCAGTTCAGACCGAGCCCGAGATTAGACTGGACAACTATCGACGCGACATGGCCTATATGCGCGACAGTTTTGGAGGTGTCATCGTTGCATCGGGTCTTGCCGGAGCCTGGCTGCTGGGCGGTGCCGAGGCGACAAACCTGGCTGGCGCAATCATAGCCGGGTCCATCGGCGCCGCTTCGATTGTTCCGTTCGGCTTTTTTGGCAGCCGTGTCAGGCGTGCGCGAAAAGAGCTGAAGGAGATGAAGGCCGAGCGACTGAAGAAACAATTGGGACGGTAAGGCGGTCGGGCGGTACGAATATACCGGTACCACATCAGTGCACCTCTGCACCTCTGCAGCACAGATACAACACCCGGCCTCCGATCCACGCCTAAAAACCTGCTGAATCGCTCCAAATCTTTAAAGACACACGTTTTCGGAACACGTTGGGCTGGCGGCAGGAGTCTTGCTTGTTATTCTTAACAGCAACCGCCATCACGTAAAAGAACGAGGCACCGGGACCCTCCCGCGATCGTCTAACGCAAATCCCGGTGATTATTGACCCGATTTCCGTGCAAAAAAAGCATGGGGAAATGGGAGTTGTTGCGTAATGGAATGTGCCCAGTGTGGAACGGCCGTACCTGACGAAGCATCGTTTTGCCATAGCTGTGGCTCACAGGTATCTGATGCAGAGGGACAGGCACGAGCCAGTGCGGCAATGGACATGTCGTCCATCCATCACATGGAGAAGTTGCTCAAGGAAGACACCAAGGGTGAATTCGAGGTCGGCGAACTACTCGGCCGAGGCGGCATGGCAATGGTGTACCTGGCCGAAGAAGTTCACCTCTCCCGCAAGGTGGCGATCAAAGTTCTTCCTCCCGAACTCACGTTTGGCCACGGTGTCGAGAGGTTCAAGCGAGAGGCAAAGACGGCGGCAGGGTTGGATCATCCCAACATCATTCCGATCTACAGAATCGCATCCGGCGGTAAGGTCTTCTGGTATGCGATGAAGTTTCTCGAAGGGCAATCGCTCGACGAGATGTTGAAGGAAAAAGGCCGATGCTCGCTCGAGGAGACAATTCAAATTCTCATGCCTGTGGCCGACGCACTCGACTATGGGCACCTGCACAGTGTAATCCACCGCGACATCAAGCCGGCCAACATAATGCTGGACGCTCAAAACCGTGTGACCGTAACCGACTTCGGTATCGCGAAGGCACTCACGGAAGGAACGCTCACCGCGTCCGGATCTGTTATAGGCACTCCCTTCTACATGTCTCCCGAACAGGGCATGGGAAAGCCAGTTACAGGGGCTGCCGACCAGTATTCAGTCGCGGTCATGACCTACAGGCTGCTCTCGGGACAGGTGCCCTTCGAGGGCGATTCAGCAATCGACATCCTGCACAAACACTGTACGATCCTTCCACCCCCGCTGGATCAGCTTTGCCCCGGCCTGCCTGACTATGTCTACAAGGCCGTGGAAAAAGGACTCTCGAAAAAACCCGCGCAGCGGTTCTCGACGGTTAAAGCGTACGTGAAAGGATTGAAAGAGAAGAGCCCCGAGATCACTCTTTCAGATGCAGAGACAATTGCGGCTGATTCGGACCCCTCCATACTGGGTGATCTCCCGACGGAAGTCATGGATGCGGCTGATACGCCGCAGCCTGACGTTACAACCACTGCTGCGCCAACTCCCGGGCCACCACCATGGCATGCCGACAAGAAAAAAGGTGGGCTCTGGAAGGTGCTGGTGCCACTAATAGTCATTCTCGCGGTCGGAGGCGGGGGCGGCACGTGGTGGTGGCTTACGCAACGAGCGGGCAGTGGTCCAACAGGTGGTCAAACGCAGGCTGAGCAAACTGATCCGTCGGCTGCTGAACC
>JBDHHK010000299.1:0-4083 GCA_039589395.1 Gemmatimonadota bacterium
CACCGGTCTTCGTACTCCTTGGCTCGTCGCGGTATCTCTTCGGTCGGTCAGTTATGCGTCGGAGTCATCTGGTCCCGTGACTTCCTGAACCTACTTCAGGTGAGTGTGGAGCCATGCACCAACGCCTCGTCCATTGAAACTTCTCGGTAGCTTTTTCGTATGAGTCGGCAAAGGCGACTCGGTCGTTACGTGAGACTCATTTCTCGAGAGGTTAGGACATGCCCAAGCGACACGGATTCCTCGGCGAATTCGAACAGATGGTGCTCCTCGCAATTCTCCAGCTTCGAGCAAAAGCATACGGGCCCGATATTGCCAATGAATTGGAGTCTAAGGCAGGCCGCCGTGTCTCCCGTGGAACACTGTATTCCGGCATGGAGCGGCTTCAAAAGAAGGGTCTGCTGCGCTGGGAGGTCGAAGCGGTCACCTCCGAACGTGGCGGGATTCCCAAACGGCGGTTCGAGGTGACGGGCGAGGGTCTGGAAGCGTTACGCGTTTCCCAACGGGCGCTTTCGAATCTGAAGGCTGGTCTCGAGAAGATCCTGGGATGACCGGCCAACCCGATCGCTCCAGCGAGTACTCCTCGGGTATGGTACACGCCTTACTCATTCGAGTCCTGCCTGACACTGACGTTGGACGCAGTGTGGCGGCCGACCTGAGGGAGGAATTCCAACGCAGGGCGCGGGCCGGCAGGATTTCGGCCGCGAGATTCTGGTACGTGCGTGAGGCCCTTGCCGTAGCCGCGCACTCCGTGTGGGATCGACTGGCCAGCTCGTTCGGTGAGACGGTCACGGCGTCGCACAAAGGAGACGGAAGGATGAACAAGGCGTGGACCGATCTCAGATTCGCAGTCCGTGCACTGGGACGGACACCAGCGTTCACCGCGATTGCTGTGTTCACCCTGGCGGTCGGTATTGGAGCGAACACCGCCATCTTCAGCCTGGCAAACGGAATCTTGCTGAAGCCTCTGCCCTATGAAGAACCGGACCGGCTCGTCGGAGTCTGGAACACGGCTCCCGGCGTGAATATGGATCTGGTGGTACAGTCGCCGGGCATACACTTCACGTACGTCGATGAGGCGCGGGTCTTCGAAGATGTCGGTCTCTGGAACGACGGCACCGTTGCGGTGACCGGTACCGAGGAAGCAACTCAAGAGTCGGCCATATGGGTGACCGAAGGAGTCCTACCGGCTTTGAGAGTTTCGCCGGTTCTCGGACGCAGGTTCAGCCTGGAAGACGACACACCGGAGGCCCCACAGACAATCATACTGGATTGGGGCTATTGGCAGACTCGGTTCGGGGGCGATTCCACCGTGATCGGGCATACCCTGCGCGTGGATGGGCTCGTGAGAGAGATCATCGGCGTTTTGCCCGAGGGGTTCAGGGTGCGTGATGCGGCGGCGGCGATCTACATCCCCTATCGGTTCGACCGGGCGCAGATCTTCGTGGGCAACTTCTCTTACCAGTCGGTTGGGAGACTGAGGCCCCAAATCACTATCGAGCAGGCGACTTCAGAAATAGCCGGTCTGATTCCGATCGCGGTGGACAAGTTCCCCGGGGGAATACCACTGGAGGAGCTGGAAGAGGCTCGACTGGCTCCTCTGCTTCGCCCGCTCAAAGCCGACGTCGTTGGCAACGCGGCGAACGTGCTCTGGGTCCTGCTAGGCACCGCCGGCATACTGCTGTTGATCGCCTGTGCGAATGTGGCAAACCTGTCTCTGGTTCGGGCTGAGGGGCGCAGCCGCGAGATCGCGGTTCGGGCCGCTTTGGGAGCGAGCCGGATTCGTCTTGCCGCTCAATCTGTTTTGGAGAGTATCTCGCTAGGCATTCTCGGGGGACTGCTCGGCATCGCGTTGGCCTATGCCGGAATGCGCGCGTTTGTCGCGTTGGCACCGGTCAATCTTCCGCGGCTGGATGAAGTTGGCATCGAACTGCGAGTGCTTTGCTTCACAGCTGGCCTTTCCATTGCCACCGGCTTTCTCATCGGACTCTTGCCGATCCTGCGCAGACGTGACTTCAATGTGGTTGAAGCCTTGAAGGAACGGGGCAGGGGATCGGGTACCGGTCGTGAACGCCACAGAACGCGCAACTCTCTCGTTGTGGTGCAGGTTGCGATGGCGTTGGTGCTCTTGGTGGGATCCGGACTGATGGTTCGGAGTTTTCAGGCGCTCAGGAACGTCGATCCCGGGTTTCGGGACCCCGAGTCGGTGCTGACGGTTCGCATAAACATCCCATCCGCGGAAATTGCGGATCGGGAGGAGCTGGCGGAAACACACGCACAGATCGCACGGAGCTTAGCGGCGCTTCCCGGCGTCTCGTCAGTGGGCCTCACTTCCTCTGTTACGATGAGCTTCCTGGGTGGCATAAACGAGCCGATACAGGCCGAGGGCTTCCCTCTTGCCGAGAACATGAGGCCGCCGTTGCGTCGGTTCAAGTGGGTCGCCCCCGGTTACTTTGAGACGATGCGAAATCCCGTGATCGCCGGCCGTGACTTCACGAGGGACGATATACGTCTACGACCTTCCGTCGTGGTCGTCACGGAGAACCTCGCCCGAGAGTACTGGGGAGATCCGGCTGCCGCGCTCGGAAAACGGATCTCGATTTTCCGGATCGGAAACTGGCAAGAGATCGTGGGTGTGGTGGGCAACGTACATGATGGGGGTGTTGCAGTGCCCCCGACGCCTACGGTCTACTGGCCGTTGATCGGGAATAACCCCTGGCGGGCTGCCGATTCGGGTGATCTTTTTGCCCGGCGAACGATGACCTACGCCATCAGGAGTGAGCGTACCGGCACGGTTGGGCTCCTGTCGGACGTAAGGCGAACCGTCCGCGCCGTAAACTCGAATCTTCCCTTGACCAACGTGGAAACTCTGGCGGACATCCTTGCCAGATCCACAGCTCGGACATCGTTCACGCTCGTGCTGCTGGCGATCGCGGCCGCAGTAGCACTGTTGCTCGGGACAGTCGGCGTGTACGGTGTGATTTCCTACCTGGTGAGCCAGCGGACTCGGGAGATCGGCGTGCGGATTGCCCTCGGCGCTCAAACGAAATCGCTGACGCGGATGGTGCTCCGTCAGGGATTCGTTCTCGCCGGGCTCGGCGTAGTCCTTGGACTGGGCGCTTCATGCGCAGCCACTCGGCTCATGTCCGGCTTGCTCTTCGGAGTCGATCCTGTGGACCCAACCACATACGCAGCCGTTGCCGTCACATTGACAGGAGTCGCGCTACTCGCCAGCTACTTACCGGCCCGCCGCGCGGCACGTGTCGACCCGATCGAGGCTTTGAGGGCGGAGTAGGATTGACTCCAGCCGTTCTCCAATTGAATGACAGTTGACTGTACGTGGAGGCGTCGGTGCATGGCTCTGGGTTTCGGTGCATCATTGAGGCGATGCCCCGATCCGGAGTCGTCACAGATAAAGTATCCGATGCGCAGCCAGTACAAGTACGAAAAAGTCCCGTACCAGAGTCGGTTCTTCCCTCGGATTCTTCGGCGTGACGAATCAAGGTCTCTTTCGCTGGCACTGACCGGTTAGCAAGCTCAGTTCCACCAGCGATCGCATAGTAGTTAAAGCCTGGTGCCTCAAGGCTGGAATGGGGTTGGAGGACGAGCTTGAGCAGTTTCACGGAACTACACGTTATTACAAGGACTTCACGGGATTACTGTTCACTGACGGCATCAATTACCTGGCAGATCGCGCTGATTGCTACTGGCTGATTGTCTTGGTTGGCAGCTATCAGCTCGAGCTCGAAGATGTGCCGTTCCAACTGTGGGAGGTAAAAGTCGTGGAAGAGCTGTCGGGTCTCCTCACGATGAGGGAAGACACTGATGAGCCGGTGCTCGCACGGCAACATATTGCCTGCACGGGTATTGTCAACTTAATGGGCCTCGGGTGATGCCGAGGTCAGGGGTGGCCAGATTTGCTCAGGCAGCCGTAGCCGCACTCCATTCTTTGAAAGAGCGGGCACGTAGCAACCCGTCCTGTTCCAATATTCGATCGACCGATCAAGCGGCTTTTCGATGGTAGTGGCTGAGGATGCCGCCCAGCCTTTCCTGTCGAACGACCGGCCCTGAGGCGAGTTCTGGAAC
>JBDHHK010000300.1:0-4010 GCA_039589395.1 Gemmatimonadota bacterium
GAAGTAGACGACCAGGTTTCCGTAGTGGCTCCAGTTGTGGGCCGAGTTGGCATTGAGCACCCCAAGCTTGGGCTGCATGGTGCCGAAGAAATCGACACTTTCCAGAGCCTCCGCATCATGAATGGCGTAAGCATCCTCACAGTTCGCGAAGGAGCCGTTGAGAGCCTCAATAATCCCTGCCTTTGTGGTCCGAAGTTCGAGCTCCTCAGGCGGACGAGGGTTTACCCCAGTAACGGCACCGCAGAAGAAATATTGAACGGCCGCGACGTGTCCGAGGATCTGCGCGAAGGTTTTGACTTCATCGGTGGGGCGGTAGGAGTACAACTCTTCCGGCATTTGTTCTGCGGAAGCGAGAAGAAGGCCCTTCACCTGCTCAAAAGGTGGGACTATGCCGCTCATGGCGGTGTCTTGAGCCACGAGGTTTCCGGCCAGAACGACGGCCAAGAGAAGGACCAAACAAGAGGTGTGTTTCATGGAACTCTCCCATATGGGGTTCGAAGACAGCCCAGACCAGGGCCCCCGCATTACTGAGGGCAATGTGAGATACGCCAGAAGCCTCAAGAATGTTTCATAGGGAACGGAGGCACTGTCAACTTGAGCGAGATTCACGCGAAAATGGATGATTCTTAAGCCAGGAAAGTCCCATATACGGTCGTTTTCTGCCTGAACGATATGTCAAGAAGGGCAAGAATCAGCTCAAGTTGACAATTCCCCAGCAGGGATTCGCCTTGCTCATCTTCCGGATCAGGGCCCGTACCTCGGGTTTGATGGATGGTCGTCCAGGGCGACGCTTCCGGCTCTTCCAGGTCCAGTAGGAGCGGAAGCCTTTACGATGCCATCGAAGCACAGTTTCCGGCTTCACCAGGACCAGCGCCTGCGTCCAGTCTTTCCAAACCCTCGACAGGAGCACCCAGAACCCGCGTTCGGCATCCGAGAGGCATGGGCGTTTCACGGAACTACGAAGAACCGCTAGTTGCTGGCGCAAGGCGAAATTCTCCAGAGCCAGTGAGCGGCGGCTCTTGAATGCCGCGACAAGAGAGCACAGGATTGGTAACAGCATGTCGGGAATCTTGGTACGGCAACGCACACAGAATCAAGCCTGACAACTGCGGATGAATAAATGGAAGGGACAGCCCGGGAGACCGGCCGTTCGTCATGGCTGGCTTTCCGTGCTGCTCGATCGCGTTAAAGCATCTGCTCGACGTTATTGTTATCTGCATGAACGCGGACGCCTTTCAGCCAATCGGGTGTGTGGACCATCAGAAATGTTGCGTCGATTGGACTCGCGATTTTGCTGTGCCGCCAGCACGGTGACCCGAAGCACTCGCCTGCGGCTCGCGTTTTGAACCCGCTAGGCCATTCGACGCCAGCAGCAATCGCTTAGGTGCCGCGCTTCCGCTCAAGCTCCTTCGACGGGGTTGTCGCTGTTGAAGATGTACCGGCCGATCTTCCAAGAACCGTCATTCTGCCGCTGCAAGATGAAGATCGTTTTACTGCTAATTTGGTTCGGCTCGCCTCCCGTTATGAGGGTCGTTGCCCCAGAGACGGTCGTCCGAGCGAATGCCCAATCACCAGCCACCACAACCTCAACCACTGCGAAGGTCAGGTCGTAGGCAGTCTGCTCGAAGACCGCCTGGAATTGACTCCGGATGGCTTCCTTGCCAGCGAGCGCTGGGCTATTCGCCGGCATATGCACTGCGGCGTCGGCAAAGACGGCGACAACACCGTCAGTGTCTTCGGCATTCAGTGCTCGCGCATAGTCGCGAACCACCTGGTTGATCGCCTCTACGTCGGCCTCTGTCGTGTCTTCGGAGGCGGGTGCGCAGCCAGCGAAAGCAACTACCAGGGGCATGAGGATCAGCACACGGCATTTCATTGGATCTCCTCCTTGAAACGGCGTCAGTCCGGCAGCGCGGCCACCGGCGCATAACTTCAGTTTTGGAATAGCACCATATCAAGGCGCAGTCAACTAGCGGTCAATTATCGAGAGACTGGAGTCAATTCGTCCTGCGGCACTGCCCGACGTGCGGGTTCATGGCGGTGCATCGGACGATCCCCGTTGAGAACCGCTAGGTGTTAGCCACGCTCGCGTATTGCATACCAGTCAAAGGGCTGTAGCTTCCCCTTTGTGTAACAGACCTGGCCTCGGGCCCGCGTCGAGAATGACGTTGGGCCCATTCTTTCGCTCGAACTCTAGCTCTTCTTACTGGTCTTGGCGAAAAACGAACTGAAGACCTGCGTTATTTTGACCGAACCACAGTTCGGACACTTGGGTCGCTTTTTCCCGTGCTGTGCGATTGTCTCCACGATGGAGAATCGTTCTTGGCACTCGTCACAGTGATACTCGTAAGTGGGCATGGCGTTTACACCTCGACTAAGGATGGTCTTCAGCATGAATCCCGACCTCAGCAGACAGTCCAGGGATTCGGCAAAAGTACGATCAGATTCGTGGGTTGGTAAGAGAGACGCATCGAGCCGATAGAGCGGCCCTTTGTTGTGGGACTGCCCGACGTGCGGGTTCGTCGCTCAGAACACTAGCCTCACCCCAAACGTGAACCTTTCCCGCTGCGGCGCAAAGCTAACGCGCAGCTGGTCGAGCGGGACCTCCTCCCATTCCTCGTGTTTGACGAAGGAACCGATGATAGCACCCAATATCATTCCGACGGGGGCACCAATTGCGAGACCGTATATCGGGCCCAAATTGGGGACCCAGGGGTTGGGTTCGTAGTCGTACACCCTCGCGCCAATATAGAATCCGAGAAAGGCTCCAGTTCCGGCTCCAATTCCGATGCCCTGCAGCCAACGCGATTCTTGGTGTTGCACGACATCGATGCGGCGAACGCCATCGAGCGGGATCTTCACCCGTCGGAAGGGGTCCTTTTGCTCGTAACGTAGCGTGTCACCCCGTATGCTACCGTACGTACCAACGTCGCGGCGAAAGTTCTGCCGTGAACAAACGGGCTCCTGACCACGCTGAGTAACGCACGTGTGGGATACCCGTACACGCGCACCCCGTTCGATGGGCGGCGGCTCTTGTGCCGACAGACTGGCAAAGTGGAACAACATCCCAACGGCGATAACGGACCTTGCGGTGCGACTCATGGACTCCCCCACCAGGCGACACATCGAATGTGCGGCGAGGGCGTCAAAGGAACGTCAAGCGCCCTAAGCCACGCTCGGCCCTCCGTTTTGCGGCTAATCCTTATACGTGGTCTGGTAGGTGAGCCAGAATTGACTCCGGCCAGCCAGTAATTGATTGACAGTTGATCGCTCAGGGATACGTTTGCGGCGATCCCAGAAACCTTCTTCAAGGAGAATATCATGCGTCGTCTCGTGTCCCTCTTCATCTTTCTCGCCGTCTTCGCAGTTATGCCGTTGGCCGCTCAGGATGATGGTCCACATGTGTATGACGTCAACTACATCAACATTCTTGACTCGAAATACATGACCTACCTTCAGGAAGTCCTGTTTCCGGTGTGGGACGAGTTTGTCAACAGAGGGATCATCATCTCGTATCATGTAATGCGACAGTACAGTGGTGCGGGAGAATCTGACATCATTGGCATCACAGAATTTCCCAATTGGGACGGTGTAAACGAACTCACGAGTGCCGCGTACAACGAAGTGAGCCAGGCCGTGCATGGCATGTCGTGGGCTGACGTGAATGAGGAGTATTGGCCTCTCTCAGAGATCAGGACGCTTATCCGCACAGAGATATACGGATCAGCCAAACCGTAGGGCACGAGTTGCATCAAACGCCCCAATAATGGGTTCACCGCCCGGCGCGGAGCCGGGCGATTTCCTCATTGCATCCATCCCCGCCAGTCGCAGTTTCCTGATGGCCGCTCCGAATTGACTCCAGCCTGCCAGGAATTGATTGACAGTTGATCGCTCAGGGATACGTTTGCCTCGATCCGCAACCCACCCCCGGAGGTCGTCATGCGTTGTCGTGCTTCTCTCTTTCCCGCGTGCATTGCCCTATTGCTCGTTGCAGGAATCGCTGCGAAGCA
>JBDHHK010000301.1:0-3901 GCA_039589395.1 Gemmatimonadota bacterium
GCTATGATACCCGAGTATTATCGCGCGTTTTACTGCCTCAACCCCCTGGTCGGAGGGCTGGAGGCCATGCGATCAGTGCTCTTTTCGCACTACGGCCTACCGTGGGGGATGTGGGGTTACTCGCTGATGGTCACCTTCGCCGTAATTCTCGTTGGCCTCATCGTATTTCAGCGCACCGAGCAAACGCTGACCGATCGTTTATGATTCCGACTCCGTCCGCATCCGACTTCGCGATCCGGGTCACCGGCCTGTCCAAGCAGTACCGCATCGATGGGAAGACGATGCGGACGCCGCTGCATACGCTTCTGTCTCCGGCCAATGCAGTTCGGCGCATCAAGAACGGTCGATCACCTAGTGAGAGACGCACCTTCTGGGCCCTCGGCAACGTTACCTTCGATGTAGCTCGCGGAGAGCGGCTGGCGATCATCGGCAAGAACGGCGCGGGCAAGGCGACGCTGCTCAAGATGCTCTCGCGGATCGTGCACCCGACCTGTGGGGAAGCACGCATTCGCGGACGACTCACCTCGTTGCTCGAGGTCGGCACCGGCTTCAATGATGAGCTGACCGGTAGACAGAACATCTTCATGAACGCGAGCTACCACCGGCTGACTCGGGAGGAAATCGAGCAGCGCTTCGATGAGATCGTGGCCTTCTCCGGTATCGATCGGTGCTTTCTGGATATGCCGGTTAAGAACTACTCCAGTGGCATGAAGCTCCGGCTCGCCTTCAGCGTTGCGGCGCACCTAGACCCAGACATTCTGCTCCTGGACGAGGTGCTGGCCGTGGGGGACATGGCTTTTCAGGAAAAGTGTCTGAACCGGGTGGAAGACATGATGGAGCACGATCGAACGGTGGTCCTCGTTTCCCATAACATGCAGGCTGTTACGCGCTTCACAAACCGCGCCATCTGGCTCGATGAAGGGCGCATCGTGATGGATGGGCAAGCGACCGAAGTCGCGACCGCCTACACCGAACACATGACTCGAAAAGTCTTCGTGCGTCGTTGGACTTCGGAGAACATCGCGAATGCGACTGCCGCGTCCTGCGATCTGCGCGACGACGCGCCTGAACGGCGGCCATCCAGAGACGCTGATCGCGCAGGCCCCGGGGCCAGCGGCTTTGAACCGTCCAGCGACCGCCGAGATGAGCCCCGTGGGATTTTGGGAGGGCGGACCTCTGCGGAGTTCGCCTCCGTCTGCGTCATCAACGTTGATCGGCAGGAGATGAAGTCGGCTACGGTTGATCAAACTATCGGGATCGAATTCGTCTACAATGTGCTTCGGGATGGCAAGGTCATTCTTCCGGCAGCTAGTTTCTATGATCCGGAGGACACGCTGATTTTCACGGCCGTTTACACGGACCTCGAGTACATGCAAGCTCCAAAATCGAGGGGGCGATACCGTTCGGTGCTATGGCTTCCACCGCACCTCTTCAATACGGGGAGCATCTACGTCACCGTGAGCTTGACGACGCCGACGAGCGGAGAGCTGGAGCGTCACGTCGTCGTTCCCAGGGCTCTGTCGTTTCAGATATACGAAGTTCCCTTTGGCTCGGTCTCTGCTCGAGGTCCTTATCGTGAAGTCGGAGGTTTGATCCGGCCGTTGCTCAAATGGAGCACGCACCGTCTGGAGTAGATGCAACCAGCGATGGGAAACTTGAATCAATTGGATTTTCTCTTGGAGAACCGGCGGCGCGTCGCGAGCCCGATTCTCGAGATCGGGAGCTGCGACTACGGCAACAGCAACGATTTCCGAAGTTTCTTTCCTGAGTTCCACTACCTCGGAGTCGATCGTGAGCTGGGGCCTGGCGTCGACGCGGCCTGTGATTTCACGGAGCCTCTCGAGTCGATCCAGAGCCGCATCGGAGATGAGAAATTCCGGACCGTCATCTGCTTCAGTGTGATGGAACACTGCAAGGATCCCTTCAAGATGGCGGGGAATATCACGAGCGTTACCGAGCGAAAGGGTACGCTTTTCCTCAGCGTTCCCTGGGTCTGGAACATCCATGCTTTTCCGGATGATTATTGGCGATTCACGCCCTCCGCAATACGATTGTTGTTTCCGGAGTTCGAAATCGTGGAAGAGTTGTCTTACTGGTCCACCAAGAACCGTGGGGAACGTTACCCGCTCGGTGTAAAGAAGCTCGTCATGGACGAATCAATGTTCTTCAAGAACCGTGCGATCGCAGAGGAACTCAGCCGTCAAGGACTGACGAACTTCTGCCATCCATACTATTGTTACCCGCTCCTGCTCAATATGCTCTTGGTGCGGAAGTAACCAGCGGGACGATGGCATGTCGCGTGAGATGAACAAGGCTGGAAGTCGAAGCGTCTTGTTGGAAGAGATCGAAGCGGCAGAGAAGACGGCTGCGTGGGTCAACTACCGCTGGATGCGAGATCAGGTGCTGGAAATGTGGGATCTTGACCCGGCGGGTGAGAGGGGAGCCAGTGCCTACTGGCGTGAGGAGCTCGCTGGTTTTGATTACATGCTGGATGCTTCACCGCTGGTTGTGCAACGGCTCAGGGAGCATTGTTACCACCTGACAGGTGTGCGCTCCTACGATTACCGTGGTCACCATCGGCATCTGGCGCGACCCTACGTGGAAAAACTCGCCTCCCTGCGGAGCGTTGACCGCTCAGGTCTGTTGGTGCCCGAGCCCGTCTTGCTGGGGGGCTTCGGGCACGAGATCGATGGTGCGTTGATCAACATCGATACGTTGAAGTTTTATGAGTGCCTCATCGCGCTGGACCGAATTGGGGTTCTGCCTGGGCTGCGCAGCGGAGGAGGCCAGGGCAGAGTGGTGATTGAGATCGGGGCCGGATGGGGTGGCCTCGCGTATCAGTTGAAGAAATTATGTCCCAAGCTGACGTACGTTATTGTGGACCTGCCGCAGTGTTTTCTCTTTTCCGGTACTTATCTCAAGACGGCCTTTCCGCAGGCGCCATTTCACATCGCCACAAAGGGAGTTGACGATGAAGCGCTGGAGGCGGGACGGAATGGCTTTGTACTCGTGCCACATTTTCTCCTTTCCGAGATTCAGAATTGTCGCCCGGACCTGGCAATCAATACCGTATCCTTTCAGGAGATGACGACCGGACAGGTGCGACAATACGTGCGGGGATTGAAGAGTGTCGGGTGTCCTATGATTTACAGTCTGAATCGTGACCGCTCGAAGCACAATCAAGAGCTGACGTCGGTTACCTCGATCCTCTCGGAGTTCTACACGCTCGAGGAGATTCCGGTCCTCATGGCGGCTTACCCCACGCTGGGATGGGTGCGACCAAGGCGCAAGAAGAGACGGCTGTCGAAGATCGGCACCTACGAGTACCGCCATCTCCTTGGTCGATGTTGAATCGCCATGCAAGGGAGCTGCCCGATTCGGGCTGGGCGGGACCTCTTCGAATCTGTCGTTCCATTCTGAGGAGATGGCCACGCGCTCGCGGCGAGACCTGGCTCCTCTCAGAAATCGCTGCCCGCTCCCCGGGTGAGCGAATCGAACGCTAGGCTAGGTCACCTCGTTCGCAGTGCGCGCAGCGCGCGGGTGCCGAGGCGACGGACCCCGGTGGTCCTTTTTGCTTGAATTGGGGAGACCGTTGGAGTCCCGATTTTCAGGTGTTTGGGTTCCTGGATCGGTTTCTTTTCGATGACCAGGATTCCACCATAATAATGAAGAGCATAAGTCGATCGCGTGAACTCCGAAACGCCCAGCTTTCGGGGTTGCCTGGAATGCCAAGCATTGATGGAGTCGATGAAATTCTTGCTGTGTTCGATGAACGTACCTTTCTTTTGGTAGCCCCCGCCGTATTCGTCCCAATAAGACGTACATAGATCTTCGCAGACGTACAACCCATTTTCGGAAACATGAGGAAAAAGAAGCTCAAAAGTGGTCCTTTGCTGCGTCA
>JBDHHK010000302.1:0-3872 GCA_039589395.1 Gemmatimonadota bacterium
CGTACCTGGCGCGGAGGGCACTGGTTTTACATGATCGCACGCCTTGCCGACGGCGTCAGCTACGAGCAGGCCGAAGTCGACATGGAAACGATCATGGCCGATTGGGAAGTCCGGTATCCAGATCATCATACCGGCCACTTCCTATTCCTGAAGCCGCTCCTGGACGACTACATCGCGAACGTGCGTCCGGCGTTGTTGCTCCTGTTCGGGGCGGTGGGATTTGTTCTGTTAATCGCATGCGCCAACGTCGCAAACGTATTGCTGGCTAGGGGAGAGGGCCGTCGCCGAGAGATCGCAGTGAGGAGCGCGTTGGGTGCAACGCGTGGACGGCTGGTTCAGCAGCTGGTCACCGAAAGTCTGCTGCTCGGGTGCATGGGAGGCGCTATCGGAGTGATCCTCGCCAGTATCGCCGTACCAGCATTGCTGGCGTTGGAGGGCGGCGGCATTCCGCGTGTCGATCAGGTCAGTATGGACGGAAGGGTACTCGCCTTCACCGCCGTGTTGGTATTGCTGACCGCACTCGTTTTCAGCCTGGTGCCTACCCTCCAAGGAGCGGCAAGCAAAGTCACCGACGCATTCCAGGACCGGGCGACTTCGACGACGGCCGGGAAGCAACGACTGCGGTTTCGAGCGTTCCTCATCATCGCCGAAATGGCCCTTGCGATCCTGTTGGTAATCGGGGCGGGCCTGATGGCGAAGAGTTTCTGGCACCTGCTCAGTGAGGATCCAGGATTTCGAACCGACAATTTGCTTACCGCATATTTCTCGCTTCCCGCTCCGTCGTATTCCGGAGAACAGGCGATGGAGTTCTATGACCGTTTGACAGAAGAGGTCGAAGCTCTTCCAGGTGTCGAGAACGCCGCATTGGTGAGCCGCACTCCGGTCGCGGTTGATTGGCACCAGGGCCGCTTCCACATCGAGGAACAGGAACAAGCTGAAGAAGAGCAGTTCTGCTGCTCGGCGAGTCATGTCTGGGCAGGACCGGGAATCTTCCGCACCCTAGGGTCTACCCTCGTAAGCGGTCGCGTCTTCGACGAAACGGATGGCGCCGAAGCAGCTAAGGTGATTGTCATTGACGAAACTCTCGCTCGAACATACTGGCCGGGTGAAGACCCGATCGGAAAGCGAATCACGACGACCTTCGACGAGTACGCGACGATTGTTGGAGTAGTCCGTCACATGCAGTTTGACGGGTTAGGCACGAGCTACCCGACCCTCTACGAGCCGTACTTGCAGATGAGAGATCATTTTGTCCGGTCGATGGTGCTGGCTGTCAGGACCTCCGTCTATCCCACAGGCGTGGCAGGCCCGATCCGGGAGGTGGTTCGATCGCTGGACCCGAACGTACCCATTGTCTACATGCGCACCATGGACACGGTCCTGACTCGGGCAGTTGCGCGGCCGAGGTTCACGATGACTCTGCTTGGCCTGTTCGCCGGCGTCGCCTTGCTGCTCGGCATTATCGGGGTTTACGGCGTGATGTCTCACGCGGTGGCCGCACGTACCAACGAGATCGGCATTCGCATTGCACTCGGAGCACGAAGTGGAGAGGTCATTCAGATGGTGGCCCGACAGGGGTTCGTGCTGGCTATGACAGGGGTGGCAGTCGGCCTCGCAAGCGCCGTGATCGCGACACGGGTTATGGAGGGTCTGCTCTTCAACGTGAGTGCCACCGATCCGTGGACCTTTGGAGCAGTCGCGATACTGATGGCGATGGTCGCTCTGCTGGCCAGCTACCTGCCTGCGCGCCGGGCGAGCAACGTGGATCCGATAGAGGCGCTGAGGGTGGAGTGAAGTAACAGCCTTTACCGGGTGCACCGTCCGCATCGAAACCGCACAATAGCCGGTCAACGAGTTTCGTACACAGCCCTGACCTAGGGATTGGCTGGGGCATGTGAAGTCTTCTGCTGTTCAACGGTCGATCCGTCCTGCCGCATTAAACGACTCCTCGGCGCGTAAGAATGATGCAACACTCGAAACGTCCTTTCGTCATCATGTCACACGCGATTTCCAGATCAAAACTTTGATTGGTTTTCAACTCAACGAGGAGGTGTGATGGAGTTTTTGCAGAAGGAGGAGATGATGCAGTTGGAGGGAGGAGGGCCGGGTACTGCCTGCGGGATATCGCTGGGGCTCACGTTCGGCGCGTTCTTTTTCAGTCCATTGCTCGGCTTGTACCTCACAAGCAAGGCGGTAGGTGTGTGTGCAATCGCCGCTGCCCTCAAGTGAGTCGAAACGATTTTCCAAAACCGCAAGAAGGAGGTATTGTGACAATCCTGAACACGTCGCAAATGCGGGCTATCGACGGGAAAGGGTTGTGGGACGGTTTCGTGTGTGGAGCTTCAGCAGCGTTCTTGATCGGTATGGCCCTGAGTCCCGATCCATTTTCTAAGCTCGTGTGGGGCGCCACGTGGACGACTGCCATAGGAAGCTGCGGTAGCGCACTCCACTAATCGCGTGTCAGAGAACCGGGGGTGGTAGTAAACCCACCCCCAAACACACGCGATCTCGCGCTCGTTCCTTTTCTTGATCCTCCAAATGGCAAACTGCTCAGTGTGTTTTCCTCGAACAGCCTCGGTCCAAAAGATATGTACCCTCGTTCGTTGGCGTACCCGCAACCAGATGCGTAATTACGTATATCAGGTGCGCAACACGTTGCACGGTAAGTTGGAGTTTTTCGGTGGGATCTTCTTGTTGGTGATGTTGTTGCCCACGGCTACAGGCGGCTTCTTCGAAACACTTCCGCATACCAGGGCAGGCCTTGATGGTCTTCTCTTGGTCGGACATCTATGGCTCGCCGCGACGCTTTCCCTAATGATCTTAGCGCAGCTCGCGAAAGGTTTTGTCAAGAATCCCGACCGAGATCCCCTCGCCGCCTTGCCAGCTCTTTCCCCCACGTTGGCCCAATACCGCTTGTTTGTGGCGATGCCGCACACGACGCTTGGATTTGTGGGTCTGTTCTTCTCCTATTTCTGGCAGCCGTTGGCCGCCCGGCTCGACCGTCTCTGGCTGTCTGTACCGGTTCACGTCTTCACCACGTGCATGCTGGCGATATCCTCAGGGGTCGTTGCTGGCGCCATAGGACGCTCACTGCTTTCAGCAGCGACAAAGCGACAAATTCGCAACGCAGATCTCATCGTGAATATCAGCGGTGGCGCGGCCTTGAGTGCGTTCGTCGTTTTGCTCATCGCGATTGTAACCGCCAACAAATACGCGATCGGCACCCTGGAAACGCTCGGTGACTCGGTCGTCGTATCCATTCCAATCGGTATGATACCGTTTGCTGCTGCTCTGGCCGCAGACGACGGACGATGGTTGGCTTTGGCTGGGTGGCTCAGCGTGTCAATCGCCGCAGCTCTCTGGGCAATCCGGACAACTTACCGGTGGTCGTTTTCGGCGCACCGCGATATCTCGGCCGATCTCGTGTCGCCTTTCAGCCGCACGTACGCGCCCGTCTTCACCGGACTGCCATCTCGTTGGCTGCCGACTGGCGTGAGCGCGTTCTGGCGTAAAGACATAGCGGTTCCGTACTCGCGCGAGCCGAAGCGGTATCTCTTTCACCAAGTCAACCTTCTTTGGTTGGGAATCTTGTCCGTGACTATCGCTATGGCACTCCGAAATCGCGGGACAATCAGCCCTGCGTTCGCGGAAACCGTACCGATTCTGACCACGCAAATCGCCATGGCGTTCATGGCGATGCAAAACGGTGTCAATGCGCTGGGGCGGGAGGGTAAGGAACTGACCTGGCTTCGCCCGATTTTTTCAGGGCCACAGCTGCTGGTCCGCAAGCTCTCGATCAACCTCGCGTATGTTCTGATCCACGGTGCCATTTTCGCATTCGTCCTGTTCACTGCATCTATGGCAGCCTCGCT
>JBDHHK010000303.1:0-3870 GCA_039589395.1 Gemmatimonadota bacterium
GAGACGGCGAGCGTGCTACAACCGAGGAGAACCGCAAAGAAAGGAGGAGCTGATCAGGCCGTCATCAATACGGGAACGTGTCCATTAATCCGGGAACAGATTTGTCCCATTCGGCCTGACGACGTACAGTCTACGCCAGGGAAGATATGTGACTGCGCTGGCACTGTGAAAAAGTGCCCACAAAAGTGCCCACAGTCGTTTTTGGGACGGGCTTTGGAGCCGAGAGCGAACTTGCGCAACTCCTTGGGGCTCAGTACGTTTTCCGACCTAGCCCCGCTAGCTCAACTGGCTAGAGCAACTGACTCTTAATCAGTAGGTTCGGGGTTCGAGTCCCTGGCGGGGTATCACTGCGGCGACTGACTTTTCAGTCGCTGTGTTGGTTTTGTGTGGTTGAATAACGGCCAGTTGGTTTCCACGTGCACCGCCCAGAGAGATTGACTTGCCGCGGTCATTCTCGCATTCCGAACAGCGGTTACCTATCTTCTTGTCGATAATGACAGTGATGATCTCATGAGTCCAAGTGAACTGCTCACCGCCGAGAGAGAGACCATTCTGCGTCTTGCCGAAGAGCACGGAGCATGCAATGTCCGTGTCTTCGGGTCTGTGGCCCGCGGTGATGCAACCGAAGGAAGCGACGTGGATTTCCTCGTCGAAATGGAGGAAGGCAGAAGCTTTCTGGACCTTGTCGGACTGTGGCAGGACTTGTAGGACTTGCTCGGTCGAAGGGTGGATGTGATATCAGACGGCGGTATCAGCCCATACCTGAGAGCCAAGATCCTGGCGGAGGCAGTGCCACTTTGAAGGATGATCGTGTCTACCTCGCACATATTCGGGACGCCGTCGATCGAATTCTGAGATACACGTCCGAGGGAAGGAGCGAGTTCGGTCATGATGAGAAGACCCAGGATGCCGTCGTACGCAACCTGGAGATCATCGGCGAGGCAGCGAAGAATGTCTCCGATGAGATGCGGTCGAATCGAACTGACATTCCGTGGCGCCGGTTTGCCGGGATGCGAGACAAGCTGATTCATGAGTATTTCGGGGTGAATCTCACAATAATCTGGTAGGTAGTCGAACAGGAACTCCCGAAGTTGGGTGCATTGCTGGGTGAGATCCTGAAGGGACTTGGCAGCGATGAGTAGTGATTGAACGACTCATCATCGACGCCAGTTGAGTCAGTTCTGTGCAGGGTAGGTCGTGCAAAGTCTTACGTCGAGCGACGAGAAGTATTGCAAAGGACGACACGAACTCGCGGTTTGACAACTAAATGCAAAGAGATGATGTAAGACTTGGCCCGTCTCTCAATCAGTAGGCGGACGCTCTCGGCTCGGCGCCGCCGAGCCGCGTCTGCTTCGCGACGGGGCGTACCTGCACACGGGCTTCGCCCGTGCTCGGTAGGCTCTTCCCATCCTCCCAACCCACCCCTCGCAACGCGTCTCCGGCCCAGTTCCACGCCTAGGATTGAGTTCCTACCAGCCTCGACAGCTCTCCGTGTCTGCTACCCGCTAGTCCGCAGCTGTTGTTGACAGTGGGTAAAAAAGCGGTATATTTACCCACATGTATAAACGCCTTCTGCACAAACAGATGCGCGATTCCCGACGCAGCATACTCGTGCTGGGCCCGCGTCAGGTCGGCAAGTCGACTCTACTTTCGTCGCTCGATCCGGATATGGAGGTCAATCTCGCCGATCCGGCAACCTTTCGTGATTACGTTACTCGACCTGAGAGGCTCGCTGATGAATTGAGAGCCGTTCCCGCCGCTGTTCGCACGGTCTTCATTGACGAGGTTCAGAAGGTCCCGGCTCTGCTGGATGTGGTGCAGGTGTTCCTGGACAAGACACCGCGACGCTTCCGATTTCTGCTCTCCGGATCGAGCGCACGGAAACTGAGGCGTGGCCAGGCGAACCTTCTGCCGGGCAGAGTGCATGTACATAACCTGCATCCCCTCGTAGCCCGCGAACTGGGAGAGGACTTTGACCTCGACAGATGCCTGGCCCATGGCACGTTGCCGGGTATCTACGCGGAGGCCGACCCCGATCTCAGGGCGCGAGATCTTCAGGCCTATACGGACACGTATCTCCGGGAAGAGATTCAAGCAGAGGCACTCGTGCGGAACATCGGTGGATATGCGCGCTTGCTAGAGTTGCTTGCTGCATCTTCGGGCAAGGTGTTGAATGTGAACGCACTGTGTCGCGACGCCGGAGTTGGGTATGAGACGGCGCGACGCTATATGAGCGTCATCGAAGACACCCTTGTCGGCTTCAGCATACCTGCCTGGAGCGGGTCTGATCGGACGAAGCTGGTTTCGCACCCGAGGATGTATCTGTTCGACCTCGGCGTTCGGAACGCTTTACTGCGTCGCCCCCTGGATCGTCCCTTGCCCGATGAACGTGGGCTCCTCTTCGAGCATTTCATCGCGCAAGAACTCGTTCGCCGCACGGGTAGCCTGTGGCCTGAACTCAAGGTGTATTACTACCGCACTCGTCATGGTCTGGAGGTCGACTTCGTGGTTGAGTTGGGTACCGAGTGTTGGGCTGTCGAAGTGAAGAGTGGTCGTGATGTGACTCGGCGCGCGCTTCGCGGCGTTGAAAGCCTCGCCGAACGCGAACCGCGCGTGAAACGGAGCATCGTCGTGTTCCTCGGGACACGGAGGCAGCAGGTCGGGCGCGTGGATGTGCTTCCCTTGGCTGACTTCCTCACGGAGTTGTCGGTGTAGAGGCCAAGCCTCTGGCGCACGACGTGTCTGGACCACATCTTAGCTCCTCATGACCGACCAATTTGACATTCTGAAAGCCGCTTTGTCTGACCGTTACGCCATCGAGTTAGAGCTTGGTGTAGGTGGTATGGCGACGGTCTATCTTGCCGAGGATCTAAAGCTGCACCGCAAGGTGGCGGTGAAGGTGCTTAAGCCAGATCTCGCTGCTGCCCTCGGGCCTGATCGCTTCCTGCAAGAGATCGACATCGCTGCGAAACTAAACCATCCCCACATTCTCGGTTTGTTCGACTGTGGCGAGGCTGACGGTTTCCTGTACTACGTCATGCCGTACATCGAAGGTGAATCACTACGTGAGAAGCTGGCGAAGGAAGGAGAGCTTCCTGTAACCGACGCAGTGCGAATACTGAAAGAGGTTGTAGACGCATTGGCTGAGGCACACTCCAGTGGTGTGGTTCACCGTGACATCAAGCCCGACAACATAATGCTTAGAGGCCGTCACGCGCTCGTGACTGACTTCGGCGTCGCGAAAGCAATAAGCGAAGCAACAGGCCGTCAGAAGCTAACGACCGAAGGCATTGCTCTGGGCACGCCAGCCTACATGAGTCCCGAGCACGCTGCCGCCGATCCGCACATCGACCATCGGGCCGACATCTACGCAGTGGGTGCTGTCGCATACGAACTTCTGACAGGTAGGCCGCCGTTCACTGGAACGACGCAGCAGGAGATACTCGCGGCGCATGTGACTTTGGCGGCGGAACCAGTGACGAAGTATCGGGAATCAGTGCCACCCGCTCTGGCTCAGTTGGTAATGAAGTGTTTGGAGAAGAAGCCAGCAGATAGATGGCAGACCGCAGAGGAGTTGATTCCGCAGCTTGAGGCACTGGCTACGCCAAGTGGAGGTACTACACCCTTTGGTACGGTGCCCATCAGTGCGGTAAAGCGAACTCGGAAGATGGCAATCGGTGCCTCTGCTGTTGCAGTGATTTTCGTTGTGATTGTAGTGGTGATGTTGTTACCTCGCGGCGGCAGTCTTGATCTGAATCCCAATCACGTCGTTGTTGCCGCGTTCCGCAATGCCACGGGCGATCTTACCCTTGATCAAATCGGTGAGCGGGCGGGTCATTGGATTACCCAAGGAATTCAAGAGGCTGCTGT
>JBDHHK010000304.1:0-3856 GCA_039589395.1 Gemmatimonadota bacterium
CACGGTTGGGATCGTCCCCAAACTTCAAGCACTAGCGAAACGACCTGAGCAGTTCCGCCTCGCTTTGTCCGTGCACTCTCCAATCGCCGACCGGCGACGACAGCTAGTGCCGGCAGAACGACGCTATCCGCTCAAAGACGTTCTGAGTGTCGTGAAGAACTTCTCGCGGCGTGTCACCTTCGAGTACATAATGATCCAAGGTGTGAATGACCGCCAAGAGGATATCGCTGCACTTGCGGAAGTCGCACGGCCAATCGGAGCTATGGTCAATCTGCTCCCCTTGCACCCGGGTGGTCCGCCAGGCCTACAGCCGACGCCCCGATCTGAAATCCATCGATTCGCCGCCACACTTCGCGGGTTGGGTGTGAACGTAACGGTGAGACGCAGCCGCGGCGTCGATATAGAGGCCGCCTGCGGTCAACTATGGACTGACGCCGCGCGCTCCGGCAAGATCGCGGCCCAACAACACGGTGACGTCCAGAAGTAGGAGTGAATCAGGCTCAACGACGATACGCCCAACTCCCAATACGGCGCGAATCGGGTCCGCCACGGTCGAATCGCCACGTCGCACCAATATCAGGGTGGAATCACGGTCGTTTTCGCGTGCCGAACCGAAAAAGACGACGTCAATCCCAGCCCGGCGGAGACGCCCAGTCAATGTTCGAGCGAGGCCGTCAACCAGCGTGCCATTCAGAACCTCCACCGTCGTTTGGATTTCCTCGCCCGGAATCGGAAGAGATGAGGCTGGCGCCTCTTCCATATGCGCCAACCAGTAGGCAACGATGGCCACAAAAGGAACGAGAACGACGAGGACTGTTATCGTGCGCCGATGAGAGAGTTCCAAAACTGTACAGTCTCAGGCAAGAGGGGAAAGTCGTAGGCGAGAACATCCGATAATCTCTCCACGGTTACCGCGCGAAGGACGGCATCCAAATCCGCAGGAACACGCCCGGAGAGCTGGGAGTGGCGTTTGGTGTGGAAATCCCGACCTTCCTCGAGGTAGTCGGCGAGGAACAGGACCTTGCCGACCATCTCCCAGCCAGAATACCCAACCGAGTGATATCTCACAGCATTGAGCACGCCGGAATCCTTCTCACCGTCGCGCTCCGCCATAACAGCTGCAGCGGGACCATGTTTCAGACTAGGTATATCCCAGCAATCAGGCACCAGCCCGTCTAGTATCTCCGCCGGCGCATCTTTCAGAGAATCATGCAGTATCACCGCCTTGTGCCAGCGTACCCGTTCCTCGGCTGGTATCGCCATTTCGTCGGCCCAGGCCGACAAGAGTGTGGCTACACCTTTGACATGGCCTAGTCGCGATTCATGGATAAAAGCCCAGCTCGGGAACTTCAAGCTTTCATCTGACATGAGGCTCCAACTCCGCGATTTCGCGTTGCCAGAAAGCGCGATTCGAGACCTCAGGGTGAGGCAAAGTCAAATCGTCGTCGGATTCTACGCGGTCTCCAAACCGAACTATGTCGAGGTCGAGCGTTCGCGTTCCCCATCGTTCGCCTCTAACACGTCCGGCTTCCTTCTCGATGGAGTGGCAGTATCGTAGCAGTTCCTGCGGCGACAAATCGGTCTCCAACAACACCATCTGGTTCAGGTAGGGACCTTGCTCACCAGGCCCTATGGGTGGCGTTTCTTCAATCGAGCTTTCCGCGATGAGCTTCGTGCGCTCGAGTCGGGACAACCGTTCTCGGCCGAGTGATAGGTATTGGTGACGATCGCCCAAGTTGGAGCCGAGCGCCACAAACGCACGCTCGGACACGGTCAATCGTCTCGTTGTCGGTCAACGACTACTTCAACGTGATCGATGGGACCGTCCAGCGGGGCATGTGGTTTCCGCGCTGCGACTCTTGCACGCAAAACACCGTGGAACTCGAATGCACGGGCAGCGATTCGTTCGCATAATCCTTCGAGAAACTTGTGGTGGCTCTCATGCACGGTGTCACGAACCACACGGTAGAGATCGCGGTAGTCCAGTAATGCGTCTGGGGAGTCGGTTTCTCCGACACGGCGCAGCGACACCCACACCCGCAGGTCCAACTCCAACGGCTGGGGGATATGGTGCTCGTGGGGCAGGAGCCCAACGCACGTATGAAACCGCATCCCATTCAGGGATATGCTATCCAGCTTTGACACGAGCGAATGGTACTCCGAAACGCCGCGAACTCAAAGAACTGGGTTCGTACCGTCAGTGGTGAACTTACGAGTAACCTCGGCGAGCATAGTGGCTATCGAATCCAATTCGCTTGTGGCTACGGCCAAATCGTCGACACCAGCTTCTACATCGCGCACCCTATCGAGCATCAAGTCTGCGTCCTGGCGGTTGCGGGTGGAGATCCCGGAGATCTCGTCCATGCGATCGCGCAGCTGACTGAAAGACTCCTGTTGATGTTCCGCCGTCGCCGCGATCCGACTCGCGTGGCCTGTCGCCTCGAGTGTCGCCAATACAATTTGCTCGAGCGCCTTGAGTCCCTCGGTGCTCATGTCTTCCACTCCGCCGACCGTTGCCTGGCCACGGCTCATCTGGTCCACTACCTGTCGGAGCCGCACCTGCATATCCTCAACGAGCTGTCCTGCCTCAATCGCAGCATTACCACTCTGCTCCGCCAACGACCGCACCTCCTTCGCCACCTCGGCAAAGCCGCGGCCATGTTCGCCCGCCCGTGCGGCTTCTATCGCAGCGTTGAGGGCAAGTAAGTTCGTCATGTCTGCCTGCTCGCGAATCGACGCCAAGAACCTCACAATCCGGCGGCTAGCAGCGTCGAGTCCGTCTACCTTCGACGAGCTCTCTCCCACAAACGATTTCAACGCCACGAGTCTCTCGATTGCACCTGCGATAGTCTGCCGGTGTCGCTTGGCCGCGTCGCTCGCTTTACCGCTCGCGGCCGCAGCCTCTGCACTGTCGCTCACGACTACACGCGACGCCTCACTGAGGTTGCGGGTGGCCGAAAGTCCCTCGGCTACATCTGCATCCTGTTGGGACAACGCCATGACGATAGCCCTGGTTGAATCGGCCATAGCCTTGGCGGCATCTCGGACTGCATTCGCGGCTTTTCCGAGACTGCCAACCTGAACACCGATCCGTTGAACCGTGTCGACCAGAGGCTGCCGCAACTGAGCGATGTGGATGGCAGTGGCTATTCGATGCGCACACGCTTCCACCAAGGCAACCTGACGCCGTTCGTACTCACGCCGTTTGTGATGTTCGAGCTCGAGAGTACCCAGCAGCTGTTCACCAAACTGTAGTGGTTGAATTATCAGGCTCTGGATGCTGGACGGTAAACGCAGAGCCCTCACATCACGATCGCCATCGCGAATGACTATCGCTTTGCGCTGCTCCACAGCCTGTTCGCGGAGTTCGTCTAGCGAAGCCGGTATTTCTCCGCCTGCGTTCGCCCCTTCAGTACCCCGATACAACAGCACTAACTCACTATCGGAGCGTCCATACACACGAAAGTCGTTCCAGTCCAAGATCCGATGGGTTAGACGCTCTAGCTGTGCAAGAGAAAGATCGAGATCCGCAATGCTCGAAAGCACCGATTCCATCGCGTGGACCTTGGCGAGTTGTTCAGCGTGCACCGCTTCTTCGATGATGCGTTTGATCGCATAGACACCGAACAGCAAGAGCATACCGACGAAGGGCCAAGTCATGGGAGGAAGCAACACCACGGTCAAAACAATCACCGCCACAGCGACAAACATTATGCCGTGCGTCAAGACCTCGTACCGGAGTATGAATTGCGCTTCCTGCGCCTCCAGCTTACGACGCATCGCTAGAGTGAAGTAGAACAGAAAGCGTGTCAGGCCGTAATACGACAGCACATAAACGGTGACCGCCGGAATCGCC
>JBDHHK010000305.1:0-4324 GCA_039589395.1 Gemmatimonadota bacterium
GATCGTGCCCTGGTTGTCTACGTCCGCATTCAGCGCCCTGTTACCAGTCCGTGCCCCTACTGTGGATTGGATCGTTCCGGTGTTCACGAGCGTACCAGTCGTGACCGTCAGGCTGCTCACGTAACTGCTGGAACCAGTCGTGCCCTGCGAGATGTCAATCAATCCGGCGTTCGTGAAACCATTGGCCACGGTCACACCGCTGGTATTCCACACTTGAATCCGCAACACACCAGCAGCCTCGTTGCTGAAAGCTCCATTGAAGAAGCTGCCCGCATTGAACTCAGGAGCTATAACAACACCCTGGTTGATGAATGCCACGTCGATCACATCCTCACGAACGAACACCGTGTCCTGGTTGGTGAACGAACCAGCACCGCTGATAGTCGTGACCGTGCTGTTGTTGTTGTACAGGTTTAGTGCCGGCTCACCACTAGCCAGCGTGAAGTTGCTCGCAAGTGTCAGATCGCCGTTTACAACTATTCGACCTGTGGCTGTCGGCGTGAGTATGGTGCCCGTTCCCAGTATCGTGGTCGTACCACTGCTCAGAGTCAGCGTTCGACCTTGTCTACGTCCGCATTCAGCACCCTGTTACCAGTCCGTGCACCTATTGTGGATTGGATCGTACCGGTGTTAATCAGCGTCCCGGCTGTAACTGCGAACGTACTAGTATAGCTGCTGGAACCGGTGGTGCTCTGTGTGATGTCGATCAACCCGACGTTAGTGAAGCCGTTGGCCACAGTGAGAGTCGTATTGTTGCTTGCGTTGACCCGGATGATTGAGGTGGGCGTGGTTGTCACTGCTCCGTTGATCGTGTTGATGCTCGACGCGGCGAGCAAGAGGCCCGAATTGTCGAGTGGTATGTCGATAGTCCCGGCGCCCATAACAACCGACCCACTGTTGGTGAGAGAACCGGTACCTGCCAGTATCCCTGTGGCGATATCAAGTACTCCGTTGGCCCCAACCGACAACGCTCCGTTTATGGTCATACTGAAACCGGAGAAGAAGAGAGTCTGGCTCCCGGTTAGACCGCCTAGTGCCAATGAACCCACCGTCCTGGTACCATCGAGCGTGACCGTGTACGTCCCGTCGAGATCGATCGTGACGATATCGGCAGCTGCCGGTACCTCCCCTATGTCCCAATTTGTCGGCTCACTCCAATTGCCGCCGGTCGCATTGATCCAAGCAACCTCCCGTGGACCGGTAGAGATGACATCGAATGGCTCGCTGGTTGCCGACAGGTAATCCGTTGCCCACGCGTACAAGCTGTATCCGGAGCCTGGGAGGTCGACCGAGAGGTCACTGAACGTTGCTACGCCGCTCACAGCCGTGACCGACAGCGTGCCCGACAGGGTCCCACCGCTAGGATCGTCGTAGATCTCAACTGTCACGTTGCCGGAGAAGCTCGCGTCAACCGCGCCTGTTTCGTCGTACGCAGTTACTACAACCGCGGGTGAGATGGCAGCACCAGGTTCTGCATTGCTCGGCTGCACAGTGAACCTCAACTCCGGAATCGTGACGGATGTTGGCGGACCAACCGCGGTGACCAACACGTCATCGAATCGAACCTCAGATTCGAGAACGCCCAGGCCGATCCTTCCAGTCATCGGGCCAGCGTCTTGGAATTGGAACTCGGGTGTACCGTCCACAAATGCGGTAATAGTGGACCCGTATACCTCTACGCGTAGCCTGAGTGGCTGGTTGTACGGTACAGCAAAGTTCTTTTCACCCAACCACCTATCTGGATCACCCAAATGTACTATGCCACCGCCTGGCCAACCGCCGCTCAGTTCGAATGCGTACGCGGTACCTGCCACCGTATCTGCGCGGAAGATCAGCGCAGCCACATCGTCACCAATCCCACCCACGTTTGTGATGGTTGCTTCGAAAGCGTAGTCAGTCCGGCCAACGTCACTAACGAGGCAGACCTTTTCACCGGTTCCATCCTGCCCTGAGATTATCAACTCACCGTCTTGGATGTAAAACTCCCCGTCATCAAATTGCGGGTCGCCGTCGAAACAGCCCCAGCCGTCGAGATTGCCGTCCTCGAAGTCGTCGCGGAACAGGACTTCTGCTGATGCGGTTGCGGTGAACGTTACTTGGCCGACACCCGCGACCGTGGCCGTAGCTGTCTGAGTGCCCTCATCCGCACCGAGCGTCCAAGTGGTAGATGCGAACCCATCTGCTCCCGTAAGTACCGACGTTTGTCCGAACGATCCGCCATTACCAGTTGTGAAGTCGACAGTCGCATCTGGCACGCCGAGCCCGTCTATTGCGGTCACCTCAACGGCGATCGGTAGTTCCAGCTGTTCCAAAGCTGGACCGACTTGGCCGTCACCCGACTCTATCGCGATGGCGTTCGCCACCGGCTCCACCACCACATCCATCGTGTCAGTCTGGCCGGTCAGGAGCTGAGCTTCGACGTGCACCCATCCGCGTTCCCGATTGCCGATTATCCGTCCAACGCCGGCGTCGGGTATTACAACCCGGGCAGTGTCGTGCGAGAGCCATTTGATGGGCGTGCCCTCGATGACTGTTTCTGAGCTATCAAATGCCACCGCATGAACCAGCAAGGTGTCACCAAACTTGATCGTGTCCGTAACACTCAAGATCTGCACGCCAGCAGCGTTTGATCCAACCCCTACGTAATCGAGTTCGACATCCTCGGCGACGACGTTGTCGGTGCCGGATGTCGTGGCGGTAACCTCGACCGGACCGGCGCTGAACACCACTTCACCCGTTGGGGAAAAGCACTCGAGAGTGAGCGTGAATGTCTCGCTCGACGACGATACCAGGATCGTGAAGCTGAGATCCACGGAGTCGGCTTCGGCAGCCAAAGCAACGACTGTATCCAGGGCGGTGGTTCCGTCCGCGTCTCGCACTAACAAGACGTGTATGTCGTCGACGTCTACTATCCCCGCGGCACTGCTCTCGAAACTCGGAGCAAGTGCGAGGTAGCCGGGTTGGACTCCCGGCCCTGAGGGGTCGTCGAGGCAGCTGACGAAAAGGAGAGTCAAGGAAAGCGCCAAGGGCGCAAGAAGGCGGAGACGGAAAGTAGGCAGTCGCATCGTCACACCAACGTTTTCGAGGAGGTACGATCTTTGAACGCCACAAAACCCTGTTCCAACACGCAGGGAATGTGCCGATTGGGGAGGGACGCTGCAAGGACAATGGGACAGGATCGTGTTGCGGACGTGCAACAGGAGCGGCGGCGCAGGTGTGGGGCGAGGAAATGGACGAAATGGGGCGACAACCCACATCGAGCCGCAGGTGTCGCCCTCGCTACTTCACAGGCTTTGCGCTGGATACTACGGCGCAATCACCTCGTAGACTGCCTCTGCACCGGTATAGGTAACGAAACCGTCTAAGCCCAGCCCTGACAGGTCTGGCAGATTCTCAATCTCAAAGAATCCGGTGCACGATCCACTGCACGTCAAGATCGTGAATGCGTCACCATCCTGCGGAGTGTATCCTCCGAGGAATGTCACATTGAGAGTGCCGTTCAATGTGGCTGAGCCTGAGACTGCCACCTGATCATGCTCACTGCCTGGCGTGAGACCGTCCAGCTCCACATTCAGATCGCCCTGAGTGTCAAATGGCAGAAAATCAACGAACGTAAGTCTACCCAATGGTGTGGTGGCATCGCCCGGACCTACTGTGCCCAGGTTGATGAACTGTGCGCCAGACGACACGTCGATCGTTCCGGCGCCCTCGATGGTGCCGGTTGTCGTATTGGTGAAGGCGCCGCCCGAAGCCGTGAGTGTGAGTCCACTACCTACGGTCACGGTCCCACTGTTGCTGAAGTCCACGGTCGAATTGATCGTCAGCGACCTCAGATCGACGCTAATCGTTCCCTGGTTAGCCACCGAAGCATTCAACTGGTGTGCATTGGTACCCAGGACCGTCTGAATCGCCCCGGCGTTAGTCAACGTTCCGGTCGCTACCGTCAGCACTCCGTTCCAACTCGATCCCGTGAACTCGATTGTGCCGTTGTTTGTGAATCCGTTGGCTACCGTCAACGTGGTTGCGCCGCCGTTGCCGTTAACGCGCAGTGTGCTCCCTGTTACCGTTGTCACCGCACCGTTGATGGAGCTGGGTGCAGTCGACCCGCCTGACGCTGTCACAGTACCGGTGCTCGTGATGCTGAGAGGCGTGTTCACTACATCACCGGTCAACGGCAACGTGCCGGCAACGATCAAACTGCTGGTGCCATTCACCGTCACCGTACCGCCGAACGCCCACTGAGATACTCCACTCGGCAACGTCAGATTACTCACCAGGCTCAACGTTTGCGTTCCCGTGAGATCGATCGTACCAGCACCGGTCG
>JBDHHK010000306.1:0-5259 GCA_039589395.1 Gemmatimonadota bacterium
GGCGATAAGTACGCAGTGGTTTGAGGGCCAATTCGAAGCGATGCTGCACTGGTGGCACATGCCCCCAGACCCGGAGATCACTCTGTTCTTTGCCAAGGATCGCATGCCACCACATGGGAGAAACATCAACTACATCGAGCACGACGAACTGACAGATCTTCTCTACGCATCAGATCGCACCGTAGACTTCAATGAAAGGCGAGACCTACTTCATACCGCGCAGCGCTTGATCGCGGAATTGGTACCGGAGCTTCCACTCTACAACGTTACCCGTCTCGACGCCGTTCCATCGAACTTGCTGAACTTCAGAGGCAACCCAACCAACACCGGGATCTTCTGGAATGTCCACGAGTGGGAGATCCGCTATCGCTCGGCGGTCGCTGCAGGCAGTCCCACTTCTGTTTCTCATTTCGGTCCTCGTCTTTGCACTGATACATGCCGCGCCCGGCGGCCCGCTGGACATGTACCTGGCGAACCCGAACGTCCGGCCGGAAGACATCGAACGACTACGCGCGGCACTTGGCCTGGACCGACCGCTTGTGGAGCAGTACTTCAGCTGGGCAAAGGGGTTCCTAGTGGGGGAGTGGGGATACAGCTTCACCGATGGACGGCCCGTGCTGGAAAGGCTGATGGAGAGGCTCCCGGCGACTCTAGAGCTCATTGCCGGGGCGATAGTCGTGGCTGCCGTGGTAGCGCTACCACTGGGTGTATTCGGCGCGCTCCGCCGAGGTGGCTGGGTCGACCACACGACCACTGTTGTTGCATTCGCCGGCATCTCGCTTCCGGTATTCTGGGTTGGTTTACTGCTACAGCTCATCTTCGCCGTTGGACTCGGCTGGCTCCCGTCATCGGGACGTACATCGTTCGGTGACGGCGGTATGCTCGATCGTCTGAGCCATATCATCATGCCCGCTATCGTGCTCGCCGCGCTGCACGCTGCCGCATGGTCGAGGTTTCTGCGCTCGTCCATGGGGAACGCAATTCGCCAACGTTTTGTGCTGGCAGCCCGTGCTCGTGGGGTGCCCGAACGACGAGTCGTTTGGAAGCATGCACTCCGAAACGCCTTGTTGCCATTCGTCACCGTGATCACCATGGACGCGGCCATCATGGTTACCGGCGCGGTCATAACCGAGAGCGTATTCGCTTGGCCAGGCCTCGGCAGTTTGTTCACCGAAGCGTTAGCCCGCCGTGATTACACGGTACTCATGGCGTTCTTGATGATGACATCGGGTGCCGTGGTGTTTCTAAACCTCACCGCAGACGTGCTGTACCACGCTTTGGATCCGCGAGTGAGGGTCAGATGAAGCTGTTCGCCGAAAGGAAAGCAACCGTTACCGCAGGGGCGGTCTTGATCGGCATGGCGCTGATGGCCGCGGCTGCGCCGGTGCTTACACCATACCTCCCGGATGGCATTGATCTCGCCGGACGACGAGCGGCACCATCATTCGGTCACCTATTCGGAACCGATGAATTGGGACGGGACGTGTTCACACGCACTCTTTACGGTGCCCGAATATCTCTGGTCATCGGGTTGCTTGCCGCTGGTGTTACCGCCGCAATAGGTGTGACGATTGGAGCCGTTGCCGGTTACGTCGGAGGGTGGATCGACAACATCCTCATGCGCCTTACCGATACCATGCTCTCGGTCCCGCGCCTCCCGCTTCTCATGATTGCCGCCGCGATTATGGAGCCATCGGTCCCGACACTGATCTTGCTCATCGGTGTTGTCGGCTGGATGGAGACGGCCAGAGTGATCCGAGCCGAATTCCTATCGCTCAAACAAAGGACGTATGTCGAAGCCGCAAGAGCTACAGGGATGTTGCCCGCGAGGATAATGGTCCGGCATCTACTCCCCGCGGCGGCTCCCGCGGCAGTCGTTGCGGCAACGTTGGCGGTCGGACGCGCAATTCTTTTAGAGTCGGCTATGAGCTTCTTTGGTGTCGGGGTCCAACCTCCGCAGCCAAGCCTGGGCAACATGCTCTACCAGGCACAAACGTCGATGGCGACAGAGCCCTGGCTCGCGTTCTTCCCAGGCATCTTCATCTTCCTCACAGTGCTCACCGTGTTCATGGTGGGGTCGGAATTGGGAGCGATGGAAGTCTGAATGTCGAACGTCCAATCTCGAATGTCCAAGTGTACTCACTTCGTCATTGGACATTCCTTGTTGGACATTCAGACTTCATTCGCAAAACTGCAGAGTGCAGCGCTCGCAGCGCACGGCCGGTAGCAGGCGAGACCAGCTCACCATTCACTCGTAGTTGATCCGATACGCCACCACCCTATTCCCTAGAAACGTCGGAATCACCAGAAGGTTTTGCTCGGGTAAGTACTCGAAGTCCGCTGTGTTCAATCCTTCCGCTCTGATATCTAGGATTTCGACAACGTCGCCGCCCGGTGTAACTGAAAAGACCTGGCCGTCCCATTTGGAAACGATGTAGTTGCCGTCGTTGTCCAATCGGATACCGTCGATCACGCCAGCTCCAAAGCAAGCAATCCGCCGCAGCGTCTTGTGATCGAGATCCACCGCTTTCAGAAGCCCGTCACCGGAGTTGCCGACCAGGAGCTCGTTGGCGTGCAAAAACAGTCCGTTCGCCCTACCTATCTCTCTCCCGCCGAACCATTCCTCGGCCTCTCCATCCTCGAGCTTGTAGATCCGGCTGAGGATGTGTGACGACGGATACGTGTCGGTGATATACACTCCTCCTTCGGCGTCAATCGACACATCGTTCAGAAACTGAGATCCTGGGATCGTGTGCCGCCGCACTATTTCGCCGGTGGCAAGATCGATCTCGGCGATACCGGTCCGCTCGGCAACATAAAGGATGTCATCATAGATGTTCATTCCAGCCGGGCCCTTGAGATCGGCCACCCACCTCTCCTCGAGCACTTCGCCATCCAAGCTGAGCTTGGAGATGTAGCCGGTGTTTTCAGGCGTCGAGAAGGTGTTGATGTCGTAGTTGGTCACGTACAGGATTTTGCGATCGGGATCGTACAAGACGGACTCGGGTGTGAGGAACGTCTCCTGGGTCTCCCACGCCTTGGTGACCCTATCAAATGCTTTGACAGGGAGTTCCAACTCAGGATCTGTTGCGCCCATCAGGCCCCAGCCACCGAAGTTCTCCGTGACCATCAAAAAAATCTCATTCAGGCCCTTCTCCAGCGTCAGGTTCACTGTGTCGAACAACCCAATCACTCCAAGGAACGACGGGTCCCTGGACCGGTATGCGCTGTTCGCCGAGAACACCTTTCTTCCGTTCAGAAAGAGATCGACTTCATCGGAGTACCCGAATGAGAACTCGATGTCCTGAGTTTCCGGGGATAACAGCGTGGCTCGCGCGAACACTAGGTCCGGGCCTCCTTCACTACGCTCCGCGTACCGACCGACGTCCACGAGCCCGGATGGCTCTGCTTCCACCTGTTGCCACCCAGCGTTTGCGATCGCTAAGAACCCTGGATACGCTCCCCGATTGACGCCCTCGGCTTTGATTGCCCGCGAAACTTCCCATCTGGCGATGATTCCTGGCGGCGTTTCTGCTTCAGGAGGAGTCGGGAAACTGAGATTTTCGTCGACCGTGTAGCTGAAATTGGAAAAGCACGCCGCTTCGCCGGTCGAATCCAAGACGCCTATAGCACCTCGGCTTACTCCGTGTTTGAGATCGGTGATCATGAGATCGGGTTCGACTGCTCCATTTACGTAAACGCGCGCCTGAGTCCCGGCAATCTCCAGCTTGAGATGCACCCACTCGTCAGCGGGGAAGTCAGCGGCAGCGGTATACCCCTCTCCGCTGTACAACTGCCAGCCTGTAACGCGGTTTGTCATGGGTGTGTACTGAATCGCATCAGAGTAGAATGGCGATCGATGTGGGCGAATATAGACCCACTCCATGTTTGCCTGGTCCTGCATTCTGAACACGATGCCCGGATACGCACGGGTTCTATCCGGTGTGGCGATGTCGACTTCAATCACACCGTTTGAAAACTCCACGTCCTTGAGAATCGCGGCTCCTGTCACACATTCACGACCGAGGCGATTGACGACTGTGGCGCCTGCCATCTCCCAGCTTTCGGGACCAAACTCGACTTGTATGTAGTGCCGAGGAAGATGGTCAACAGGCAACACCGCACGATCGAGGAATCACTGCTCATTCAAGCCTCTCCCTCAGAAATCCGTTCCGGGAAGACATCCGCCTGCCCGGACCAAGGAGTTTGTATGCCGACCCTACGACAATCTAATGGAAGAAGTTACAGGCTGCAGGAGTTTTCGCGATGGGGCGCCCGACGCCAACCCGAATCTGCACCGTGGCCTTTTTGAGTACAAAGTCGAGCGTCTCGGGCACCCGTGAATGGAGTCGTTAGAGCGTTATGGCCAATCCAAATCGGAATGTCATCAGGTTTGCCTCGCTCAGGATCGGGTACATCGTGATAGAGCCATCCCAATTGTCTACGATGTCGCCTCGTGTCAGGTACTCGACTTCGTCATTGAATGTCCACTGCGCCGACATGTCGAACGACACCCTGCGCGAGACACTCATCAGGAGCCCGCCACCACCGGTTAGCGCATACGTGATGTCGTCGAAGTTGGTGGTGTGAGCGAAGTCCGGCCCGCCATCGATCCCGTCTAGCGACGACACCGTGGCGAAATACGAAAATCCGGCGGTACCATAAACGTACGGGCGCACTCTACCACGGCCAAGCGTGATTTGCGGGCCCACTCCAAAGTCCACGATGAAGTTCTCCGTGTTGACATCCACCCACACTCTGCCAATAGCGGGATGGATCTGCGCTGGGTAACTCTCATGTCCGTATACGATTAGAGACGACCCTATCCGCAAGCCAATCTGATTTCGTCGATCGAAGTTGACGACGCCGTACAGCCCTAAACCACCTCCCCAATCGACGTAGTCCAAGAACTCACCGGTGGGTCGTGCCAGTGAACCGTTGAATCCAATAATTCCTTTGGAGTGTCGCACCAGGTTCTGACCATTCATTGTGAGCGGGAGAACCAAAACCAAGGCCGCAAGTGCCCAACACCGCTTGTGTCCCATCTTTTTCTCCTGTCTGAGCCGCAATGCTCATACAGGCAAACGGCGTGCCTTTTTCGGTGGAGAGCGTAAGTTGTTGTCTAGAAAGGGGTTACACGCACTGACCATCTTACCGCGGTCGACCATCTGTCCTCTTTGGCGGACGGTCGGACGGTCGGACGGTCGGACGGTCGGACGGTCGGACGGTCGGACGGTCGGACGGTCGGACGGTCGGACG
>JBDHHK010000307.1:0-6532 GCA_039589395.1 Gemmatimonadota bacterium
CATGGTCTGAGCGAGCGCTTGAGCGGAAATGCCGGCAACGAAAACCATTGCCGCGAGGCCCAATCGTACTCTTGACATCAATAACCTCCTAGAGGGGGGCGGGTGTTGGGAGTCAGTGTCTGCAAAACTACACGGCTAGCCATCTCCTCACCATCATGTCATTTTTTGTGGTTCCTAGGGGAATTCCTCTTGGTCGCATGCTCAGTTGATGGGAGCAAGGTCATGAAGACAATTACGGTAACGTCCAGCGACGTAGAGATAGAGTTCTACGCGGCAAAGGAAATTGCCGACGCAGCCGCGACCACGGTGTTGGAAGACATGACCTGCCTCTCATGGTTCGACCGGGAGAGAAATCAGGAAGCACCGGCGCATGTTAGCGAATGCCACGATGCGTCTTGTGATACCCCTGGTTATTTGGACTACGCGACAAGTCGCGGGGCCGAACTCAAGGTCGACATCGATAACGGAGCATTTGTGTTCCTGTACCGGTCGGTCGAAGAATTCACAGACATAATTTGAGGAAATGAGAAAGGAAGCAGCATGCCGTACGACGCAGTGAACATGGCCGATTGGCAGATATCCGAGGCAGCTGAAGAAAACATGCCGACCATCGATGAATGGCAGGAGCGGCTGGGTCTCGAGAAGGAAGAGATGCTGCCGATGGGCCGCCTCGCCAAGCTCGATTTTCTCAAGATCATCGACCGGCTAAAAGACAAACCCGACGGCAAATACATAGAGGTAACTGCCATCACGCCAACACCTCTGGGTGAAGGCAAGAGCACGACCTCTTGCGGTCTGATCGAAGGTCTGGGCAAACGCAGAAAGAACGTCGGTGGTGCGCTGAGACAGCCCTCAGGTGGTCCCACCATGAACGTGAAGGGTACTGCTGCCGGCGGCGGTAACGCGCTGCTCATTCCGATGACCGAGTTTTCACTCGGCCTCACGGGCGACATCAATGACATCATGAACGCCCACAACCTGGGCATGGTTGCTCTAACAGCCCGAATGCAGCACGAACGCAACTACACCGATGAACAGCTCGAACGCCTCTCCAAGATGCGTCGGTTGGACATCAATCCCACGAGAGTCGAGTTCGGTTGGGTAATCGATTTCTGTGCACAGGCGTTGAGAAACATCATCATTGGCATGGGCGGCCGGTTCGACGGTTTTACGATGCAGTCCAAGTTCGGAATCGCCGTCGGCTCAGAGCTCATGGCCATTCTCGCGGTTGCTTCTGACCTGAGAGACCTGAAGGAACGCATCAACGACATCACTCTGGCGTTCGACAAGACTGGTAATCCGGTCACCTGTCGCGATCTCGAGGTCGGCAACGCAATGACCGCGTTCATGCGCAACACTATCAATCCGACGCTGATGTGCACTGCTGAATACAACCCGTGCATGGTGCACGCTGGACCGTTTGCCAACATCGCCGTGGGACAATCGTCGATCATCGCCGACCGAGTCGGGCTCAAGCTGTTCGACTACCACGTGACCGAATCTGGTTTCGGAGCAGATATTGGCTTTGAGAAGTTCTGGAACGTCAAATGCCGACTGAGCGGCTTGAAGCCTCACGTATCGGTGCTGACTACCACTGTTCGCGCACTCAAGATGCACGGTGGAGGACCGAAGGTGGTGGCCGGTAAAGCACTACCGGAAGAATACGGCCAAGAGAACGTAGGGTTGGTGGAACAGGGTTGCGAGAACCTCGCACACATGATCGGAGTCGTGCGCAAGTCAGGCATGAACCCGGTCGTGTGCATCAACCGCTTCGCCACGGATACAGATGCAGAGTGCGAAGCGATTCGCAGAGCTGCCGAAGCGGCTGGCGCAAGGTGTGCGGAATCGAGACACTGGGAACTCGGTGGAGAAGGAGCGCTCGAACTGGCTGACGCGGTGATTGATGCCGGCGACGAAGAAGGCGACTTCAAGTACCTCTATCCTCTAGATATGCCACTACGCGAGCGCGTGGGTGTCATCGCCAAGGAGATCTACGGTGCAGATGGTGTCGACTGGGCACCTGAAGCAACCAGCAAGGCTAAGATGCTCGAAGGTGATACAAAGTACGCAGACTACGCCACGATGATGGTCAAGACACATTTGAGCCTTTCGCACGATCCTACGAAAAAGGGCGTGCCCAAGGATTGGCGCCTCCCGATTCGTGACGTCTTGATATACTCGGGCGCGAAGTTCCTCTGCCCGTGCGCTGGTGACATAAGCTTGATGCCTGGTACCGGCTCGAATCCGGCATTCCGGCGCATCGACATCGATCCGGATACGGCAAAGGTGTCGGGGCTCTTCTAACCGCCGGCGCTGCGGTTAGGTCGGCTCAACTGGGGCATTCGGCCATCACCGATGCCCCATTTGTTTGTGCAGAGACATCCCAGCTACTGTTTGACCGAATTGCAATGTCTCATGGGAACGTTTTAATTTCGGATTCATCATCGATACCGTTTCTTCAGGTCCCGTGATGGCAGTCTTGTTTGTTTGGACCCTCCGACCATCCAATCAGCCTAGAGTCAGGGATTCCAACAAAACGGTCCGAAGGTAGTTACGTAAGAACCGGGAGCATGTCATGACTGTAGCCCAGGCAGCTGAATCAGTCGATTTGGCGCTCGCCTTGAAGGTTGTCGAAGAGATGTCGCCGATCACGGAAGGTGATATCATCCCCCTCCTACAACGGTTGCAGGACACATACGGGTACCTGCCGCCTGATGTGGTTCTCGCGATTTGCGAAGAAACAGAATTGCCGGCTCACGTGGCAAGCATCTGGTGCGCTGCTGTCGGGGTACTGCGTGCCATGTACGAGGGGGTCACCGCTTGCTCGATACTATCGAGCGGGCACTCGGCGTGAAGGATGGTGGAATAACCAAGGACATGGTGTTCAGCCTGGACACGGTTGCCTGCCTTGGCACCTGCTTCCTGGCACCAGTGATGATGGTGGACGGCAATTACTACGGTCAGGTTGCTCCCGATCGCGTCAAGAAAATCATCGACCAGTACGAGTGAGAAAACAATGTCGCAAGTAACGTTCAGAGATGTGGAATCCCTCGAGCGCTTTAGACAAGAGGCGCAAGAGGAAGCAGAGTCCCACCGGGCGCGCGTTCTCATTTGTATGACTGGCTGCCGGTCGATGGGAGCCATCGAACTGGGCCAAGCATTCCGCGAAAAGGTGGCGGCAGCCGGCCTGAGCGACGAAGTGGCAGTTGTCGACGTGGGCTGCCACGGTCAGTGTGTGCTGGCACCGGCAGTCGTCATCGAACCACAAGATTACCTGTACGGCGGTGTGACACCGGAAGACGTAGACGAGATCATCGAAACAACGCTGCGCCAAGGTGAGCCCGTCGAACGCCTATGCCAGAAGGTGGGCGACGAAACTGCGGCCACGCTGGATCAGACTCCCTTCTATGCAGGTCAACAGCGCGCTGTGTTGGCAAACTGCGGTAGAATCGACCCGACTAAGATCGAGGATGCGATTGCGCGCGGTGGTTACAGCACGATTGCCAAAGCTCTCGGTTCGAAACAGCCGGGTGAAGTGGTCGATGAGGTAAAGCAAGCCGGTCTGCGAGGACGTGGCGGAGCTGGGTTCTCAACTGGTTTGAAGTGGGAGCTGGCACGGAAGGCACCGGGTGACGAGAAGTATCTGATCTGCAACGCCGACGAGGGCGATCCTGGCGCATTTATGGATCGCGCACTGCTCGAAGGCGTACCGCATCAGGTTATCGAAGGAATGTTGCTCGCCGCGTACGCCATCGGGGCCTCCCAAGGATTCGTATATGTACGTGCGGAATACCCAATCGCCGTCGAGCACGTGGCAGAAGCTCTCAAGCAGGCGCGTGAGTGCGGCCTTCTCGGCAAGAACATTCTGGGCAGCGGTTTCGATTTCGATATCGAGCTACGAATGGGTGCGGGAGCGTTCGTCTGCGGTGAGGAAAGCGCTTTGATCGCTTCCTTGGAAGGCCATCGCGGCATGCCTCAGCCCAGGCCTCCATTCCCGGTTGAAAAGGGTTATCGCGGTAAGCCGACCTCCATCAACAACGTGGAGACCCTAGCAAACGTGCCGTTGATCGTCGAGAATGGCATAGACAGTTATCGAGAATTCGGAACGGAAGGAAGCGCGGGCACGAAGATCTTCGCTCTTGCCGGGCGAGTGAACAATACGGGCCTCGTGGAAGTGCCTATGGGTACCACACTCAGAACGATCATCAACGAGATCGGCGGTGGGGTTCCCAAGAACAGGAGCTTCAAAGCCGCGCAGATGGGCGGCCCCTCTGGTGGCTGCCTGCCGATGAAGTACCTCGACCTGCCGATCGATTTCGACTCGGTGCAGGAGGCTGGAGCCATCATGGGATCGGGCGGTCTCATCGTGATGGACGACAGCAACTGCATGGTCAATATCGCTCGCTACTTCCTCGAATTCACTCAGGATGAATCGTGTGGCAAGTGCACGCCCTGCAGAGTTGGCACGCGTCACATGTTGGACATCCTGGATCGCATCTGCTCGGGGGAGGGGAAGCTGGAGGATCTGGACGAGTTGGAGCGAGTTGCAGATCACATCAAGTCCACATCGTTATGCGGTCTCGGACAAACGGCACCCAATCCGGTGCTGACGACGCTGCGGTACTTCCGCGATGAATACGAAGAACACATTCAACGAAAACACTGCCGCGCTGCTGTGTGTGAAGGCCTCCTCGAGGCACCATGTTCGCATGCGTGTCCATCCAATGTGAACGTACCTCAGTACCTCGGGTTGATCGCGGAGGGGCACCTCGATGCCGCAATGGACGTGATCCGCCGTCGCAATCCGTTTGTCTCCGTGTGTGGTCGAGTCTGCGACCATCCGTGCCAGTCACACTGCCGCCGTGCGGACCTGGATGAGCCTCTGGCCATCCGTGCGCTCAAGCGCTATGCGGCTGACAACGCGAAAGGTCTTTCTCACACGCTCACACCACCCACCTCTGGCGATGCGGAAGTGGCGATTGTGGGTGCGGGACCCTCGGGCCTCAGCTGCGCCTACTTCCTCGCTCTGATGGGCAGGCATAGCGTCGTGTTCGAGGAACACCCGGTCGCGGGCGGAATGCTGGCGCTCGGTATACCAGAGTACCGACTGCCCAAGAAGGCTCTCCAAGAGGACATCGATTTCATCCTGCGTCACGGCGTAGAGCTGCGTACCGAGACGAGGGTTGAGAGCGTCACTGCTCTCCAACAGGAAGGCTACAGAGCGGTATACCTGGCGAGCGGCGCGCAGACGGGACGCGCGATGCGAATCGAGGGAGAGAATCTGGAAGGCGTTGCCGACTCGCTGGAATTCCTGCGCGCGCGAGGGCTGGGCCAGGAGCCCAAATGCGGCAAGCAGGTAGTCGTGATCGGAGGAGGCAACGCCGCCATCGACTCCGCACGCTCAGCGAGCAGGCTCGGCGCCGAGAAGGTCCAAATCCTGTACCGCCGCACCCGCACAGAGATGCCGGCATACGACGAGGAGATCGAAGAGGCGCTGCTGGAGGGAATCGAGTTGCACGAGCTGGTGGCGCCCAATCGTATCATCGGCAAGGACGGTGTCACGTCCGGCATCGAGATGACACGAATGAAGCTGGGTGAGCCCGATGACAGTGGCCGGCGACGTCCCGTGCCGATAGAAGGCAGCGAGTATGTCATTGAATGCGACATGGTGCTGCCCGCAATTGGACAGCAAGCATCTATTGAGCCTGCTGACGGGTTGGAGACGACCTCCTGGAGAACGGTGGCCTTCGATGCGGTAACGCTCGAGACATCGGGTGAAGGAATATTCTCCGGAGGCGATGTCATCAACGGCGGCGGCACCGTCATCGAAGCAATTGCCGACGGGCAGCGCGCCGCTATCGCAATAGATCAATACCTGGGCGGCACTGGAACGTTGCCACCCGATGTCAGCATGAGCTTGTTCCGCGCTTCGGACGAAGAGTTGGAAGCTGCGACCACGAGCCTTGAAGAGCCCACGCTGCCTGTAGACGAGCGCCTGAGCGATTTTCGCGAGGTCGTGAGTGGTTTCCAGCATGCAGGAGCGTGTGCGGAGGCAAATCGCTGTCTCCGCTGTGACCTCGAGAAGATTCGATCCTGACAGAGTGAGTTGGCTCGGGAGAAGAGAAGATATGAGCACAATAAGCATCAAGATCAACGGCCAGGAGTTCGGCGCGGCAACGAGCCAGACGATTCTGGAAGTGGCACTTGCCAACGGAATCCACATTCCGCGCCTCTGCTACGATCCGCGGCTAACACCGACCGGCTCTTGCCGGCTCTGTCTGGTCGAGATTGAAGGCGAGAGAGGCCTCCAATCGTCGTGCACGCGTCTGGCTACCGACGGCATGAGCGTGCAGACGAACACCGAGACGATCCGTGCCTCGCGCAAGATGACTCTGGAGTTCCTGCTCTCCGAGCATCGTACCACGTGCACGACCTGCGAGTCAGACGGCGACTGCATGTTGCAGGACTACGCATACGAGTACGGAGCAGACGAAAAGCGCTTTTCGTCCCTGGTTCCTGAAGAAACAGAGCC
>JBDHHK010000308.1:0-3796 GCA_039589395.1 Gemmatimonadota bacterium
GGTTCCGGCGAGCGTTGTCACGGCGCCGGCGCAGGGCTGGTCCAATCCTGGATTCAGGCCCGCAGACTATTTGAGAGGAGGACACTCTATGAAAGGCGCAGTGTGGAAAGACCTACCTGCGTGGCTAGGTCACGCTGCCTTGACTTTAGTGCTTGTGTTCTGTCTGGCTGTTCCGGCCAACGCACAAACGGGCACTATCGAGGGGCAGGTCGTAGACGCTAGCAGCGGAGAGCCGATTGCATTATCAGTCATAAGAGTGATCGGCACGAATATCGGTGCTGAGACCGCTGCGGACGGGAGGTTCGTTGTGTTGAACGTGCCGACCGGCACCCACCGCGTTCAGGCACGCGCTATCGGTTACACGATGGTGACGACTGAAGTAAGAGTCGGCCCCGGACAACCGGCCAGCGTACAATTCGAGCTGCAACGCAGCCTCATTCAACTCGACGCTGTGGTAGTAACGGGGACGGCAGGTGAAGCGCGGCGGAGATCGGTAGGGAACACGATTTCACAGATCAACATCAGTGAGATTGCGGAACCCACCGTGAACGTAGACGCGCTGCTCCAAGGTCGTTCAGCCGGCGTCACGGTGCTCCAGAGTAGCGGCATGGCGGGCTCCGGATCGCAGATCCGGTTGCGTGGTAACGTCAGCGTGGCGATGAGCAACCAGCCATTGATCTACGTCGACGGCGTCCGCATCAGGAGTGATGGTTACCCCAAGAACGTGCCGATAACCGGTTACTCCGGCCGCAGCGGAAACGACGTATCCAGCCCGCTCAACGATATCGATCCAAATGACATCGAGCGGATGGAGGTCATCAAGGGCGCCGCGGCGACAACTCTGTACGGCACTGAGGCGAGTGCGGGCGTGATCCAGATTTTCACCAAGAAGGGCCGCTCGGGTGCCGCACGCTGGACTGTGCAGGTCGATCAGGGCTTCAACAAGACACTCCCGTTCGGGCCCGACGTCGACTATCAAGCGGTGTCCCCAGGCGGTGCAAACTACCTGCCTGAGGTCTGCCCGGACGATGAGACTGGACGCTACGGGGTAGAACCCTGCGACCCCTCGTACATGTTCATCCAACCGTGGCTCAGGAATGCGTGGAGGCAGAAGTATTCGGTCTCGGCTGCGGGTGGTGGCGAGGCGCTTCGTTACTATGTGGGCGGCTCGTGGGAGGACAACGAGGGCGTGATGGTGCTCGATGAGGAGAAAAGGGGATCCATACGGGGGAACTTCGACTTCAGCCCGGTGGAAAACCTGGAGTTGAGTTGGAACACATCGTACACCAACAGCAACATCATAAACACACCTGCGGGGAACAATGCGCAGGGCATAACGCTCAATGCGTACAGGCGCAACCGCAACTATGCCGGAACGAGTCACCCCGACACCATCGATCAGTTTCTGGACTTCGATATCCGGACGGCCATCGACAGGTTCATCACTGGTGTGACCTTTAGGTATGCGCCCACAGATAACCTCCTGCAACGGGTGACGTTCGGTTATGACCAAGCCTCCAGCGAGTTGCGGAGCGTGCGGGCGTACGGGTTCCGATACCGTAGGTACGGCATCCTGTCGAGCCGGCGTTGGAGCAACACCACGGCCACAGTTGATTACCTGGGTACGCTGAACCTCGATTTGACGGAAAATATCAACAACTCCTTCTCATGGGGCGGACAGGTAATCAGCAGCGATGAAACCGAGGTTGCCGGGTATGGTGACCACATTCCTCCGGGGGATATGACGATAGGTAGCGCAGCAGTTCAACTCGCCGATGAGGACCGGGAAAAGATCGAGACCGGCGGTTTCTTCTTCCAGAATGTCCTCAGTATGAGCGACCGCTACTTCCTCACTTTGGGTTTGCGCGGCGACTACAACAGTGTGTTCGGTGAAGAGATACAGGGCATATTGCAGCTCTTCCCGAAAGTGAGTGCGTCGTACGTGATCTCGGATGAGACTTTTTGGCCGCTCGCTCTCGGGCAGGTCAAGCTGCGTGGCGCTTACGGTCAAGCGGGACGGGCGCCCGGAACTTTTGATGCGACCAGGACCTGGGCATCCATTGGCTGGGGTGGCTCAGTATCACTCGATCCGGAAAACGTCGGCAACGACAGCCTCGGACCCGAGCGCACCACCGAGTGGGAATTCGGGTTTGAAGGTGAGTTCCTTGGCGGTCGGTTCGCACTCGAGGCCACGTATTACAACCAGAAGACGAACGATGCCCTGTTCGAGGTACGCCAGTTGCCGTCGTTAGGACAATGGGACAATCAGCTGATGAACGTCGGCACGATCCAGAACAGGGGGTTCGAGGTTGCCGGAACCATCATCGTCCTACCCAATCCCAACCTGGGCTGGGACCTCGGGTTTACCGTTTACACCAACGAAAGTCGCGTCTTAGATCTGGGCGGTGCTCCGGCCTTCAGTATGGATGGTGACGGTTGGATATTGCCTCCGGACACCAGTGCGGCTGGTGAGGTCACCTACTATTCTGTTCCGGAAATGCGAGCCCACTGCATCATCGACCCGGCGGATAACTCGATTCAGTACTACACCAGTACGCTGACGGGTACACCGACTACACAAAACTACTGCACCCACGGGCCGAACCTCCCGACACTGACGTTGGGGTTCAACACCACATTCCGGTTGCCGCACCGTATCCAACTCACGGCGCGTGGCGAGTACCAGGGTGGTCACTTCATGCCTGACGGCGCGTCCTCAAACGGAACGACGCGGTCGGTCAAGTGGCCGTTCTGCTTCGAAGCGTACCCGGTTATCGAGGCAGGGAACGAAAGTTCACTGAGCACCTGGCTTCAGTCGACATGTATACCCGCCAACGCCGAAGGCGACTACACAATGTATCCGGCGGATTTCTTCAAGCTCCGTGAGTTGAGCCTACGATTCCCCGTCGACTTCGCACTGCCCGGCAGCGCTACCGGGACAATGACTCTCTCGGCGCGCAACGCGTTCCGGTGGATCAATGCGGACTTCCCGGTATTCGATCCCGAGATGATGGGCAACACGGGAATGAATAATCCCGTGCGCTCACTGTCGGAGCACGTCCCACCACCGGCCACATTCACCGCGTCGTTACGCGTGGCGTTTTAGGGAGGGGGACGAAATGAAAAACGACAAGAAAAAGTATCCGGTTAGAGCTTGCGTCAGCGCTGTTTTTACTGCGCTGCTGCTGTCGGGTTGTGAAGTCACCAACCCCGGCCCGGTGCAGGACGCAGCCGGTGACGCGTCATTTCTCTATGAGTCGGACACCTGGATCACCCTTGTTCGTGGCTCAGGAAGGAGTCTCGCCGACGCCATCGACCGGAATGCGTACACCCAAGGGGCAGTTACTCGGGAGATCCACCCTGGCGGCGAAACGAGCAATTACGGTATAACGAACTTCCAGCAAATGGGTTGGCTCAAATGGAACGACGAGCACATAAACTTTGGTGATCTGGCCGAGGCACGATGGACCGCCGAGGACGCCATCAGGCGCATGTTGGGCCAGGAGCCGTACAACAACCCACCACCGACGGATGCTCCAGATTCGGACGTACTCGCGCAGGCCTACCTTTATGCGGGGTACGCAAACCGCCTTCTGGGAGAAACACAGTGTGTGGCGGTCATCGACGGTTCGGCGGCTCAAGCGTCTACGGTATACCTCGACCGCGCCTTGACACACTTCCAGAACGCGCTCGCCAACGCGGAGGCTAACAGCAACCGTTGGAAGGCCGCAAACGCCGGATTGGCGTCCATATACGTCGATTTGGGCGATTGGGATAATGCTGTCGCCCACTCAGT
>JBDHHK010000309.1:0-5847 GCA_039589395.1 Gemmatimonadota bacterium
CGTTCCATTGCTGGGTGACAGGGATCCGCCGCTGGACTACCGCAGGAAGCCATAGTCCGAACGCACCCAATCCGCCGTGTGATGAAACGTTCGACTGGAGAAAACATGCGACTGGCAACGATTAAGATCGACACTGACGAAAAAGCTTGCTTCGTTACTCATCACGGACTGCTGCCTATTGAAACCATAAACAGGACGCTCCGCACCGACTGGCCCGAAACAATGCTTTCCCTGATTCTGACCGGGAAGTTGGAAACGTTAAACGGCTGGTACAGGGATCAGGGGAGAGAGATAGTCAACAATGTGACAGACGGAACAATTCCGGTCCATGAAGCGGTTAAGGCACCTCTATATCGCAGACCGAGAAAGATCTGGGGCATCGGCCTCAACTATGTAGAACACGCCTCCGACCTATCTGAGAAGGCACCGACGACTGCCCCGGCGAGCTTCATGAAGCCCAATACCACCATTATTGGGCACGGAGACACAATAGAGATCCCGTTACAGTCTGAAAGAACTACCGCAGAAGCCGAACTGGGAGTTGTGATTGGGAAGCAGTGCAAGAACGTGAAGCAGGAAGACTGGCTCGGTGTAGTCGCCGGGTTCACCACAATCATCGACATGACCGCCGAGGATATACTGCGTCAGAACCCGAGGTATCTGACCATGTCAAAGAGTTTCGATACCTTTTTCAGCTTTGGCCCTCAGCTCGTAACGCCGGATGAGATCGCCGACCCGTTTAGTCTCAAGGTATCCACCATGATAAACGGGCGCGTTCATGCCGAGAACGTCGTGTCCAACATGACATTTCCGCCTGACTTTTTGGTCTCGTTCCATTCAAAGGTGATGACCCTTCTGCCCGGGGATGTGATCTCAACAGGCACACCGGGGGCGGTTCACATCGGCGATGGAGATACAGTCGAATGTATGATAGATGGCTTTGAGGGTCTGACGAATTCGGTGAGAGATTTGAAGAAATAACCTGGAGAAGCGTATAGTGCAGATCGCAGATAGAATGGACGGCATCCCGTTCTCGGGCATTCGGAAAGTCCTCGAAGCTGCAAATCGGATGCAGCGAGATGGCAGAGAGGTCATCCGCCTGGAAATCGGTAGGCCTGACTTCGACACACCAGCCCATATCAAGGACGCGGCGGCAAACGCTCTTGCCGAGGGCAAGGTTCACTACACCTCAAACTACGGTATTGCGGAACTACGCAATGCGCTGGCAGAGAAGCTTGCTCGGGACAACGGTATCACGTTCAATCCGGACACTGAAATAGTCGTTACGGCGGGCGCGACCGAGGCGGTATTCATGACCATCATGGGTTTGTTGAATCCGGGTGACGAAATCCTGGTTCCAAATCCATGTTGGCCTAGTTACGCCCCCTGTGCTTTTATGGCAGGCGTTGTTCCGGTACCTGTGCCAACAAGCCTCGAAAAGGGTTTCGTTCCGAGGATTGATGATATCACAGCCTGTTTGACGGCGAAAACCAGGATGATCATCGTCAACACGCCCAACAATCCCACCGGTGCGGTCTACAGAGCCGACGCTCTTTCGGATATCGCGAATCTGGCAATCGAGAAAGACCTGTTTGTATTGTCTGATGAGATCTACGAGAGAATCATCTATGATGGGATCAAGCACGAAAGTATCGCTGGCTACCCCGGAATGAAAGAACGCACCGTTACGGTAAACGGTTTCTCCAAGGCTTATTCAATGACAGGTTGGCGACTCGGGTATGTGGCGGCGGACCGCGCTCTGATCGATTCCTTGGTTCGGATTCACCAGAATACGATGGCGTGTGCCACGACTTTCGCACAATGGGGAGGACTCGCGGCGATTTCCGGTCCGCAGGATGAGACCGAGAAGATGATTGCGGAGTTCGATCGTCGGCGGAAGTTCATATTCGGAGCCATGGAAGATTTGCCTGGTGTTCGCGCCGTCAAGCCGCAAGGGGCGTTCTACCTATTTGTCGACATAAGCGAGCTGGGTCGTTCCGCGGAAGAGGTTGCCATGTTCCTGTTGGATCGGGCCGGAGTGGCGGTAGTCCCAGGGGCATCGTTTGGCAAATACGGAGAAAGTTGCCTTCGAATCTCCTATGCGGCTGCGTACGAAGCATTGGAGGCTGCCGCGGAGAAGATGGCAGAGGCTTTTGGAATACTGCGCGAGAAGGCGTGAATTCTAAGAAAGATGAATTCCCGGCAGCGCCCGTTACGGACGCTGCCGGAGAGTGCCCACCTAACGACTCGGACTATAGCAGGCGACCAACACGCGAGCCGTCGTAGATGGCGTGAATGATGCGATTTGGCTCTCTGCAATCACCAATGGAATGAACCTCCGGCACCTTCCCCTTTAGGCTCTCCTCTAGCTTGGTATTTGGCGACCAAGGCAACGCAACCAGGATATTGTCGGCTTCAAGCGTCTGTTGATTGCCTTCTTTGTCCGAGATCGTCAGTCCTTTGTCCGTGATCTCATCATACTGCACCCCACTCAACATATTGGTGCCCATGTTCTTCAGCCATCGAATCAGACGTTGCGCCAATATGAAGACCATTCCATTCCCAAAGGCATCGGAGGACTCCACGATGGTGACTTTTCTCCCACGTAACACGAGGTATTCGGCGAGTTCCAAGCCATGCATGCCGCCGCCTATGACGATGATTCGCTTGCCCAACGGCATCCACACACGCGAGAGCTTGCCGAGTCTATCCGGACTAGTGAACCTCAAGAGCGCCTTGGATTGTTTGTGAAGCTTTGAAGCGGGGACCACTATCTTGTTCTCGATCCCTTTGATCTCGGGTACGTTGGGAACGGCTCCAACTGCTAATACAACCGCGTCCGGCGTGAGTTTGCTGACCGTGTCCGGTGTGACTTCCTTCCCGAGGGATACCTTTACACCGTTCTTCTTGACCTGTGCCTTGAGGTAGTCAACTACGAGGTTGAGGTCTTCCACCTCTGTCCCCTTTATCATGGCCGCTAGATACAAGAGCCCACCCAGCTTGTGTTCCTTTTCATACAGGGTTACATCGTGCCCCCTCAGAGCCGCTACTCTCGCCGCCTCCATTCCTGCCGGGCCGCCGCCAACTACTAGGACCTTCTTCTTCTTCTCTGGCGGCTTGATCTCGAACTCGCGCTCTCTACCCGAAGCGGCGTTTATGCGGCACTTCACCGACGTATGCTGTTTTGTGGTTGAATCCCAGCACTCCAGACACGCTGTGCAAGGAATGATGTCCTCATATCTTCCTTCAGCCAGCTTGTTGGGAAAACTCGGGTCGGCAATCAGCCGTCTCGCGAAGAAGACAACATCCACCAAACCGGCTTGAACATCCTTGTCTGCTACAATCGGATCCACCCGACCACCACTGATCACCGGTATGGAAACAGCCTCCTTCACCTTGGCTGCCTGGGAGATAATGAAGCCCGGCTCCTGGACGGTATCCAGCCATTCTTTCACTTCGTCCGGTGGCTGCAATGCGTTCAGCTGCTCACCCCAGTATCCCCAGAGGAACTCGTTATAACCGTAGCCACTGATATCGAGGAAATCGGCTCCAGCTTCTTCGATGAGCTTTCCAAAAGCAATACCTTCTTCCGCGCTGATACCGTCTTTCAATCCCCACTCGGCCACGTTGTACCGAATGCCGATCGCGTAATCCTCACCGAGGCGTTCTCTAATGCCCTGGATAATCTCGCCGGCGAATCGCGCTCGGTTCTTCAACTCGGGACCGCCATACTCATCGTCCCGCTTGTTCCACGCTCTCGATAGGAACGCAGGTAGCGATGAGCACCATGTACATCCACACCATCAAACCCGGCCTCTTTTGCTCTCTCAGATGCGTCAACAAACTTCTTTTGAATATCCTTGATTTCTTCGATCGAAATTGCTCTGGCATCGTCAAACAATGCCACCGGCTTTTCTTCACCTCGAAGCTCCGACGGAGCAAGCGGTTGAAGGCCGGCCATCGCCTTGGGATGCGATGGTCCCGAATGCTGCATTTCGAGAAATGCCTTGGCACCGTTGTCGTGGATGACGTCGGTCAACTCCCTATATGCGGGGATGAACTCGTCCGTGTGGATGCCTAGGCGCGGCCATCCCACCGCACCTATCGGGAAGTCCACGGCGGCACCTTCCACTATGATCAAGCCTACGCCTCCTTTGGCCAGGCCTTCGTAGTACGCAAGCGATCCGTCTGTTGGTGCTCCTTCGGGAGTTGCGTTGCCCGAAGCCTGAGGAGACTTGGCGATACGATTTCTGATTTCCACGTTCTTTATCTGAAACGGAGAAAGCAGGGATGTGAACTGTGCCTTCTTTACCATTACGGTTCTCCTTGAGTATTGCCTGCCAAAGACCCTAGAGCGTCTTGACTTCCGAGTAATACTGCATCTGCTTATGATCCCTTGAGCCTAAATAGGATGGGTACGCAAAGCTATGCGCGCCACAGGGAAACCCCATCTACTTTTGGCTCAGTGGGGCCAAGCGGGGCAAAGAAAACTCAGGCCCCCGTAGGAGTCAAGCCCGATTCTCATTGATGTTTTTTAGACTTGTCGAGACTCCAAATTTGCTTCTTGACATTCATTCAGTCTGCGCCAGAGGAATCGAAAATGAGATTACAGGGAATCTACCCCATTGTTCCGACGCCCTTTCTCAGCTCAGGTGCGATCGACCTGGAAAGCGTTGACAAACTCACCCACTTCATGGTCGAACGCGGTGTACAGGGATTGGCCGTTCTGGGAGCACTCGGCGAAGGTCACAAGCTCGACGAAAGCGAGCGTACACAGGTCATCGAACGGTTTAGAGCTGCCTTGCCGAACAATCTCGGTCTCGTTGTGGGTGTTCGCGCTGCTGCCACAGACCTTGCGATGCGGATGGCTCAGACTGCAGGTCAGCTTGGTGCGGACGCCTTGTTGTTGGGACCATTTCCCGTTCAGAATGACAAAGCGCTTTTCACCTATTACCAGAAGGTGTCGGATGCCGTCAACGTGCCCACAATCATTCACGACTATCCGGCAGCCACAGGCATCACAATGAGTCCCGAGTTGATTGCAAAGATCTTCGATGCCTGCCAGAGTGTTCAGTACATCAAGCTCGAAGATCCCCCCACGGGCCCCAAGATGGATGCGGTCTGGGCATTGACTGGAAAAGAATTGGAGGTGTTTGGTGCTCTGGGCGGAATGTACGCCTTTGAGGAACTGGACCGCGGTGCCGTGGGGATAATGACGGGCTTCGCGTATCCCGAATTGTTGGTGGAGCTTTACCGTCGCTATCGCGATGGCGATATCGATGGAGCAGCCCAGATCTTTTACGATTTCCTTCCGTTGAACCGCTTGGAGTTCCAGCCGGGAATCGGTGTATCACTCAGAAAAGAAATCCTGGTCAAACGGGGGGTGTTCAAGTCCGCACACGTACGTCACCCAGGGCCGCAGGCAGACGAAAAGACCCTAGAGCACCTCTTTCGTGTCGTTGAGCACCTCCAGAAACGCGGTTACGATCTTTCAGATTGACGGCCCAATGAAATCACATCTTCACTACTCGCCCCTCCGCAGGCAGGCTTGATATGCGCGCAATCTTCGTGGCACAACCAGGTGGCCCTGAGGTTCTTGAAATCAGAGACGTTCCACTTCCAGAGCCGGGCGATCGACAGATTCGCGTCCGAGTCGGTGCATTCGGCCTGAACCGGGCCGAGCTATTGCAGCGACGCGGATTGTATCCAGCCCCGGCCGGTTGCCCGACAGACATCCCGGGGCTAGAACATGCGGGGGAGGTGGACGCAGTTGGTCCCGGCGTGGAGGGGATCGAGATCGGCGACCGCGTGATGGGAATCGTCTGTGGTGGTTCTTATGCCGAACAT
>JBDHHK010000310.1:0-3771 GCA_039589395.1 Gemmatimonadota bacterium
GTGCCAACGTGTTACGTAGTGCTGGCCAGCGGCGCACCCCTGCCGTGGTACTATTGGCAAACAGCGCCTCGATGACGTTTCCCGCAACATCCTGTGTCACCAAGGCTTCGAGCCTAAGAGTTACCCTCCCCTTCTTCCCGTGCGTGGGCCAAATCACGCAGTCCAACGCTCCCTGCGCAAAGACGGCCTTCCGCAACGGTTCTATATACTCAGGACGGAGATCATCAATCTCCGTCGCTATTACTTCAACCGCGCCCGCTTCCTCTGCAGCCTCCGCCAGGATCAGCCTGAGCGCGTTGGGGTAATTCTCCGGATCACGTCCCCCTGCACCCCACGAATTCTGCTTCATACGCCAACGAACCGGCGGTGATCCCTGCGACAACACTCGAATCAGGGCGGCCCCGGTGGGCGTTGTAGCCTCACCCTCAACGGGCGCGCTCGCAGTAACCGTCACTCCCTCCAACAGCGTCGCTGTTGCGGCAGCGGGTACTGGCATGGTCCCGTGCGTCATCTTTGCCCAGCCGGTTCCTACGGCGACAGGGAGATTATATATCCCGTTCACTCCTAGCCGTTCGAAACCTTCAATCGCACCAACAATGTCTAGCACGGCGTCGATCGCTCCTACTTCGTGCAGATGCACATCATCGGGTGCGACGCCATGTGCCCTACCTTCAGCTTCCCCCACCAGATCGAATGCTGCTGTTGCCTTCTCGATCACCGTTCCTGACAGCGGTGCCTCACTCACGATCTGTTTGAGCCGAGCTACGGTTCGACCGTGGTGATGGCCATCGGACGATTCCGAGTGGCCATGAGGGATCTCGAAATCGACCTTTGTGGCGGCCAGCGAACAACGCTTCACTTTCTCGATCTTGACCGAGACATCCGAAAATCCCAGACGCGCAGGTAATTCATGTAGCCAGGCGGCGTCACCACCCAGGTCCACTAACGCCCCTAGCGTCATATCTCCGGAGATCCCTGCAAAGGGATCGAGTATTGCGATCAAAGTCAGTGTGACCGCGCCTCCAAATATCGGTGTTAGTTATTGAGAAAGCCAGTCGGCGATGGCGTTGAAAATGGCACTCCATCCCCGCCCTGCCAACCCCTGAATCTCCACGTATTTACGAGCCCGCACCATCACCTGCGCAAGTGATCGAGAATGTGCTCTGCAAGCTCATTCGAAAAACCGCGTAGGGTTGCAATCTCGTCCTTGCTGGCGAGGGCGATGCCGGCGACGCTACCGAATGCTTCGAGTAGCGCTCTGCGTCGTTTTTCGCCCACACCAGGGATCTCGAGGAGCTTTGAGGTCAAAGTCCGCTTCGTCCGACGCTTACGAGTATAGGCCACGGCGAAGCGATGCGCTTCGTCCCTGGCACGTTGCAGTAGTCTCAAGGACGGAGCGCGCCGAGGCAATTTGATACCGTCCGAACTGTGAGGGAAGAAGACCTCTTCATCTCGCTTTGCCAGGCTCACCACCGGTACCGAGTCCACCTCGCACAGGTCGAGCGCTTTCTTGGCAGCGGATAGTTGGCCCTTTCCCCCATCGATGACAATCAAGTCTGGGAGCAGCTTGTCCTGGGCTACCCGCTTCGTGAAGTAGCGCTCCACAACCTCCGCGATCGCCGCATAATCGTCTGGCTGCCCTTCCGACTTGATCTTGAAACGCCTGTATTCACTCTTTTTGGGTCTACCTGCTTCAAACCACACCAACGAGCCTACGGTGTCCCGGGCCTGGCTGCTCGTCGATATGTCCACACATATGATATTCCGCGGTAGCGTCGTCAGACCGAGGTCGCGCCCCAGCGCGTAAACCGGATCTTCGGCTCGCTCATCGGTCTCGAGCGACTCGATTCGGAAGCTCTCCAGTAGGTTGCGCGCATTTTGGTCTGCGAGCTCCACGAGCCGACGTCGCGAGCCGCGCGATGGAATCACTAGCTCTGTCTCAGGCAACAGGTCTGAGACTGATTCGGGAGAACCGGGGGCGAACGGAAGCACTGCTAGCGTTGCCCTCGTCTCTTCTTTTCCTGCGGCAGCATAATGTTGCACCAAGAATGCGCTGAGAATGGCGCTGTCAGCCTCTTCGACGAGGTTGCTGAGAAAACGATGTTCCGAAGCCACTACCTTGCCCCGCCGAATGCGCAACATCACTCCAACCGCATCATCACCATCCCTGGCGTACCCGATCGCGTCCGCATCTCCACCGTCGACGAACTGTACACTCTGGGGCTTTTCGACCTGGTCCAACCATTTCAAGGAGTTTCGTATCTCTGCGGCGCGTTCGAAGTCCAGGCGTTCAGCTGCGTTCTCCATGTTTTCTCTGAGGCGCATTCTCACCTGGACGGTCTTTCCTTCCAAGAAGGCAATGACGTTGTCGATCATCTCGCCGTATTGAGCCTGATCCTGGTATCCAACACACGGCGCAAGGCATCTTCCAATTTGATAGTCGAGGCACGGGCGCTCTGGCGCGTCGTCGGGCAGTCGGTAGTGACACGATCGCACGGTGAAGACTCGACGGATCGTTCTAATGGTGCGTCTCAACACCGACACATCCGTGTAGGGGCCGAAGTAGCGTGCCCCCTCGAGATCCATACGCCGCACAACCAGAACTCTGGGGAACGGTTCGCCCAGAGTAACCGCAACGTGCGGGTAGCTCTTGTCATCCCTCAACTGAATGTTGAACTGCGGGCGGTGCTCCTTGATGAGGTTGTTTTCCAACAGGAGAGCTTCCAGCTCAGAGTTGACCACGATTGTCTCGAAGTCGGCTATGAGCCTGAGCAACATCTGATGTTTCGGGCTTTGCGTGTGGTCGCTGGTGAGGTAGCTGCGGAGGCGTTGGCGCAGGCGTTTTGCTTTCCCAACATAAAGCACCTTTCCTGCCCGGTCCTTCCAGAGGTACACGCCTGGCACATCAGGCGATGAGGCGACTTTGGTTGTTATCAAGGAACTAGGAACCGTCCGCATTCCGCCTTCCTATTGCCTCCCGGGCCTTCTCATCGCCTGCACGAGACGTTTTGCCTCAGGGTGCCTCAGCACCAGCGTGATCACACCGTAGACGGCTGAAAACACAAACATGCTACAAGATGCCTCAAGCCAGATATGGCGTTGAGATAAGAGTGCAGCAACCTCACCGCCTGCCAACGCAGCCAAGACCGCTGAAAAGGCAGACACGATAAACGACCGCACATCTCCTCGCGCCAAAAACGAACCCAAGCGCCGCCGAAGTTTGATCGAGTTCAGTACAACGTTTAGGTAAGCGCCAATCGCCGCACCCAGCGCGATCCCCGCCGGCCCAAAATATTGCATTAGGGCAAAACCAGAGCTAGCAGATACAACGATTGCCAATATGGCTATTCGGACCGGCGTTTTGGTGTCTCCGAGGGCGTAGTGGCCCGACGCGAGCAGTTTTATCGAAGTTTGGGCAGGCACGGCGATCGCGTAGGCTGAGAGCACCCCGGCAACCAAGGCGGTATCGCGACTGTCGAATGAGCCTGTCTCGAACAACGCTCCCACCATTGCAGATCCCAAAGCCGCGAACGCGAACGCCGACGGTATTACAAAGAACGCCAACTGCCTGAGACCCTCGGCCAGGCGGGTTTTCAGTGCGTCGTGCGACGCCCCAACTGCATCGCGGCTCAACTCCGGCAATGCGACGGCGGCCACTCCTACACCGAACAGGGACACGGGCAGGATCGCAATGAGTTGTGCAAACCTCAATGCCGCCACCGACCCGGATGGCAGAAGCGACGCGAGCTGCGTGTCGATAACACTCGATAT
>JBDHHK010000311.1:0-3710 GCA_039589395.1 Gemmatimonadota bacterium
ATCTGGGTGCTGCTCAACTCGGGCTCGTGCAGCGCGTACCCGTTCAATCACGATCCAGACTCGCTCGACGCAGTACACAGCTATCGTCAGCCCAAGACATACTTCCCGGTTCCAGGGGGAACGTTTACCGGAGAGAGCCTTCCAGGTGACGTCACGTGGGCGCGAACATATATCAAGAACGATGAGCTATGGATGGACATCGGTCGCGGCGAGGTCGTGAAGCTACCGCCGGAGACGCGAGATGCCTGGTGGGAAGGAACCACACGCGAGTGGCCGTTCATGGCCACTGACCTCGGCATCAGCCGCGACACTCTGATGGCACACTACCTCTCCAATCATGTTGCCGTTGCTTACGGTGACATCTTCGAGGAGATGGTCGTGCTGTCACAGGAGCTGGGATTCAAGGTGAGGATTTTGAGAGCCTAGGGTGATTGGTTCGATCGCTGTGGCGGTCTGTTGGCCGCTGATGAACGCGGATAGCCGCGGAAGGTTTTCTTGGGTTGGGTGGGGTAACCAAGTCCCGCTGTTCTCCGCGTTCATCCGCGTCAGTCAGCGGCAACTCTTACTTGCTTTGAAAAAACTCTGAGCTCTCGGCGGTGATTGACCTATGGTAGAGGGATTCTATCTCGGCATTGATGTAGGTACAGGTAGCACCCGAGCAGGCATCTTCGATGCGTCAGGAACGCTTCGTGGGATGGGAGTCAAGCCGATCCAGATCTGGCGACCTCAGGAGGATTTTGTCGAACAGTCATCCGACGATATCTGGGAGGCGTGCGGCAAGACGGTGCGAGCTGCACTTTCTGAAGCCGGTTTGAAGGGCTCCCAGGTATCTGGAATTGGCTTCGACGCCACCTGTTCATTGGTCGTCCTTGGTGAAAACGACGAGCCGGTCACGGTCAGCCCCACCGGCGACGCCAACCAGAACGTCATCGTATGGATGGATCACCGCGCCGTCGATGTGGCCGAGCGCATCAATGCTACGCAGCACAAAGTCCTGCAATACGTCGGCGGTACCATCTCCCCCGAGATGGAGACGCCTAAGTTGCTCTGGCTCAAGGAGAACATGCCCGATACCTGGAGCAGAGCGGCTAGATTTCTCGATCTGCCAGACTTCCTGAGCTACCGCGCGACCGGCGTTGGCGATCGCTCCCTGTGCTCTACCGTTTGCAAGTGGACCTACCAGGGCCATGAGATCGGTGAAGATGGTGCTCGGGGTCGTTGGGACACGAGTTACTTCGAAGAAGTCGGACTTGCGGATTTAGCGGATGAGGGGTTCGACCGTATTGGACGAACAGTTCGGCCAATCGCCGAGCGCGTTGGTGGGCTTACTGAGACATCTGCTGCTGAGTTGGGCCTGGTGGCTGGTATTCCCGTCGCAGTTTCGATTATCGATGCGCATGCGGGCGGTTTGGGTTTGCTGGGGACACCGGTGGATGGTGTCGCGCCGACGGAGGAGGGCCTCGAGGAACGCTTGGCACTGATAGGTGGGACATCGACATGCCATATGGCAGTCTCGAAGGAACCGTTGTTCATCCCTGGGATTTGGGGACCCTACTATTCGGCGATGGTACCGGGTATGTGGCTCACCGAGGGTGGTCAATCGGCGACCGGTGCGCTGATTGACCATGTTGTCTTTTCCCACGCGCGTGCGGCTGAGCTACGCGAAGATGCCGAAAATCGTGGCGTCACTGTCTTTGGGCTGCTGAACGAACGGCTCGAGGCACTGTCGGCTGAGTGCGCTTTCCCTGGAGAACTCACTGCGGAACTGCACGTTCAGCCCGACTTCCATGGGAATCGCAGTCCGCGTGCAAACCCAAGACTTCGTGGGATGATCTCGGGCTTGAAACTCACTGACAGTGTGGACTCGCTCGCGTTGTTGTACCTCGCAACCATCCAGGCGATCGCATATGGCACCCGCCATATTCTCGAAGAGATGAACAAAAAAGGCTACCGCATCACGACGCTGCTCGCGTGCGGTGGTGACACCAAGAATCCTGTATTCGTGCGCGAGCACGCCGATGTCACGGGATGCCGCATCGCACTACCAAAGGAGCCGGAGTCCGTACTGCTCGGCTCCGCGATGCTGGGCGCGGTGGCGTCTGGTGACTATCCGTCAGTAATCGCTGCAATGGGTGCGATGAGTGAAGCAGACCGAGTCGTGGAGCCGGCGGGCGGAGCTGTTGCCGACTTCCATGATCGCAAGTACCAGGTCTTTCATCGCATGTATGAAGATCAGTTGGCGTATGGGGAGATGATGGGGTAGAGAGTTGCACTCTGAAATCATCCATGGCTTGCTTTGGTGAGGAGACAATGAATCGACGTCCGCTGCCGGTCCCGTTTTTCACGCTGCTAATTGTCGGCGGTGTGCTCGCTATTCCCTCGTGTTCGAGCGAGTCGACTCCTTCGCTGGCGCAGCAACCCGACACCGCCTGGGTCGAACAGACCATCGCTGGTCTGACTCTGGAGGAGAAGGTCGGTCAGATCATCTGCTCTGACATCGATCTTCGCGTGGAAGGTGCGGTTGACTCCAACCTCGATCGATGGGTTCAACTCGCTCGCGATTTTGGCCTAGGCATGTTCGTCCTGTATGGAGGAACGCCAAGTATGGTTGCGTCGCTTCTCAACCAGCTGCAGGGTGAAGCGGAGATCCCGATCCTTATGGCTGCGGACTTTGAGGGTGGTCCAGGGCAGCAGGTGGCGGGGGCAACGGAATACCCCGCAAACATGGCCTTTGCCGCGATCGGTGACGAAGACCTGATGTATCGGGCGACGTCGGCGGGTGCTATTGAGGGCAGGGCAATGGGCATCCACCTCACCTATACGCCCGTTGTCGATGTGTCTCTACGGCCGGATAACCCCGCTGAAAGCGTGCGCTCCTTTGGAGGTGACGTCGATATGTTGGGCCGCATGGTGCGCCCGTATGTGCGTGGTTACCACGACAATGGAATGGTCACCTCGGCAAAGCACTTCCCTGGGCGCGGCGACGTCGACCCGATGCCGGATTACCCTAACTTCAATGCTAACAACAAGTTAGCCGCAGACGTCGTGGCGAATGATTTTCGGGCATTCAGGCTTGCGATCGAGGCAGGTGTCGATTTCGTTATGACCGAGCACGTCGCGGTTCCCTCGGTGACCGGCGGATCGGACCTGCCCGCCAGCGTCGAATCCAAACTCTCCACTGACTGGCTCAGAGACAGCCTCGGATTTGAGGGGGTGCTAACGACAGACGATCTGTGGTACGACCACGTCGTGGAGCGTTTCGGTACGGAAGAGGTGACTATCAGAGCGTTCGAGGCCGGACACGACATCATCCTGAAGCCGAGGGATCCGATCGCGACAATTGGCGCGTTTGCTGAAGCGGTGAGATCTGGCCGGATCGACGAAGGTCGTATCGATGCTGCCGTACGTAAGCTGCTTAGCCTGAAAACCAGACTCAATTTACACAACGAGCGTCTTGTCGACGAAGCGTCGGTGGGTGAATACGTAGGTACCCCCGAACACTTAGCGATCGCCCAAGAGGTCGCCGACAGATCGCTGACTCTCTTCCGCAATGATGGAGTGTTGCCTGTTTCTCCGGAGCGTCTGGCCGGCGCGGTCAATATCAGCGTTCAAAAGCTCCAAGATGACCCGTCACCTGCGGGACTATCAACTGCGTTGGGTGAGGCGTTTCCCGGCATCCGCAGCTTCACGCTGAGCCCCGACCTCGATCC
>JBDHHK010000312.1:0-3709 GCA_039589395.1 Gemmatimonadota bacterium
CAGGCATTATCGGGTGCGGTAAGGCGTAGGACGCGCGGCATCCTGGTGATCGCCGAAGTCTCGCTATCGCTGATGCTGGTGATTGGAGCTGGCCTATTGATTAAGAGCTTTTGGCTGCTAACTCATGTGGACGCTGGTTTCGATCACCGAGGTCTACTGACCGTCACTATCTCATTGCCTGAAGCTTCGTATCAGACAGACGCCCAGCGGGCAACGTTGTTTGCGGATCTCGTCCGCGGCGTCCAGGATCAACCAGGAGTGATTGCCGTAGCAGCCACCACCGGCCTTCCAATTGTCGGCGGCAGGATTACTACGATCTCACTCCCCGAGCAGCCCGAGGAGTTGCTGCGCCCCATCGCCCGGCGCAGGGTGACTCGGGACTTTTTCAGGACGATGGGCATCCCACTTTTGTCTGGGCGAGTCTTCCAGCCAAGCGACGAGCCAGGCTCACCGCATGTGGTCGTCATCAACGAGACGCTCGCACGTCGCATCTACCCTGGCCAGGAACCGTTGGGGAAACACATCTTATGGGGTGGCCCCTATGGACCTGAGTCGCTCGAAATCGTTGGAATAGTAGGGGACCACATACAGCATGGTCTGGCAGATGATGTCTTGCCCGCGATGTATCTGGAGTACGCCCAGATCTACGTATCAGAGTCGATGTATCTCGCTGTACGGACGAGTGGCGACCCGCTGAGTTTTGTTCCCGCAATCCGTGACGAGCTACGAGCACTCGACCCAACACTGCCAGTCTACGAAGTAACCACCATGGATCAGCTATTGGACGAGTCGGTTAGGGCAGAGCGGTTCTCCACGCTGCTACTCGGTGTATTTGCTGCCCTCGCATTGGCGCTCGGTTCAATTGGCATTTATGGAGTGATGTCATACACAGTCAGCCAGAGGACCAGGGAAGTGGGCGTGCGGATGGCACTGGGTGCAGCAAATTCCAACGTAGTGTCGCTGGTGGTTCGGCAAGGAATGTTATTAGCAGCGGCCGGTGTCTTGTTGGGCGCGGTGGGTGCTTTGGCTCTGAGTCGAGTGCTCTCGGGAATGCTGTATCAAGTAAGTTCGACAGATCCTTTCACGTTTGTGTCGGTCATTGTGCTGTTGGTTTTCGCGGCCCTGATCGCCTGCTACCTCCCAGCAAGGCGTGCTGCTTCCGTCGACCCCTTAGAGGCTTTGCGGTACGAATAGCGACACTCAGTTCCGTGATTGTTTCGATCGGAAAGCTCCGCAGCTACCTTTCGTAGTGTCGCTGGACAATCACGGAGCTGCACAATGGATCCCCAACTCTTTGGCCTTCTGGAGCCAATCGTCATTCTGAGCTTTTTGGGAGCGCTCACTTACGGAGCTAAAGTGATGGTTTGGGGAAAAGGGCCGGTTCGCAAGCTCAAAGGCAGTGAGGATTCTGAAGCACTCAAGCAGCGCATCGCCGAACTGGAAGACCTATTGGAGCAGCAGCACCTCGAGGTACTCGATCGCCACGCGGATCTGGAGGAACGACTGGAGTTCGCCGAACGGATGCTGACGCAGAACCGCGCGAACGAACTCGAAGCCCCGTCCGAACCGGGCGTTGCGAAGCCTGTGTAGAGCCACTCAGTCAGATCTCCGCAAATCTAGTCGGCTGGGCCAGGCTTTTGGGCTTGCCTGACGGTGTATCCCTCCGCGCACATAGTGCACGCTACCGGTCTTACGGAGCCGGACTCGCGCTCACCTGGGTGCGCTTTGGGAACCACTTGCATGCATGCATTAGACTACACCCTACGACTTTCTACAGGACGGCCGTGACTACGTTGCTGGGTACACCTCTCCCCGTTCTGTTGCCGGTCAGCACGCGGTACTTGAGTTCAACGCCGCGCTCTTGATCGGTCAACACAGTCATTCTCTCAAAACAGGTGGTGAGGTCCTGCCATTCCTTCTCACCGTCCTTGAGGATTTGGATGTGGTAGGCTGCGACCCGACCACCCTCTGTCGGCCTCTTCCACTCCAGGTAGATCCATCCAGGCCCCTCGCGTTTTGTCTCCAGAATCCCGGCCTGGCCCGGGGCCTGGAGTTCGGACCGCCGTTTCCGACCGTTCCATCCGATGTTTTTCAGCTTCGCGCTGTCGTATTTCACCGCGTCCTCGGCGTAGCGCAGCACCGCACGCAGGCTGTCTATGAGCGTCTGAAAGGCTTCTCCTTTTTCATCAACGGCCTCAGCTGCGGCGCCCTGAGCCAAGGCTGCGGCATCGGATTTCTGTTGGAAGGCGTCGATGTACGCTTCTATCTCGTCCGCTCCAAAAGGTGGAGCCGGGAAATCTTCGGCGTGCTCCCTCATACCGCTGATCATTCGGTTTCCCAGTGAAGCGACGTCGGCTTCTCGGGTTGGGAATGTTGGCATCGTTTTCTCCTTTTTGTTTTTGAGCCAAGCGCCAATCGGTGCGCTCGAGCTGACTTGAACCGCCCGTCCTACCAACCTTTTGGTGACTCTTTGACGGGGGGTCGTAACGACGACAGCGGGTTGGGGCGGGGCTCGAGGGCGACAAGTCTCTGACCAAAGCAGACGATTCGTGCCTAGGCTGGACGATTCGTGACCTCGAGTAGGTTGTTCGGGAGTTGAGCGGGCAATCGTTGCCTCAGGTAGCCCAATCGAGGCTTGGAACAGTACACCCTGACGCAAAACTGATCGTTGCTTGCGACGAATGGTGTAGCCTGGACAGGACCTGTGTCCTCCAGCGCACGAACTCCTTGTTTTTGGCGCGAATTGGCCGTTCGTGAGCACGAACAACTGCCATTTGGGCAGGTCTTGCGCCTGCCGTGTCACGCGTTGGGGCGGTAGGTTGTTGTGCGGTAAGCAGTTACGTGTCGGTGCCGGTTTCACGAGCCGACACTTCCATCCACGAACTGCAGTTCGCGAGACCACCGACGAATCCCATGTCCGTTTGAGGCTCACTGACGTTCACTCCGGGAAGCGCTGGCCTGCCCAGCGGCCTGATTTGAATTCTCCAAGAGCCGGAGCTCTGGCTGTTGCCGTCCGCGGTGGGGTGGATTGTTTCCCAGGTTCCTTGCTCTCGGATTCGAAGAGGCCGCCAAACGGGGATTCGCGGCGAGTTGTCGGGTTTTTTTGCGCCATGCGCCGGCTCCATTTTTTCGTTCACGCAACAGCATAGCGCCCAAGTCTCAACAAACTCTCAAAAAAACGGACCCCCGACAGACCGAAGACAACCGAAAGTCTTTGCCGCAGAACGCAAGGGCGAAGCTGTAAGTCGTTTACATAATTGGAGTTACCTTATTGTGGTACCGCCAGTCCGAAATTTGACGATTTGTTGAGACTTCGTGATTCGGTTGATTTCGTGTTGATTTTCGCGATTAACGGCCGCGGAATCGTGCCGATTTCTCGTCTAGATCCGTTGGTCAACACCAAGCTGAGAGCTCTCAACAGGCTTGGGTGAATTTTCGGTTTTGGCGTGTTTGCGGTGGAGTTACCGACAAGATCTTCGGGTTTCTTGGCTTACGAAATCGAGCCTCACCGATATTGGGCTAACAGATTGTTGTGATCCTCTGCAAAACGTTGACAGCGGGCGACGAACGGGAAAAACGCTGCACGAGCAGCTTATCGTGGTGCGAAGTTGGGGGCCATCTTCCGTGGCATGCAGCGGCTCATTCTTATACGTGAACGGCATGGCACGCACGAGTCGAACCCACGACCCCCTGAACCCCATTCCCATCA
>JBDHHK010000313.1:0-3699 GCA_039589395.1 Gemmatimonadota bacterium
CCTTGAGCTTCTTCGAGCCCATCACCGTGCCCATTCCAGTCCTGCCCGCAGCGCGAGCGAGGTTGCACGAGATGATGGCATAGCGGACAAGGTTCTCTCCCGCAGGCCCTATGGCAGCAACCTCCAAATCCGGATCGCCCAGTTCATCGTGTAGCTGGGTCGTGGTCTCCGTTATGTCCAAACCGACGAGATGGGACGCATCGCGCAACTCGACGAAGTCGTCGTCGATGAACAAGTAAACCCACGAGTCCGACGCGCCCGTGAATATGATCTGATCGTGCCCTGCCCAGCGTAGTTGCGGTGCAAAGAATCCGCGTGCACCTGAATCGCCGAGGTAACCGGTGAGCGGACTCTTCGCACTTGCGATGAAACGGCACGATGCGATGAACTGACTCCCCGTTAGGGGGCCGACACCAATACACAGGATGTTCTCGGGGCCGAGCGGGTCTATGCCCGGTGCGAGCTCGTCGAGCAACGTCACGCTGTTCCAGCTGCGCGCGCCGATGCCATTGGCGGGTGTCTCTCCACGCTCGATCTTGTGATTTGTGAGATCGACTCTGAGGCAGTTACCCTGATAGATCGTCATGGTCCCAGCCTCCATCCGGCCATCCACTTCTCTCGAACCGGCTCCGCCTGGACTCGCGCGTAGTTCACTCGTCGCTGCGCGGGCGTGCCCTCAAAATCCTGGAACTCCGCCAGCGAAGGCTCGAGGTCCTTTTCGACGACGAGTGCTTCGGTCGGGCATATCATCACGCAGGTGGGTGTTCCGCCGCACAGATTGCAGAACAAAGGGTGATCGTTGTGGTAGCCGATTGCGCCGATAGGGCAAGAAACTACGCACTCCTCGCAACTGGTGCACAGCTCCTCGTCGAGGCAGATCTCACCGCGTGCCCCCACGGTCAATGCCTCTGTCGGGCAATCGAGACACGATTTCTCGGCGCAGCCCACGCAGGTAACGGCGACGTCGATTCCGATCTCTTCGATCTTGGCCACGCGAATGCGTGACATAATAGGAGAGACTGACAAATAGTGGAAATCGCTGCAGGCCACTTCACACATGCGGCAGCCGACACATTTCTGAACGTCACATAGAATCATATTGAACGCAGGGTAAACGACGTTCGATCTGATGGCAACGGGTGGGACGCTTGTTTCGAGTAGGCGATGAACCACAAAGGCTCGGAGACCGAGAGATTACGTCAAACCCGAGCACCGCCGGTGGATCCCAAAGCGCGCCTTAGTGAGCGGTGAACACTCTTGGGATCCGTCGGTAGGCTCGCGAACTACAGCGCGCGGAGGGATCTCACCGGCGTGCGAGGGGCGAGATTCGACACCGTTCTCTATTGACCTCGTTTGTTATTGGGAACCAACAACCATCATGATCTCGACCAGATAATCCGGACCCATCAGTTCCACGCCCACGACCGTCCGTACCGCCGCGGTTCCCACAATCTCATCCAGAACAGCACCCACAGGTTCAGCGTGAGCGATCTGCGGTAGGTAGACGTACATCGCACTGACGTCGGCGAAGTTTTTACCGGCAGCTGCGAGCGTTGCTTGCAGGTTTGTTAAGACCTGCCTAGTCTGTGCTTCGATGTTACCAATCGCCACTCCGTCCGGGCTCGATCCGACCGCACCGGCCGTGAACACACGGTTCCCAAGTTTGATCGCGGGCGAAAACGGACTGCTAGGTGGTGACGCGCCCTCGGCAATTGCCACGGTTCGCTCTGCTTCGTGGCCTGCAACACACTGTATCTCGACCTTGAACAACTCATTCACGAGTTTGGCCCGTACCGTCGCACGTGCCGGGGGCTCATCCGTCATGAACTCTCTGTACGCAGCATTCATCTCGCCAAACTCCTGCGGGTCGTCGAGGAACACGGTGCACGTTGACAGGTCGCCGTAATCCAACCCCGCTGCGTTCAATACCATGCCGATGTTGCCCCACACACGCCTTGTCTGAGTGGCTATGTCTCCGGTCACCGGCTGGTAAGTGTTGGGGTCACGACTGGTTGCACCTGCGATGAACAGAGTGTTGCCGGATTTGATTCCCCAGCTGTACGGCAGCTCGGGCGATTTCAGATCGGCTGGTTTGATCACCTCGCGTGTCACTCCGGTTCTCGCAGCGACCATGCCGAGCTGCACGAGCGCTCCCTGTTCCGCGAGATCGACCTCGACCGTAGCACGTGTGGGCGGGTCGGTAGGGAAATATGTTCGGTACACCTCATTCATCTCGGCAAAGTTGCTCACGTCAGAGAGATAGACGTTTACGCTCACGACCCTGGAGAGATCCATCTCGTTGGCGGTCAGTATTTGGCCGATGTTGTCCATGGCCTGTCTGAACTGACCGGTCACGTCGTCCGCGAGACTACCGGTTGCGGGATCGATGCCGGTGGTGCCGGGGATGAATAAGAATTCGCCGTCCGTCGGCGCGGGTTGTGTCTCTGCTTGCGGTGAGCTGCAAGACGTCAACGGAAAGAGGCAAACAAGAGCAAGTGCAGGTATGTGTGCTGCGTTTCTAGGGATCATCTTGACTCCGCTTTTCGGTATTGGGGGGAATTGTGCACCGCCATAATGCTACGATGTACGGCATTCCGCGAGGGGGATGTCTGGCCTTCCACAATCACGGATTCGACACACTGAGGCTGAGAATGGAAGTAGATTTGAAAAAGCCGCGTACATCCGCGTCTTTCCGCGGTTAGAACTCTATATCTGTCGGTTGGCTGAGGTAGCCGCATGAACAAACGGGAGTTGAAGAACCTCGGCATCCCAACTGGAGAGTTGCTCCGACTCGCCAGAGATGCGGTCGGGGAGGCGCGTGCAATGGGTTTCAAGCCTGCCACGATCCGCAACACCGTCCGCGACCTTGTAAAGGATTCCAAGTCATACGAAAAGGACCCGATCTTTGGACCCTTGGCCAAAGGGCTCAAGTGCAACGCCGAAGCACGGAGATCCTACTCCCCGCGCGCAGACTCCGCACCATACCGCAAGTGGGGTCGTGACTTGGAGCCCGAGTCGGTGCAGCAACTCGTGAACGCCTGCAAACTGCCGATTGCCGTTCGAGGTGCGTTGATGCCCGATGCGCATCGCGGTTACGGCCTACCCATCGGCGGGGTACTCGCCACTCGGAATGCCGTGATACCCTACGCCGTTGGCGTCGACATCGCCTGCCGGATGAAGATGTCTGTCCTCGATCTCCCGCCTTCGACCATCGACGAAAACCCAGACAGGCTCGAGCAGGCTATCAAGAAGGAGACGCGTTTCGGTATCGGCGCGAACTTCAAGCGACGCCGTCAGCACGAGGTGATGGATGAGAACTGGTCGTTCTCACCGGTAACGCGGGATCTGAAGGACAAAGCCTGGTCGCAGCTCGGCAGCTCTGGAAGCGGCAACCATTTTGTCGAGTTCGGTTTACTCGAAATCGACGACGAACAACTCGGTATACCTCGAGGACGTTATCTCGCACTGCTCAGTCACAGTGGTAGCCGTGGGGCCGGCAACACAGTCGCCAGTCACTTCAGCAAGGTCGCAATGGGACGGCACCGTGAATTGCCAAAGGAGCTGGTCCACCTGTCGTGGTTGGACCTGGATTCCGACGCCGGTGTTGAGTATTGGAAGGCAATGGAATTGATGGGCAGGTACGCGGCAGCCAACCATGCCTGCATTCATCGCCACATGACGGAGCACCTGGGCGCGCGC
>JBDHHK010000314.1:0-3696 GCA_039589395.1 Gemmatimonadota bacterium
CAAGATGCGTACTGTTGGGGTGCCCGGGTCATCAACTATGGCCAGTTGGGCACAGGGTCGTTTGATGGCGCTATTGCGCCGGTACCCGTGGCTGGAGATTTGAGCTTTGCAACTGTTGTACCCTCGGACGCCAACAACATCTACGCCTTCACCTGTGGCCTGACAACTCAGGGCGCCGGATATTGCTGGGGAGCGAATAGACACGGGGGATTGGGGACAGATGTAGCCCTGTCGCCCACCTGCAATGGTAGGGATCTCCCGTGCAGCAACGTCCCGGTTCCGGTCGCCGAAGGACTGACCTTCATCTCGATTTCGCTCGGTGCCGAATTCGCCTGCGCAGTGGTTCAAAACGGGGATGCTTATTGCTGGGGCCTGAACGACGAAGGGCAACTCGGCAACGGCACCACCGACGACACTGACACTCCGGTGATGGTTGTGGTACCGCAGTAGTCTGGGGAAAAGCGAACTGAGACGGGACTTGTCTGCACATCTCTTGGACATTCTTCTCCCCTCTAGCGCCCCACACTCTACGCCCACATCTTAGCTCATCATGACCGACATTCTCGACCGCCTGAAGGCCACGCTCGCCGACCGCTACGCCATCGAGCACGAGCTCGGCCGCGGCGGTATGGCAGTGGTATACGTCGCTCGGGACCTGAAACACGAGCGTAAAGTGGCGATCAAGATTCTGCGCCCCGAGCTTGCGGCCACAGTCGGAGCCGAGCGTTTCCTACGCGAGATCCGAATCGCGGCACAACTGAACCATCCACACATCCTGCCACTGTTGGACTCTGGCACTGTCGAGGAACAACCTACCGCCCTACCGCCATACCGCCTTTCTCTTCTACGTCATGCCCTACATCTAAGGCGAATCCCTTCGCGATCGTCTCGAGCGTGAACGCCAGCTACCCATCGACGACGCACTCGAGATCGCGCACCAGGTCGCATCCGTCCTCAGTCACGCTCACGACCAAGGCGTAATCCACCGCGACATCAAGCCCGAGAACATTCTGCTCTCGGCATCCGGAGCTGTCGTCGCCGATTTTGGAATTGCCAGGGGTGTAAGCGCCGCGGGTGGTGAGCGTCTGACAGAGACAGGGATCGCAGTGGGCACGCCGGCGTACATGAGTCCGGAACAGGCGACTGCTGAGGATGTGGATGCGCGGAGTGACGTATACAGCCTGGGTAGGTGTTGTACGAGATGCTGGGAGGTGACCCGCCGTTCGTGGGCACGACGCCGCAGGCAATCCTGGCGCGCAAGTTGACTGATCGGGCACCATCGTTGAAACCGCTCCGTGACACGGTGACGGATAAACTGGAGCAGGTTGTACTGCAATCGTTGGCACGGTCTCCTGCCGACCGTTTCACAACGGCCGAGCTGTTTGCGGATGCATTGGCTGCAGCTCAGCGAGGAAACACTGCGCCGACGGTCAGAGTGCGGCTCGGGGACAAGCCCCGACGGATGCTGCCAATCGTTGGAGCGGTTTTCGCGCTCGCAATGATTGCCGCAGTCGCTGTCACTTTGATGCTTCGGCCTGAGGGCGGAGTTACCCTCAACGCCGACCACGTAGTGGTGGCAGTGTTCCGAAACGCCACTGGAGACACGTCGCTGGATCTGATTGGAGAGCGGATAGGTCATTGGATCACATACGGCCTCCAGCAAGCAGCCATTCCGGTCACACCATGGGACTTGGCTCTGCAATCCTCCGACTACGTCCGCATTGAAGCCGAAGCAGGGCGTGTGCGCGACCGGGCACGCGCTTTGGCTGAGGAGACGGGAGCAGGAATCGTGGTGTCGGGTGCGGTGTACCTGGCTGAGGGCGACAGCCTGGAAGTGCAGTTGAACGTAACCGATGCAATACTCAGCAGGCTGCTTGGATCGATCGATCCGTTCCGAGTATCGCGGGCATCCGAGAACGAGGCAATCGCAACCGCTCAACAGCGTGTGACGGTCTTTCTTGCCTCCAGGTTCGAAGAGGAAATGCAGGACTTCGTGCCGCTCGAGACCATCGCTACGGCTCCTACGTTCGAAGCGTACCAAGACTTCAAGGAAGGGTTCAGGCTGCACCACGGTGCGAACATCGAGGAGGCCATCCCTCACTATCGTCGAGCGTTCGAGTCGGACTCGACGTGGGCAGCCCCTCTGCTTCGTCTGACCCAGGTGCTGGTCACACTGAGTAGAAACGATTCGAGCAGGATCGCAGAGTATGACTCCGTGATGGTGGTGTTGGAGCGGCTCTGGGGCAGAATGAGTCCTTATGAACGTGCCGAGATGGAGTACAACCGTGCAGTAAGAAACGGGGATTCGGAAGGAGTGAGACGAGCGCTCCGGCGGGCGATGGAGTTAGCGCCGCGATCTCCGGCGTTCTTCAACTACATCGGCGTTACGATCATCGATCACCGACCCCGCGAAGTGATTGACTTGCTTCAGACCGTCGATCCCGAACGTGGCTGGTTGCGCGGGCGCGGTTTTCCTTTCTACTGGAATCGGCTCGTTCAAGCCTATCTGATGCTGGGCGAGCACGATCAGGTACTCGATGCTATAGAAAGAGCGTACCGCCTACATCCAGACAAGTCTGACTACCTCTTGTTCACGGAAGCATGGGCGTTGGCAGCTTTGGGACGAGTGCGCAGTCTGGAGCGAGTAATGGACGAGGTAGATTCGATCTCTGCCGAACCGGGCCCGGCCCGCAGGACATACGTACGAGTTGTCGAATCTCTCCACGCGCACGGGCACCTCGAGAGATCGGCGCACGTGCTGGAGCGAGTGATGCAGTGGTTCGAATCCAGACCGAATGAGGAGAGAGAGAGTCGAGGTCATCGAGACTGGTATGGTAGAGCGTTGATTGTCGCCGGACGGAACGAGGAAGCCAACGCCGTGTTTCAAACACTCGTGGAGGAAGACCCGGAGGACATGGTGAGACGGGGATTCCTCGGGTTTGTTGCAGCCACCCGTGGTGATTCCGTCGTGGCGTCCCAATGTTTGACCTGGCTGGACGGCCGCGCGATTCGCCGTTCCACCACTGAATGGATGTATTGGAGCGCAGCGATTGTCGCTGCGTTAGGTGACAGAGAACGTGCTGTGGAGTTCCTGCGAGGAGATGACTTTCACCAGTTCATCGATCGGTCGTCGATAGAACTTTCCCCTCTCCGTGGCTACGAGCCATTCGAGGAGTGGTTGAGGCCGAAAGGGTAGAGGAGCTCACCGCAGTCTCTTCATCTCACGTAGTGCTTCCAGTTCGGGGAGCTGATCCTTGTCCTTCGGTCTGCCGGTTGCTCGCTTGGCGGCGATCAATGCGTTGAGATCGAGCACACGAAGAGTCACTCCGTCGAATTCAGTGCTCAAGGAGCGTGCTAACACTTTCTTGAAGTCACCCACGCCGCTCACTCGATCCATCACGTCGATTGCGCCAAGATCGGTGGTGAGGGTCATAATTGGCGAAGTTTGCAGCGTGAGCTCGTCCATGATAAATGGGAGCCCGGGCTCGATTCCACGCAGGTAGGCATTCCAGTCTGCGAGAACTGTTGCTAGCCGTCGGACATTGGGCGGGTCGGGGTCATAACAGATATCTAGATCTTCGGTGATACGAGCAGACCCGTGAGCCCTCGCGGCGATACCTCCGACTATGACGAAACGCACGTCTGCACACACAAGGCGCTTGGCCATGCCAAGGAGACTCATCGCCGCGCCACCTG
>JBDHHK010000315.1:0-3686 GCA_039589395.1 Gemmatimonadota bacterium
AAGCTGGGTCGAAAGTGAGTATCATCGCAATCCCCACCGCGGTTTGCATGGACTGACACCGCTCGATCAGTGGCTTGCAAAAGCTTCGCATATCATCGCACTCGATCAGACCATCGATCTCGACCGTACCTTCTGCCACCAGATCTCCCGCAAGGTATACCGTGTCCCTTCGGCAAGCGTGCGTGGATAAATGAAGCGGGGGTGGTACGATCAGCCATTCGATAGCGAGGAGGCAGCGAATGGCAAAGATCGAGAGAGCCGGTGCCCGAGGGGCGTTGGCTGAAGCGGAGAGACGGTTTGGCGCATGGCGTGAGAGCAGAAGGCGGGGACAGCGGATACCGCAGGAACTGTGGCAAGTGGCGGTGGACTTGGTGGGCCGTTACTCGCTCGAGCAGGTTGCCGAGAGGTTGGCGCTGAACCACCAACGCCTTGAGAATCGCGTTGAGGCGCGGCGAGAAGAGCGGTTTGAGGATCGGGCAAGGCGACGTACACGCGCTACGGGATTCGTGGAAGTTGGCATGCTTGGTGACGGATACACGGATGAATGCACGATTGAGGTCGAAGACGGTAGCGGAGGGAAACTGTCGGTACGACTGAACGGTGGCGCATGCGCCGAGGCGGCCGAGATTGTGAAGACGCTGTGGGGAGAGCGAGCGTGATCCAACTCACGCCGCAGATGCGGATACTGTTGGCGGTGCAGCCGGTTGATTTTCGTAAGGGCATCGACGGCTTGGCGGCGGTATGCAGAAGCGTAATCAAAACCGATCCATTCGGCGGATTCATATTCGTATTCCGCAACCGGCGCAAGACGACGATAAAACTGCTTACCTACGACGGGCAGGGCTTCTGGCTTTTTCAAAAACGCCTGTCCACCGGGCGGTTTCGTTGGTGGCCCGAGCATGAAGAACAAAGGGTACGGGTGTTGGCGGTCCATGAGCTGCAGCTGTTGATCTGGAACGGCGACCCGTCCTCGGCACGGGTTGAGGGGATGTGGAGACGGATCGAGTCCGGGCGGCACCGGGAGATTGAGAGAAAAATATAGTCACCCCACTTGCGTTCCAGCGCGATTTGTGCCACACTGCCCACATGGACGTTCAGCTACGCTATCGCGGCAAAGAGATCACCGACGAGGATATCGCCTTCATCAACCGCCTCATCGCCGCCCATCCGGCCGACAGCCGGCGGGCGCTGTCAAAAAGGCTCTGCGAGGCGTGGAATTGGGTACAACCGAACGGGCAGGTGCGGGACATGGTGTGCCGAGGGCTGATGCTGGAATTGCACCGCTCCGGACTTATCCGCCTGCCCGAGAAGAAACAAACGCCGCCGAATCCATTGGCAGCGAACAGAGCAAAGCCGGCGCAGGTAGCTGTGGATCAAACGCCGATCAGCGGATCGGCCAAGACCGTCGGAGCTTTGAAGATCCGCCGAGTGAGAGGGACCGACGAGAAGAAGCTGTACAACGGGCTGATCGAGCAGTACCACTACCTCGGCTACTGCCATCCGGTCGGAGAGCAGCTGAAGTATGTCGTGTTCGCCGATGAGCGACCGGTAGCCTGTTTGGCGTTTTCCTCCGCGCCGCGGCATATCGGATGTCGCGATCGGTTCATCGGCTGGAGTGCGGAACAACGCAGGCGCAACATCGGGCTGATCGCCTACAACACGCGGTTTCTCATTCTGCCCTGGGTGAGAGTGCGGTATCTCGCCTCCCATCTGTTGTCACGTATCGCGCGGCGGGTCGTCGACGATTGGCAAGGAGTCTACGGGCACCCGATCTATCTATTGACCACCTTTGTCGACATCGAGCGATTCGGCGGCACCTGCTATCAGGCGGCCAACTGGATCTATCTCGGCACGACGACCGGACGAGGAAAGAACGATCAGACCGGGAAGGCAAACCGGTCGATCAAGGCGGTGTGGGCCTACCCGACGGTCAGGGACTTCCGCTTTCGGCTCTGCTCGGTGCAGGGGTAAGCGATGAAAGAGTATCGGCGCATCGAGATGAGCCCGAAAGAACTCGACGAGCTGGTCGAGCGGGTGAAATCCGGCACGATGCGGGAAGGAGACGAGCAGGCGGTGGAGGCGATGGCCGAAACCATCAAGGTGCTGCACTCGGCGGTCGAGAAGAAAAGCAGCTCGATCAAACGGCTTTTGCAGATGCTGTTCGGCTCGCCTACCGAAACAAGCGACCGGGTGCTCAAGAACCGGAAAAACCCTGCACCGGCCGGCGGAGATTCATCAAACGCTTCCGGCAGAGGCAAAGTGAAAGGCCACGGCCGTCGCGGTGCGGCCGAGTACACCGGAGCCGAACGAATTACGGTGGCGCACGAAAGCTTAAGTCCGGGAGCCCGCTGTCAGGAGTGTCCCCACGGGAAAGTATATCGGCTGAAGAAATCCTCATCGGTTCTCTGCATTCGCGGAGGCGCTCCGTTACAGGCGGTCCGCTATGAGCTTGAGCGCTACCGCTGCAATCTGTGCGGAACGGTGTTCACCGCCGATCCTCCGAGCGGCTGCAGCAGGAACAAGTACGACGAGACCGTGGGCTCGATGATCGCGCTTTTGAAATACGGCTCAGGCTTCCCGTTCAACCGGCTTGAAAAGCTGCAGGACGGGTTCGGAATCCCGCTTCCTGCCTCCACCCAATGGCAGATCGTCAGCCGGAAGGCCGATACGATCCGCTGCACCTACGAGGAATTGCTGCGACAGGGAGCGCAGGGCACGGTCATCCACAACGACGATACCGAGGCGAAGATCCTCGAGTTCATGACCGGAGCGAATGAACCGGCCGACCCATCGCGGAACGGCATGTTCACCACCGGCATCCTTTCTCGCCTCGGCAAGCACACCGTCGCGCTGTACTGCACCGGTAACAAGCATGCCGGGGAAAACCTGGCCGATCTGCTTGCCGCCCGGGAAACAGGGCGTGCTCCGCCGATCCAGATGTGTGATGCCCTTTCGCGCAACCTGCCCAAACCGTTTCAGGTGATCCTGGCCAACTGCATGGTGCATGCGCGCAGGAACTTCGTGAACATCGTCGACCTGTTCCCCGAGCAGTGCCGCGTGGTGCTGGAGACGCTGCAGAAGGTGTATCATCACGATGCGATCGCCAAACGAGACCACCTCTCCGACGAACAACGGCTCGCCTTCCACCGCGATAACAGCGCGCCGCTGATGAACGACCTACATGCCTCGCTGTCGCAGATGCTGGAGCAGAAGACCGTCGAGCCGAACTCGGGCCTCGGTGACGCGATTTCCTACATGCTCAAGCACTGGAAACCCCTTACCCGGTTTCTCCATGTGCCCGGAGCGCCGTTGGACAACAACATCTGCGAACAGCTGCTCAAGCGGGCGATCATGCACCGGAAAAACTCGCTGTTCTTTAAGACCCAGCGCGGGGCGGAGGTCGGCGATCTGTATATGAGCCTCATCCACACCTGTTTTCTCAACGGCGTTGACCCGTTCGACTACCTGACGACGCTCGAGAAACACAGCGCCGAACTCAATCTAAATCCAGAGCTCGGGATGCCGTGGAATTACAAAGAGAACCTTAGCAAGTAGCATGATGAGCCGGTGCCGAGACACTACCCGCGGCGGATTTTCGTGGTTACGCACGCTTGCCGAAGGGACACGGATCACTTCATTGCTCACTGAGGAAACAATGAAGCTGTTCAGAGAAATTCCCTCCTCTT
>JBDHHK010000316.1:0-4264 GCA_039589395.1 Gemmatimonadota bacterium
ATCAACCAGGAAATGGCCGACAGACTGTGGCCTGACGAAAACCCGGTGGGCAAGCGCTTCAGCTTCAGGGATGACACTCCACGTTGGATCACAGTGGCCGGCGTCGTGTCAAACGTGCGTCAGTGGAGTGTTTACAGTCAGCCTATCTCTGAGATGTATGTGCCCTTCAATCTGAGACCCACGAACTCCATGTACCTGGTAGTTCGGACCGACGTTGATCCGTCATCGCTGGTAGCCGCCGTGAGGCGAGAAGTCGCAGCAGTAGATCGTGAACAACCGGTTTCGCAGATAAGGGCTATGGAAGAAGTCCTGAGCGGCCAGTTCGCTCAACAGAAGTTCAATCTCGTCCTGACAGCGGCATTTGCGTCAGTGGCACTCCTGCTGGTAACAGCCGGTATCTACGGCGTCATGTCGTTCTTTGTGGCTCAGGCCACGCGGGAGATCGGGATACGGATGGCCCTCGGTTCGGGTGTGAAACGCGTAATCAACCACGTTGTGAAAAGGGGTCTCGCCCTGACGGTAATCGGATCGGTCGTGGGTCTTGGTGGAGTATTCGCGACCACGCAAATCACTCGGAACATGTTGTTCGGCACGAGCCCAATCGACTTTCCGGTGCTCGCACTTGGAACAGGGTTCATCATCGTCGTCGGCATCTTGGGCTCACTGGTGCCGGCGCTTCGAGCCACTAGGGTGAACCCGGTGAGTGCCCTTAGGATGGAATAGGGCGAAGTGAGTAGTGAGCCGTGAGCTGACCTTTGGGATCGTAGATTTCGGGTTGACAGGGCGTTGTCTCGACGGGTACTACCTACGTAACGTAGATCTATCAACCCATGCATATCACACTCGCTACGGTCGGGTCGCGCGGCGATGTCCAGCCATACATAGCACTGGGTGCGGGACTGAGGGCGGCCGGACACTCCGTTTGTGTCGCGACGCACAAGAGCTTCGAGGCGGCAACTAGAGAGCGTGGGCTCGATTTTTCTCCCGTGGAAGGCAATCCTCGCGAAACCGTCGAAAGCGACCTGGGACAAAAGTGGCTGGCTGCAGGCAAGAACCCCGTCGCTTTCGCGAAGCACATGGTCGCGTTGATGGGGCCGGTGATGGTGCAAGGTACGGCCGACTGTCTTGCCGCATGTCGTCACGCAGATCTGGTGCTCTACTCAGTATTGGGTTGGGTTGGCGCTCACAGCGTTATCGAGAAGCTCGGCATCCCCGGCTACGCGGCGTTTCTGCAACCGGCCACACCCACCAAGTCTTTCCCGAGCTTCGCGTTCCCGGGACACCTCAACCTGGGTCCACTGTATAACCGGCTCACGTACGCCGTCGGCGAACATATGTTCTGGCTCCTGTTTCGTCGATCGATGAATCAAGGGCGCCGCGAAGTGCTCGACCTGCCGAAGCTGCCCATTCGTACGCCTGCTGCCTCCTTGCGAAGGCTGGGCCAGCCCGTCTTCAACGGGTACAGCCCGACGGTTCTACCAAAGCCACCCGATTGGCCCCATTGTGTACACGTGACCGGGTACTGGTTCCTCGATCAACAGACCGGGTGGGCACCGTCTGTTGAACTCGTCGAGTTTCTCGGCTCCGGTCCACCTCCTGTATATGTCGGTTTCGGCAGCATGCATGCGCGCAACGCTGAGAGATTGACGGCGATGGTGGTGGAGGCGTTGTCTCGGTCAGGATTGCGGGGAATCATTCTTTCGGGATGGGGCGCACTGTCTCACGACAGACTGCCCGATTTTGTGTTTCCGATAGAAGAGATCCCGCACGAATGGCTCTTCCCGCAACTTGCAGCTGTTGTGCACCACGGCGGCGCCGGTACGACGGCGGCAGGCCTCCGTGCCGGCATTCCGTCAATAGTCGTCCCCTTCTTCGCCGACCAGTACTTCTGGGGAAGCCGGGTGGCGGCGTTGGGTGCCGGGCCTGAACCAATTCCGGTGAAGCGAATGACAGTGGACCGGCTGGCTACTGCCCTGCAGACGGTTACCACCGATCAGAGAATGCGAGATCGTGCGGCTTTGGTCGGCGAACGGATTCGTGCCGAAGACGGTGTTGCTAGGGTGGTGGAGTTGGTTGGGAGGGTTTTCTGAACGTGCATCCATATTCACGCTGAGATACGCGAGCGAATGGCGACGTCCCAATCTGCAGAGTTTTACCGCAAACGCAGCGAGTCTTTTGCCGCCGAACGAGACCGCCTCGAAACCAAGATCCGACATCTCACGAACGCCCGTATGGTTCTGTTTCTTGCGGGCACGATCTGCTTGCTTGGCGCGTGGGATGCCGACGGTACACTTCAGCGGTTGCTCCTTTTGAGTGGTGTTATCTGTTTCGTTGTCTTCTTCGTATTGGTGAGAGCCACCTCCAGATCGAAGACTCGGCATCGCTTTCTGGATGAGTTGCGACGCGTCAACGAAGATGCGTTGCGGCGACTACGAAGACTGTGGGACGAATTGGATGATGTCGACTACGGTCCTCCACCCGGGCACGCGTATGCCGCTGACTTGGATCTGTTTGGGCACGCGTCGCTGTTCCAGCTACTGGGTACTGCAAAGACAATCCCAGGGCGCGAGACTCTGAGGGATTGGCTCACTGCTCCAGCAGGGCGAGCGCAGATTCACCGACGTCAGCAGGCGGTAGGCGAACTAACTCCACTGGTGGACCATAGGAATCGTCTGGAGGCCCACGGCCGGCTGGTCGGGCGCGAGCGACCTTTAGCGCTGCACGCGTTTCTCGAATGGACAAAGGGAGACGACTGGATTCTCAATAAGCCCGCACTCGTATGGACGGTCCGCCTACTGCCCATCGTGACAATCATTTCATTCGTCTCTGACATCTCCGGCATTTTCGACGTACCTATATGGGCTTTGTCGATCGGCATTGGCCTTTTTATCTCGTTGAACACCTACACACGAATGCATTCAGTGTTCGAACTAGTGGCCTCGGGTGACGTAGGCCTCAGACGCTATGCGCCGGTTTTCGAGGAGATTGCGGGAGGGAATTTCGAATCTCCACTGTTAGAGGAACTGCTGCGTGTTATGGAACCGGCAGCCAAACAGATGCGGCACCTGGATCAGATCATCGCATACGCGGAGGTAAGATACTCGGGCATGTTGTACGGCATCGCACAAATGCTCTTGATGTGGGATCACAATGTGTTGTTTTTGCTCGAGAAGTGGAGGCGTTCGGCGGGCCCATACGTGCACGGTTGGATAGATGCGCTTGGCCAGCTCGAAGCCTTGTCGGCGTTAGCTGCTCTTTCGCATGCTCATCCGGATTGGACCTTTCCGGTCATTGCCGACGGCGATGAGCCGACTCTCGTGGCAAACGATCTAGGCCATCCACTGATTGGTCCTGATCGTTGCGTAGTGAACGACGTATCCATCGGTCCACCTGGATCTTTCCTGTTTGTCACCGGATCCAACATGTCTGGCAAGAGCACTCTGCTGCGAAGCGTTGGCGTCAATGCGGTGCTTGCTCAGGCAGGCGGACCTGTATACGCGTCAAAGATGTGTTTACCGCTCGTATCGGTGTTCACTAGTATGCGCGTCAGTGACTCGCTCGAGCAGAGAATCTCGCAGTACATGGCGCAGCTTAGCCGCCTCAAGATGATCGTAGATGGGGCGTTCGATGCCTCGAAGGAGCAGCACCTGCCGCAGGCGTTCTTTCTACTCGATGAAATCCAAATCCTCCAGGGCACTAACTCGTCCGAGCGGTTGGTAGCCGTACGGCGCATTTTACACCGCCTGCTCGAGTACGAGGCGATCGGTGCCGTCACCAGTCATGAACTCACGGTGCCAGAAGTGCCCGAGCTGTCGAGTGCCGCGGAGATAGTCCATTTTCGGGAAACCGCAGAGCAGACAGCCGATGGTGTCACTCTGTCATTCGACTATCGTCTGAGGCCGGGCCTCTCCACATCCACTAACGCGCTCAAGCTGATGAAGATGGTCGGTTTGGAGTGAAGTATCGACGGTGAGGCCTTCGAACGGGGGCATTGATAAGACTCCGTGCATCGCACCAAGTGCAGCATGACCCACAGAGCCCAATCTTCTCATCATTCCGGCGCCCACACGAAGTGGTTCGGCGTTCCTCAGGCTCAAGAGATCCCAAAGTACCCACCACCATGAACGGCACTTGATTCGTTCCAGCGCTTCTGAAAATGCGGCAACACTCTCGAATCTATCTGCCGGCAGTTTCGCCAGTGCGCGTTCAACGGTTGCCTGCAATGCAACAGATACGCCTTGCCTTACCCGACGGAGCGAGGGCG
>JBDHHK010000317.1:0-3660 GCA_039589395.1 Gemmatimonadota bacterium
AGTTGCTGAGTCAAGCATTTGTAGGAGGATATTCGCTTACTCCATGGACCAAAGCACGTGCCGAGCTTGATCCCCTGCGCGACTATCCGCCGTTCCAAGAGTTCATTCGCCCGAAGGGCTAACCCCCCGATTGTGCCCAATTTGTGCCCAAAACCTACGGCATAATACAACACAATACAGCAAAGCCGATGTCAAATAAGGGCCGTAAGTCGTTGTTTTTGTGTCGTATAGTGCCGTATTGTGCTGTATAGTGCGCCCCCTCTACGGGACTCAAAATCCCGCGCGGATTATTCAGACGTGCGGGATTTTTTGCCCCGTCGCATTCGGTAGCGAACCACCGCGATGAGCACACCCTCTTGTGTCGTACGTGCGCTCCCGCAACGCGCGCCTTAGCGATCCGCCCGTGGGGTCTGTGGTGGATTCGGGCCATTTGGCGCGCCGACCCAGAGTGCGCCTTCTCCTCGATTGTGTCACGCCCTGAGGGTCTCCTATAATCCGCGATCGCATTTAGGAGGCTCACGCAGCGCGACGTGTGATTCATGTGGACGCCTGTGTTGACCTATCGAGCCTCTCCAGTTGCCATCAGCCCCAACTCCAAGAACCCAGGATGGTCCATCAAATCCCGCCACCACCAGTAGTCACTGGTAGTTAGGCCTGTGGCCAGGATTGGGTTCGCAGCGATCACCTCGGTGAGACGCTCCACCACCTCGTCGTAGTATCCCATGCGGGTGTAGGCAAAAGCGCCGATCATGGGAAGCTCTCTGCTGGGGTCAATTCTCGGATCCCCCAGCGAGCGGTCGATGAGCGCCCGAGCGCTGTCGGCAAGGTCTGGCGTGGCCGCTTCTTGGATGCTGGCCCTCGCCAGAATTGCGGCAACGATCATATTGGCTCTCATCCGGTACCGCCGTACCGCCTTCCGTCTGTCCACCTCAAAACACCCCGAAAGCCATCTCCCCCTCTCGAACTCGAACTCCCGGCATAGGGAAGTGCACCTGGTCGAGCACCGACGCGAAGTTCTTCCACCCACCGTTTTCGATCGGCAAACCCCGAAAGTCGAAATCCAGCGTCACATACCATTCGTGCACCGGTCGCACAGAAATCCAGTGTGGCACGCTGTGGCCGACGGCAATACCCAGCCAGTCCGGCCAGGGCACGCCGCCTCCCGGGAATCTTCCGGGGTTCAGAGTCAGGTAGAATCTCTGCCCGGCGTAGTCGTTCTCGATGGAAGGCAGCGCATCACCGCTGTCTCGGAACTCCTGTGACGGCCAGTAGAACACCTTTAGTGTCAACGCCCGAGACGGTGCAAACGATCGGCGCAGGGCTGGGAGGATTGCGCCGGCGGTGGACCAGATCATGTCAGGTGCGGAGAACCCTTTGCCTTCCTCGAATCCATCACCGATCTCCTTGGGCAGCGAAAAAGCAACTCCCAGAGCGGCGCCGAGCCAGCCGGCAGTTATTCGAGGTACGCACGCCCAGTCCCAGGCGAGTGCTCCGCCTTGCGATATCTGATACGCGATCGCGGCATGTAGTAGGCGGTCCTGTTCCTTGCTGGGGCTCACGTCGTCCCAGACAACCGAGAAGTTTTGCGATGGACCCGGCCACCAGTCGTCATGCCGGAGTGCAACGGCTGTGCCCTGAACGGCCGCAAAACCTCCTGCAATCAGGGCCACGCGTCCGGCATCTGCGCCCTGGCAACTCTGTGCAAATGCTCCGGCGAAGGGATGGGACGCAAACGCCAAAACCAGAGCGACCAGCTTGAATGGTCTTCGGAGCATGGACGTAATCCTCGCTCATAGGGGCCCTTAGCTCAGTGGTTGGAGCAGCGGACTCATGATTCAGCTCTGACTCGCGCCAACTCGCGTCACTTAACCGCAACAGAGTACAACTCATACACTTCCCAATACAAGCATTACCGAGCAGCACAAGCTGAATCAAACAGTCTTGTGTTGGAGTTCCACATGGTGTTTCGGATGGTAGGTAGGACGTGTGGGCGTATACGATCCTCCATCCGTGCACCACAGGATCGAGGATGCAAGTTCGCCTCGGCGGCGTTGTCAGAAAAAACCCTCTCGAAACCGCCTTCCGAAGACAGATCCGCTGAAATTCCTGGGTGTTTTCTCCCGCGTTACCAGCGGAGAACCCCTAGTTGTCATGTCAACATGACAACTGGCCCTTTGGTGGCAATCCCGATCTGGCGGAGAAATCGATCTGAGCCGACGGCCGCAGGATGCTGATTGGGAAATAACCACGTGATTGCACATTGGCCAGGTACCACGTACGCGCAGTCCTCCACTTCAAACCACTGACCATCGAATTGACTCGGACCGGCGTCCAATTTACTGCCAGTTGACTCCCGTCCTATATGGTGTTATTCCAAACGCCAATTGAATTGTGCCGGTGGCCTGCGTGGCCCCGCCGCCTGACTGACGCCGCAGTAGACGCCGCTGTAGACGCCGCCCTTCGGGACGGCGCATTAGACGCCGCAGTAGACGCCCGCCTGACGACGAGGCCGAAAGGCAAACACCGATGTAGATCATCAGACTTGCCACAATGACTGAATGAAACAGGATCAAGAACACCCTCATACTCAGGAGGTCAACATGTCTCACCGCACCCTTTCCCGTCTGCTGTTGCTTTTCTGTATGAGCATTGTGTCTGAGAATGCCTTGGCGCAGGATAACCTTGCTCGCGCGTACACGTTTACGCCCAAGCAAGGAATGAGCGCCGGGTTCGTGACAGCCCTCGCGGCTCACGTCGAGTGGCGCAAAGAGAACGGCGATCCATGGCAGTGGAGAACGCTTGAAATCGTTACCGGTGACGAGGTTGGGTCCTTCATCGTGCGCTCTGGAGATCACACATGGGCGGACTTCGACGCCTATGACGCCGGGTTCGGACCGCAGGGCTCAACTCACTTCGGCGCAACGGTTACGCCACTTCTCGAATCGATGAGGAATTCCATAACCATCGGCGACACAACTAACGTCCGCTGGCCCGAGGACGACAGTGAGTACACGCTCTTCCAATTAGTTCGGTACAAACTGATTCCGGATCGGGTGCAGCAATTCAACGAAGCGGTGACCAAGATTCACAACGCGGTAGTGCAGCAAGACTACCCAGCCTTTTACACATTCATCTCTCCCTTCGTCGGCGGGATGGGTCCTGTGACCACACTCGTGCTACCATACCGCAATTGGGCTGGACTCGAAGCACCTGAACAGCCCCTCGCTGCGATGATGGCAGAGGTCTACGGAGCAGAGGAAGCCGCATCCATTTTCACTGAATTCGCTAGCTGCTACACGGAAATCGAAAGTCTCGTCGTGCGACGGCGTCCCGATCTCTCCGTTCTGCAAGACCCGGGTATGTAGGGGCACGTACTGTAACACCAAGACTGACACGGTATGCACCGCCCGGCCTTTCGCCGGGCGGTTTTGTTATTTCACTGTGGGTCAGACTGTGGGTGGCTCACGCGTATTCGTACGCATCGGTATGTGTTCATACGTAGCGATACGTCGGAGCAACAAAATACGCGCGCCAGTCTGGTGCGCGCCTTCCAACCACGGTGTGATGTGTCACAACCGCTGACTCCGCCAACGTCTCGAAGCCTTTCATTCATGGTAAATTCAATTGGTTCCCCAGCCTGCGTTTTGGAGGAGACCCTCG
>JBDHHK010000318.1:0-3656 GCA_039589395.1 Gemmatimonadota bacterium
TACTACGAGGCGATGATCAGAGACGAGGCCCCAGAGGAGGACAGTAGTGCCGTAGGATACGCATTGAACAGGCAAGTCATACCGGTATCGCCCAACACCTTTTATGCGTACCTCGCAGCAATCCTGCACGGGCTTCGCGGCCTCGAGGTGGAACGTAGTGCGCGCGACATCATCGATGCCCTCGGTGGTGTAAAACAACAGTTCGGTAAGTTCGAGCGCTCCTACGAACTGGTGGGCAAGCACCTGGCGAATGCCCTAAAACAGCACGACGAAACGGAACGCCGCTTCGGCGCTGTCCGTGATTCACTCGACGGGATCATAAGCATCGAAGGACACAACAAGACACAGGGATCTCTTTCCGGCGAACCGTAGTCACCCCGTACGGTATTCCTCGATAACGAGAAATTGGCGAGGTGGGGGCGGAGGCAGTACTGCCGATACTTCCGCAGCCCCCGCTCCCCCTCATGTTTTGTAGAAACCAAGTGAAGTCCTTTGTGAAGCAAAACGTGTGCCCGGTATGGTCTCCAAAAAAACGTTGTGACACAACGTGTTAGAGAACGCGACGCAATGCGAGTGCGAAAGTGCGGCACTAACGCGACAGCGTTGCTGCGACGATTCTGCTATTCGACCCTCGATGTCGTTTTTTGACTGCACTGGCGCGAAACTGTGCCCGCCGTCATCTTGTCTGCTCAACTTCAGGAGGAAGCATGGCGGACGACGACATCATTGTCGGGAGTTTTCCGAAGAACAACAGGGAGGAAGTGAGAGTTACACTGTCGAACTTCAAGGGCTACGACCTTGTTGGAGTGCGTCAGTGGTTCCGTAATGAGAACGACGAGCCTCGGCCTTCCAAGAGCGGAGTGACCATTAGGGTAGACTTGTTGCCCGAACTCTTGGATCTCATGCAGCAGGCACGAGACATTGCGGTGGAGAAGGGAATCCTGGAGTTGGAAGAGGAGGAATGAGAAAAAGATAGCGACCAGCTACCCGTAGCTGGGTGCTGGTCGCTTGCCGCACGGGCTCCATACTGTTTGTTACCTACCGATCAGTTCCCTTTTCCCTTATCGCAATAGTCCCGTCGCCCGTATGAGCAAAGAGGGTCGGCCCGCCGCCATTTAGAATGCCCCGTGCTCCATGCTCGGATACCCGTCCTTCGTTCAAGGTGAACCCCGAAGCCATCCGCACTTCTTCCCCGCTGAAGTCCACATCGGCTTGCAGGCTTTCATCTGCGTAGATCGTGATGTCGCCGTCTCCCGTGCGCAGCTTGATATCTCCGGCTCGTTCGATTGATACACGTATGTCGCCGTCGCTCGTGGAGATTTCTGCCGGGCCCGACAGCGCGCCGATCTGCACGTCGCCATCACTGGTTCGGACTGAGATCGTTGCTCCTTCCAGCCCATCGGCGCTCACATCACCATCTGAGGTCTTGAGGCGCAGAGTGCCACTCAATGTCCCTACGGAGATATCTCCGTCCGACGTCTGGAGATCAAACTCGCCATTTAGATCGCTCATGTTGATGTCGCCGTCGCCTGTGCTGATAAAAGCGTTGTAGGATTGGGGGACAGTAATCTCGACATGGAATCCGACCCCGCCACGGTCGTCGTTCCATGAGGACCTGTCGATTCTCGGACTCCGAGCGGTAACACTAATCTCGTCACCATTGAGTCCGACATCGAAGTCCATACTGGCGAACACCTCACGCCCCCAGTCTCGGTCTCTCGCCCTCATGAATACGTTGACCGATGCATCTCGTGACGTGCCGCTTCGCACTGTCACGTCCGCATCTGATACGTCCACTGAGAGTGTTCCCCCAACACCGACCTCGAATTCCCGCTCCAGCATCAGCACCCGTCCCCGCTGGCCCGGTTCCGCGACGTCTGCTACTGAAGACCTGCCGAACGGATTCAAGTTGGAGAAATTCAAGGGCAGCCAGTCAGTTTGCGTCGCGATTAACGCCACCGCCGCCACACCTATTCCGACAAATCCGATGCGGTGCTCGAGTTCCATTTTTCTCCTCCGGAGTTTGAATGCCATGCTTTGTATCCTTAGATACAGAGAATGGCCTGGAACGTTGCGTTGGCGGTATATTGGGCTTCCACGCTCGAAGGATGCCCAAATGGAGAGTTATCAAATTGCGGAAGTCCTAATGGCATTGATCACAGCCGGGGGGGTTCTGGGGGGGCTGGGGATTATGTCTTGGGCTTGGGTGAAGCGACGGCCTCAAGTAGGGTCGTCGGAGGTCGCGAAGATCACCGAATCAATCGAGGGTCTGCGCGAAAGTGTCGATGGAATGCGAGACGAGCTCGGCGAGGTTTTCGACCGGCTCGACTTCAATGAACGAATCTTGTCTCAGCTTGCTGATGGTGCTCGCGTAGATCAGAAGGAGCTGCCTGGGGGACGGTAGCTCCCGGCGTTCCTTCGATGATGTAAAAGCGGCACCCGACTGGGTGCCGCTGTTGCACCTGCTTCCTTTTTCCCGTCTAGTCGTCGAACAGGAACTCCACCGGTTTCAGCAAGTCCTCGAAGATGTCTTCTGCCTCGTCGATGATCTCGATGAGTTCCTTCAAGGTCAGAATCTCTTGATCCGTGAGTGGCTCACCCTCGGCGTTTGTGACCGTTACCGTGGTTGAGTCAATGGTGATCGTGGCGAAAAGCACGTCATTACCGTGCACCTCGAGAACGCCCGCTCGATCTTGCAACGAGCCGGCAATGGTGACCGTATTCGAACCGTCCGAGAAAGCAATGTCTACGGCGACAGTCGGTTCCTGGTCGTCGCCGCCAACGATCTCCAGCGACACATCCATGCTGAAGTCGTTCACGTCGATTTCGTAATCGATGTTGATCGTGATGCCCGCGATGTTGACGGCATATGCGTGCGTCAAAGTGAAATCGACCTGGTCCACACCGTCAGTCAAGAAACCGTCGATGGTGAATGTCGGGTTCACGATAGTCCCACTCACCGTCACTGAATAGTCCAGGTACGTGACCCCATCCGATACCACCGCGAGACCGATTGATGCGACCGTCTCGGTGCTTTCATCTGTGATGTCGGCGTAGCCGATCTCGGTCAGCGGTTCGGTTATCTGATGAGTTACCGGGTTAACCGCATAGAGGATGAATCTCACTCCGTTGTCTGGAGCCTCATCCCGAGTTTCATCGACGAAATAGCCTTCTTCAGGGTGGTACGTGAGAGTGAGGCCGCGGTATTCCTCTGGTATCAGAACCACAGCTGGAGCAGCCGTCGAGGCCATCAACTCGCTTGCGGCTTGGCTGATTCGAGCAGAAAAGTCGGCAGCATTTGGGTGAGCTGCTGCCCTCAGCAGGTCGGTGGCTGCGGGTGAAGCCGCGGCTGGGATCTGGAACTCGTCACCGAGTGCCTCTAGACTCGCAAAGGCGGCTGTTTGGAACGCACCGTCAACTACTTCGAGTCCTGCGGTTGTAGCCTCTGCGTCGAAATTCCCATCATCCGGGCCGGTTATGTCGGAGCCGCAGGCCCACACACCCAAAGCCAACGTGATGCCAATCGTCTCATAGATTCGTTTGCGCAAGGACATGTGCCCTCCATTCCTCGGTGTTCTCAGGACCAAAATGAAGAATCACCGGCTGATATCCGCCGGCAGACAACAGCAATCTAGCTGTCTCGGTAGAAGAACGAT
>JBDHHK010000319.1:0-3641 GCA_039589395.1 Gemmatimonadota bacterium
GAGGCGGCTCAGGCGCCGAACCGATTAGTATGCGACTCATTGCTCCTCTGCCGACCTCGACTCTCTGACCCGCTGCATCGAGCGCCACGAGACCGTCGACGACAACGAGCCTCAACGAATCGGGGCTGGCTCGCAGCTCGAACCGCGTTCCCAATACTTCGGCCTCGCCAGCGTCAGTTCTGACAACGAAGGGGCGCAATGAGTCTGTCGCCACCGCGAAGAAGGCGGTACCGTCCAGAGACACCGTCCGGTGACTCTCCGTCCAGACCTGCACCCTGCTTTCGGGTCCTAACCGCACGACGCTTCCATCGTTCAGAGACAGAGTCGAGGTCTGACCGGGTCCGGTAGAAAAGACGGCCTCAGGGTTTTCTCGAAGCGAAACCACGCCGACCCCCAAGACAACTACTGCGGCGGCGGCTACAGCCGTCCAACGCCACAGCTGCGAGGACGCCAGCGGCTTGGCCCGTAGCGGTGTCACCTCCGCGCGACGAGCCTCAGCCTGGGCAATAATGTGATCGACCGGGGGTGGAGGTCGTATCTGACGCTCCGAGACTTGTTGTGCGGAAAGCTCCCACAGCTGTTCCATTTCCCGATAGGTGCGTTCGTTTTCCGGAGACTCTCTACGCCAGCGCTGCAGCTGCCGCTGTTCTATGTCGCTGGCTTCTCCGGAAAGCACCAAGGCGATTATATCATGCATGTGACCTTCATTCGTTATCGTCACAGAGAACACGGTTCAACCAGATGTTTTATACCAATGCTGGCTCGGGCCAGCTCCTAGAACTCCCACCGCGCTCCGAAGGTCGGGAAGACTCTCAGCAGGGGGTTGATTCCCCGCTCATATCCAACCTGGCCGTTAGGAGTTATCCAGACCGCATAATCGAATGCCTCTGCATTCGCACGGTTATAGGCATTGAAAACATCCACAAATACTTCGAGCTGGCCTCGACCAATCGGGAAAAGCCGCGCCACCCTCACGTCTAGCCTGTGGTAGTCCGGAAGACGATCGCCGTATATCGGTCCAAAAGTTCTCGTCGCGAAGACAGTGCCGTTGATGGTCCTGTGCCCATCCCAATACTCCCGCGTGCCCGGCCAGCCAGAGTGGTACTGCCACGCATAGCTCCAAGACCAAAACCGCGTAGGCCGAAATGCCAGTTCCAAGCGAATAGTGTGGCGTTGGTCATACGGACGCGCCACCCACTCACCGCCAATTTCGTCGTCGGCGCGGGCGAGCGCATAGCTAGCCGACCAAGCAAACCGACCACCCACGTCTCGCCGCGCCAAAAACTCGATACCGCGAGCCTGTCCGCGCGTTGGAGCAACACGCACCCGATCTCCATCTCCCTCCTCCCACAGCGCCTCAATAATTGGAACCAGGCTGCGGTATTCCGGATGAGGATCGGTGATGCGGCGTTCGTAAGCTTCGACACGAAATGAAGTGCCGTCGTTTAGCCTGTGTTCGAGTCCAAGGACCCGATGCTCGGCTCGCTGCGTAGGATAGAATTGATCGTCACCATCGCCCACATCCAGCTCGTCGAGCCCGTGCGACTGGTAATAGTGGCCCCAGGCACCGCGCAAAGTGGTTCTGGGAGCCAAGTCAAACGCGAGATTCACACGCGGGCTAACGCTGTTGTCTCCGGTGTGCGATCGATGATCGTACCTGACCCCAAGTTCCGCCGTGAGTCGATCCAGTAACCTCACCCGATTCGATTGGAATAGTCCGATCTCCTGACCCGATGGATTCGCGGCCATTGCAAAGCTATCGATCGCCCGTTCCCACTCGGGTGCGCCCGGATCGCTTGTGTTGGGTACCCAATCTGCCTGCCAGCGGTAATAGTCGTACTCGGCCGATCCGTGTCGGAAATCAAATCCCCACTTCACCAAGAGCCGATCCGTGGCCAAAAAATCCCACAGCTGCTTCAGCCCGACGAATTGGAACGGACTCCGATCGTAAACACGCACTCCCACCTGGGGAGTCGATCCACCTTCGTAGTCGAACCCGGTGCGTTCTCTGGTCACACGCCCGGCGGAAAGGATCGTTCTCGCGGACAACGAATTCGTGAAGTCTGCATCCCAATTCAACCACGCATAGCTCGAGTTCCACTTGCTGGCGACATCGGTGCCGTCCTCTTCGACAACTGAGAAATCATCGCCAGCATGCAGCGCGTGGCCCGAGATCAGGTGCCTGGGACTCAGCTGAAGCTGTACCTTCCCGAAGGCGTCGTAGTAGGTCGGCTCTGCGCCGTTAGCCTCACCCAGGATCTTCAGTACCGGGCCCATGAATCCATATCGACCTGACGCCAGCCACGTACCTCTTCCATCCGCAAACCCGCCCTCACTCTTGGCGGTCAAGTTCATCACGCTGAAGCCGATGGTGGTCTTCGTACGATCAGGTGGAGGAGTGGTTGTGTTCATCGAGAATACGCCGGTCATTTTGTCTCCGTACTCAGCGGTAAACCCGCCGGTCAAGAGATCGATGTCTCCAACCGACTCGACATCGATGATGCTCAAGGAACCATCCCAATCCTTCAGATGAAACGGTTCTGACAGCTCAAGACCGTCCAACTCGACCAAAATCTGGTCGTCCGGCGCACCCCTTACATGGATCTTCGCCGTTATGTCGTGTGTGGCGACACCTGGCAGGCGATCTACTGCGCGGTATACGTCATCGCCGATTCGCGGAAGAGCATGTACGTAACTCCGAGTCAACGTCTGTTCGGCAACCACACTCGCTTGCTTTAGGATTCCGTAAGTCCCCGGAGTCACAATTATCTCGCTCAGTCGGAGAGGCGCCGGTTCCAACAGAAACGTCAGGTTGGTAGCCTGGCCAACGATCGCACGTACAGATTCGAGAGTCCGCGGTGCAAATCCCAAGGCACGCACAGACAGACTGTACTCCCCCGGCGAAAGGGCCATACCGAACTCGCCACGCGAATCAGTGCGAATCTCCCCAACGTGGCCAGACACGAGTACGCGTGCTCCAGCCACCGGCTGGCTGTCTGCTGCGTTGAGTACAACACCTGAAATAGTCAGGTCCTGCCTGACGGCTTGTGCCCGGGACAGCGAGCCTGCTACCTGGGCGTGAGTCTCGCTCTCCATTACAACGGAAGTAGCGAATATCAACAGAATCTGGACCGTCAAACGACTGGACCTTTTCATGACAGCACCTCCCGAGATGTCTGGGTTCGTTGGAGACACGAATGCGGCCAGCTCGATATACCAACCGCCCCTTAGAGTGGATCTCCAGTGCGGGAGGTTTAGGTTCGGAGTTGCAGCAACTTCACTGACTCAATCCACCGACTGCCCGGTGCGAGCGGGAACGATCGCTGATCGATTCTGACCGGTGGTAGTAGTCGGGGAGGTACCGAGCCAACGTTTCCCTCAGATCGGCGAGGGCCATACCTAAGTGGTTGGCGACGGTCTGCGGGGCAAGATCGAGGATCTTTGCTGTTTCGCGATGCGAGAGGCCGTGATACCGAATGAGGATAAAAACTTCCCGCCGTCTTTGGGGGAGAGCATTTACGGCCGTTTCGATGATCGCCCCAAGTTCTGCTCCAACGATTCGATCGTGGGGAGTGTTTGCTAACGACGGGTCAGCCGAACGCCTGGCGACACGTTCACTGGCTTTTCTCTGCCTCGAAACA
>JBDHHK010000320.1:0-4251 GCA_039589395.1 Gemmatimonadota bacterium
CCCAAACTGAAGCTGCTCGGTACACCCGAACTCACACATCCGACCCTTGAGGCGTTCAAGTTCAGAACATCAAAGCACCTGGGCCTATTTGTGTACTTGGTGCTCGAGGCTCGTTTTGAGGCCGTCTCCCGCGAAAAGCTCGCCGACTTCCTTTGGCCGGAGTCGGCCAACAAGGGCCTGCACTCGCTATCTCAGGCATTGACAGAGATCAGAAAGGTCGTGGGAACAGATGGCGTCGTTGGCGATCGCACGCGAGTAACGCTGCGCGCCGACGTCGCGACCGATCTCGACTATTACGATTTGGACACGCTGCCGCGGCACATTCCATCTCCGTTTGAGGGACTGGAGACCGCAGGTGGACCGCGCTTTGCGCATTGGGTCGAGATTACGCGCGACCGTGTTCTAGCTGAGATCGAATCTGCCCTCAGCGATCGGTTGAACGATGCACGCGCTCACGGCCGTTTGGACGAAGTCCGCGAGTACGCGGAGCGACTCTACAGCCTCGACCCGTACAACGAAGCAGCGGTGAACGCGCTGATAGGAGAACGGGTCGAGTTGGGGAACTGGGCCGGCGCTTTTCGGCTGTTGAAGAGGCACGTTGACGACGCGGCGGCAGATTTGGGCCGAGCACCCTCTACTGAGACTCTGGCGTCCTTGCAGAGATACAATCATGGCGTCTCCAAGCATTCGACGGTCAGGGAATTCGGCAGGGGAATGCAGCGCGCCGGCGAGAGGGCTGAGCGCGTGTTCGTCGGCAGGGAAGCTCAAATGGCGCGACTCCAATCTATCTGTAACCAAGTGTCGGTTGGGATGTTCCGGACTTGCTTGCTGAGGGGCCCAGACGGAATAGGTAAGACCGCGACCCTGCGCCGATTCGTCGCTTCAGCCGGAGCCTTCGAGAGAGCACCTGCATACGTCGTCAGTTGTCAGAAGATCGGTCAACGCATTCCGTTTGCTGCGGTATCGGACCTGTTGGAGCAGGTGTGTCGCGACCCAGCCGTGAGTGGAACCGACCCTGGTTGGCTCTCGGAGGCGAGTCGGATAGCGCCGGGAATCAAGACAGTGTATACGGGTATACAGGAACCGCCCATCACGCCGCCAGAGACAGTCCGCGTTCGGTTGGCAGAAGCCATCAAGCAGATGTTGTCGGCCGTTGCCGATGGCAAAGCATTCTTTCTGGCCTTTGACGACATCCAGTTCATGGATCCGGCCAGCCGGGACGTATTGCATGTACTCGAAAGGAAACTGCGCGGCACACCTGCGTTGATCTTGGCGGCGGTCAGCTGCTCAGAAGCCGAAGTGGGTTCCGGTGCGCTTTCCGGTACCGACGGCATCGACTGGCAGGAGACGATCGAGCTGGATCCACTTGATGAAAGCCAGGTTGAGCGGCTCGTGCACTCACTCTCGACAGGCAGCGAAATGCTGGATGAGGCTGTGGTTCTCAAAATCGTTGAGATGGCCGAAGGTATGCCGCTAGTCGCAGAGATGCTCGTCACCGACTGGGAAAAGAGCGGTGACAATTCCCTTGTGATGGCCAACCTACGTGGTGTCGACGACAATGTGAATTGGCGTCCCCCCGAGACGATGCGCACCGCCTTCAACCGGCGGTGCGGCGGATTGACGAAGTGCGGTCAGCGCCTAATGCATCTACTCGCGACAGCGGGACGCAGGATGTCGCTGCAAGAATGCTGTCGGCTGTTGGCGGAACCCACAGAGGTAGTGGGCGCATCAGTGTTCACCCTGATAGAACGGGGTATCGTGCACCTCGAAGGCAACGGGTTGGACTTCAAGAACGACATACACAGGGCCTTCGTCTACGCCACCCTGCCGGACGAAACCAGGCGATACCAACACGCTCATCTCGCACAACACCTCAGCACCGCAAAAGACCAGAATGAGTTCCAGCACGCGCTGGAAGCGTCGCATCATTTCCTGAAGGCTGAATGGATGAAGGAGACCAAGGAGCTTGTATGTCTGGGTGCCGAGCGCGCGATTAGCTGCGGCGCACCGCAGGAGGCGGAGAAGTCGTTGGCGGCGGTTGTACGGGCTATCCCTCAGTCGGAGTCAATGGAGTTGTTGCCGCTGCAGGCACGCTCACTCTCTGCACTTGGAAAGTTTCGAGATGCGCTAAATGTCTTGGATACCTGGAAACCCACAAGTCATTCTCTCTCCAATGACGCGCTGGCGGCAACTGTCCGCGCAGAGGCGCTGCAACGCGGTCGGTTAGCTGACGACGCAAGAATCCAGCGTGCAGTCAACCTGGCTTTGGATTTGGCTGAGAAATCCGGAGATGTCTCGCTCTTCGTGATGGCGCTGCAATTGAGTGCCGAGCTCGCATCCGAGACCGGTGACGATGACACTCTTGCTTCGGTTCGAAAACGAACCTTTCGAATCGTTCAATCCAGCAAGCAGATGACGACGAAGGCTCTTGCCCACATATCGCAAGGCTATTGCCTGCTTGTTGCCGGAAGAACGCTAGATGCTGAACACGAGTTTCGCATGTGCCTCGATCCCCTCCGTGAGCTACACCTCGATTCGGAACTTCGGCAGGTGTACAACGGGATCGGTATCGCCACTTATTGCCGATGCGAGATGGAAGATGCAATAGCGGCGTTCGAAGTTGCCATACAACTGGCAGTTAACATTGGAGATTCTGTTGCAGCAGCAACTTGCTGGTCAAACTTGGGGGCAGTACACGAAGATCTTGGTGACCTCGAAAAAGCTCAAGATTGTTATGAATCAGCGCTTTCACTTGGCGAAGTGGCTACTAATCCCCGGCGTGCAGTAGAGTTCCACTTGAACGCTGCGGGTTTACGACTGCTTACTGGTGATCACGCTGGCGCACGCCAATTCGTGACTGTTGCTCGTAGCTGGGCTGAAGAGTCACAGCTATGGTGGTTAGAAGCCGACGTATTGTTGGCAGGGTCCGATGCCCATTTGGCAAGTGGCAGTCCAGAGGAGGCCTGGACACTGTTGCGGCAAGCACAGCGTACCATGATGGGCCGTTCCTACGCGCTCTCCAACAGAGGTCGCTATCAGCGCCTGAGGAGACATCACATATTCAGCTCGCAAGGTTTGTCGAAATTACGACGCATCACGGAAAGGGAAAATCTCGAAGACCAGTGCGTTCAACTAACCGGTAGACTGGAAGTTCTTGCGTTTGAAGACTGGGCAAAATATCAGTCAGATCCCACAGCTGTTACCGACAATTCAGCTCGAGACGAGCTGTTAGATAGGAAACTGCTTGGTGTCATAAAACGCTTGGACGCCCTAGGCTACTGTGTTTAATGAGAAAATGCGGAAATGGCTGCTTACCGCGCAATGCGCATTCCTAGCCGGTGTTTCTTGAACCTGACAGGCCGGGGTGATGGGCGAGTCCAATCTGCAACCGTCGCACGAATGTTAGGGCTCCTAGTGAACGCCTCAACGAGCTGCGGGTCAAATTGCTTGCCCGAACACCTGTGAAGTTCCCCGAGGACCTGCTCAAAAGATAGTGCGTTGCGGTACGGACGGTCCGTTGTCATGGCGTCTGTCGTATCATCGAGATCGTCCCAACGAGTTCAGCGCTTCTGATGGGGTGGGATCGCATAACTTCCATTTCTTCGTCAGATAGCTTCCCTTCCTTTCGAAGTAGCGGGGCGAACTCCTGATATATCTTGCCGACGTCATGCAACAGGGCTGATGTCGCGATGTTCTCGATCTCCTTGTATCCAAGGCCGACCTCACGAGCAAGTGCTCGCGCCAACTCTGCCACACGCTGAGAATGACCGCTAGTATAGGGATCCCGTGCCTCAATGGCCTTTACCATCAAGTCGAGGAGTTCACGATTGGTGTTCTGAAGTTGCAGGTTCACGAGGAAGGTGTGGCGTAAGAACAAGATCGGAAGAACAACTGCCGCGATTCCCGGAAGTCCGAATCTCACATAAAGCCACGCCACGCCCAATCCCAGAGCGCTTGCCACAAGATCATACGCGGCAAGAGCCCACGTATTCCGAAGCCAAACTTCCACAAAACGTTTGCCTTCACTGATTGCGACAACACCGCTGACAGCTGCGCCATTGATAGTGAAGGACGTGAGAACAAATCCGAAGAACGGAACGACTGCCGCGTCTATTGACTCCGGTGGCACCGGGCCACCGAGTGCCAAATACGCAAAAGAGCCGCCTACCAACGCAAGAACGTGTTGAGAAACGTTGAACGCAATTTTGATTGGAGCTTTTCGGCTTAGGATTTGCGCCGTTGTCACGGTCA
>JBDHHK010000321.1:0-3529 GCA_039589395.1 Gemmatimonadota bacterium
AGTGTGAGGCCAAGAAGAAGTTGGTTGCCTGGATGCGTGGGCGCAAGATCGTAAGCTTGTTCGATCAGTCCAACCGCGAGGTCGCGGTCCACCCAGCCCGACACGAAGGGTACCCGGGGAAGTTCTGCATGCAGGCGACCCAGCAGACGGTAGGCTCCTCCCGCATCGTAGTCGGGCTCAAGTGCGATTGTGACGCTGACGTACCTATTGAGTCGGTTGGCAACGCCCTCTCGTACCGCATGCAACAAGCCGGCCCGACGGCTCCAAGCGCCCCAGTTGATCGCCGACCAGAAATAAAACCGGGCGATATCGCTTCGTGAAAGTTCCGTGGCGGCTACGTAAGTAGCCAGCCCCGCGGAATCCAGATCGTCCGGTGAGGGCCGAGTGCCGGAGTGCGCCGTCAACAGTTCTATACCTTGTTCGGATACATTTATCGCGCGCTCGAAAAAGTTGTTCCCACGCTGCCTATCGTCGAAGGCGAAGTCACCGGCAAAGTGAAGCGCACGGAGCAGTCTCCAGCGTGCTTCCAACGCAGAGGGGTCGGCGAGCAAAGCACGCTCGTATGACTGGACCGCATCGAGAATGGGCTTCGCGGCAGGTCGGCCTCCACGTGCGCCCGCAGCACGGCTTTCCCAAGACGAGTCCCCGCGGGCCAGTTCAACCGCATAAAGATCCGCCGACTCGGCTCGAAGAGGCAGGGCCACAAGTATCGCGACGCCCAAGAAGAATCCGAGTCGCATCATAAGAACTAGCCGACCGGCCTCCCCGATTTCTCGACTAGATAGTCTACGATATCGCCGGATTCGAGCATCGACTTCCCGTTCACGATGAGGCAGGGCGCTTGCCCGCCACCGCTTGCTTTCTCGAGTTCCGCCGCGGCCGCTGAATCTTGGCTAACGTTCTTGATGGGGAGTGTTGTTTGTAATCGTAGGTTTTCACGAGCCCACAACGCTGAGCGCGATGCGCCACAGTTGTCGCGGACGTATAGTGTAGAACCACTCGGAATACCTTGCGGTGAAGTAAAGCCGATGTCTTCGCTGGCTAACTCTTCGCACTGGACGAGGAGTTCCGAGATGTTTCGTTGGCCGGCTGGCCCAACCGATTTCGCGTACTGTACGATACCGCCGGTATCTATGAGCACTGTAGCTCGGTCGGAAATTCCGGCCGTATCGAGATACAAGCCATAGGCTGAGGCCAGCCCTCCTTTCGGATGGAAGTCGGCCAACAAAGGAAACGAAACTCCGCCTAGGCTGGCGGCCCATGCTGCGTGAGAGTGGACACTATCGACGCTGACACCCAGAACCTGGGTATTCGTGGAAAGGAAGCGCTCCAATGCTGCTTCCGTTTCCGGGATTTCAACGCTTCAAGTAGGTGTCCAATCCAGCGGGTAGAAAAGTAACATGACGTTACTTTTATTTCTGAAATCAGAGCTCTTGATTTCGCGACCGAACTGGTCTGTTAACGCGAATTCAGGTGCCTTGTCGCCTTTAGCAATCATCTTACCTTCTCCTGCACTTTTTCCTGGGTGTGCGATGCCCGCCCTGTTCGTAGAAAGTTTCTCTTGGCCGCTTAATTTGGACTATCGACCGCCGGCTCTACGCCTCACGCTTGCGACTACAGCGGCGCTGAGGGGACAACGCCGCTGCGTGTACCCTTATAGGTCAATCGGAACGAGCACTCGGGAGATCGTGTGCGCGACGGACTCACCGGCAGTGAGCTGCGCGGGCGATCGCAGTCGCGGGTTCTTCAGGTCTGGATCATTGTCAGCCAGTTTGAACTTTCCTACTCGGCTGAAGCTTGCACCGGGCAGAGCGGTGTCGAACGTATCCTGACGCAGCACCTGGAAGATGTTCAGTGCCTCGCCGACGACGTGATACTTAACGACGTCGCGGACCGTTGCTAGGTCGAATGCTCCTGTGATCGTCGTCAGTGCACCTGCATCGCCGCCTTTGCCATTCCAGCCTAGGTCGCGAGCAAGTTTCCTAAACGCTCCATCGGTTGGAACGAATACCGTTACCTCAGCTACGGGGTTGCTAAGAACATCAAGAAGAGTTGCTCCGCCGAGATCCGGATCTCCACCGAGCGCTTCGAGCGCAATCACCGTCTGGAGGATGATGTCATAGTCACGAGGGTTTCGGTCGAGTTCTCCGCCCGCACTCGCAGCTATCAGTAGATCCGCGAGGGACGCTGGGGGTTCGGCAGGCTGAGCCTGAGCGTTTGTAGAGGGGGCAGCCATGATCATCGCGATCAGTGCTCCGGTGGCTAGTAGGTAGGTTTTTCTCTTGGTCATGGGTTGGTTCTCCTTTTTTCTTTCGTTCATGGGAGAGAGGATGGCAGACGAATCCTGGTAGTCAATAAATATTTCTCTATGAGAAACAGATGGTTTCTCGATAAGAAACGCTGGGTCACGCGTGTGTCGTGCCAGTAAATCCTGGGGCTGATGGACGGTAAGCGATGGCGGCGAGCGAGCTCTAGCAGCTGCATGCCGGCCGAATACATCTCTATGAGACGGTCGAAGCACCGCCGACTTTAGGCGCGCCCCGTTTCCGGTCAGTCGGAGGCCTCGCGGCTAGGCAACTTCCAACGAGTTTTCCTCGTGGTCACGGCGGCGCTTCAGAATTTTCGCCAGGAGGAATTGTGTGTTGATTCTTGAGAAATAATTATTGCGCTGGGTGAAATACGCGCCATCATCGTGTCATAACCATTTGGAGGAAAGACGTTCGATGAAACACATGATGGCGAAACCACTAATTCTTATCGCGGCATTTGTCGCATTAGCCCAGCCCGTACCAGCTCAGGCATTCGGTAGCCGTGCTGACACTCTGACCGATCTATTGATCGAGGCGAGCGGGGGCGGCGAGCTCGATCGCAACCGCTATGACTACGATATTCTTATCCAGACCGTGATTGCTCTCGAGGCGCTGGGCGGAGATCCGGATCTCGGCGGAGCAACTCTTCTTGATGTGCTTAGCAACCCTGAAGCCGAAGTAACCGTCTTCACGCCCAACGACAAAGCCATGCGCCGCCTTGCGCGGGTGGCCGGTTGGGACAGAAGAGGCGGTGATGCCGGCGCTCTTGATGCGATCGTCGCAGCATTCGACTTCGAGACCATTCGCGATGTCGTCAAGTATCACGTGGTACCGGAACGGCTTGGTGTGTTCCAAGTGCTCCGCAAGCGTGTTTTCGACACCGCTTTGCCTGGAGCTTCGTTCCGTCGTTACGGCGTCCGACTCGTCGATAACGATCCCGACCTCCGGGATCCGACTCTCACTTTCCCGCTGCAGCTGCGGGGCGGGAAATCGATCGCACACACGATTACTCGCGTTCTCATCCCGGTGGATCTCTAACCCCCACTTGACCACCGGGTCGGTCGGGACGTTTCGGCGTCCCGACCGCATTCGCCTCTTTGGTTCACGACCTACTAGCGCCCCTTCGGGGCTCCTTCCCGCGATAGAGTAGGCAATGATCCACAGCGGACCAGGTCGCCTCATGCAGTTGCGCTTCCGCCGCTGCACGGAACGGATCCGAC
>JBDHHK010000322.1:0-3508 GCA_039589395.1 Gemmatimonadota bacterium
ATTCGACCGAATGACCGTCGACTACGTGTGGATGGGATTGCCCTCTCACCCCAACTACTACCGAGACTACCCGACCGCCGTGCTGCGGCGCAGGATGAGAGCTTTCGCCCGGCGCTTCAGTCAACAGATGCGACGCGGCGCCGTCGAAATCGCACCTTCGTTCGAGGCTATGGTTCTGAACAACCTGACCAATGTGGAGCGCATGGACTATCTCCGCAAACTTCCCAAAAACAAGCCCGCGCTCTATCTGGCCCGAGGGAAATCCGTACGATCAAAACCATTCTCGAACAAGGTCAAGATCCGGGTCCTCGCTCCTGAAAAAGATGTAAGCGTGTATTACGGAGCTGGCGGTCATGGGGGGGCAAATCCACTCGGCATCGTCCATGCCGCCGCCGCGGACGGGAGCGCGGGCGGAGACTGGGCTTTCCCCAGCATCAAGCGCGTGCGGCAGCCATCGAATCTCTCCGTCACCGACTGGACCCGGCTTCGAAAGACAATCCAGACAGGGGGAGTGGACGCTATCCGCGCGATAGACAAAGCAGAGAACAACACATCCCTCGTGTTCTTGCTCGAAGCTGATGGGAAGCGACTGCTGTTCACCGGGGACGCTGAGGTTGAGAGTTGGCACTTCATCGGAACGAAGAGTCGCAAACACATGAAGCCGGTCGATTTCCTCAAAGTCTCGCACCACGGTAGTGCCAACGGCACTCCATCCGATGTACTAGACAAACTGCTTCCTGTAAAACGGAAGAAGCACGCCACGGTCGTGGTGTCGACGAAGAGCAAGGTCTACGGAACCACCAATCCCGTACCCGATGCGGACCTTTTGAAGGAGTTGAAGAAGCGTTGCCGGAAGCTCGTTTCCACCGACAAGACTAAGAAGCGATGGGTGGATGTGTATGTGTGACCGCTCAGACCTACGGGGACAATGAACGATGGAAACGGCGCCAATCGAGAGCGGAGCAGAGCTGTACAGGGAGATGGGCAACCGTGGACTTCATTTGCGCCAGGAAAACGGTCGAGACAATGCACTCATCGCGGAACTCGCGGCGCTTATCCGCTGCCCCGACGAGCAGCTGATGCGACATCTGAAACGCACCCGCATGTCTGCCGAGGATTTCCTCAAAGCCTTTCTCAAAGTGACACAGCCATTCGCGATGATGTTCCAGGAGATCTGGAGGCACATGTCTAAAGCCAGGGCTCCGGTGGCCAATGAAACCGTATTGGTCCGCTTCGGCTTCGACAAGGACGACTCAACTTCAGTGGATCTGGAACAGTTTCGTGTCTTCAGTGCGACGATTCAGCGTGTGATGCGGCAGGTGTTGAGCACCCACTGGAACCGGGAAGCGCTTGACGCGCTGTTCGGCTTGTGCAAGATCATCAGCGAGGACAAATGGCTCCGGCCGCTCAAGTCCTGGGACGATTACAAATGCGGATATCCGTACGAGTTTCTTGCGCTCCCGGCGCCTGCGGACGAGTTCGAAAAGCTTGTTGCCACGGTCCACCAGCTGTTCCAGAAGATCGTGGACGACTACGTCCGGACCAGCGACACGGCTGAAGAAACCCGGGGGATCCCCGAACTGCAGGAGGTCGATGGGTCCGGAGAGGAAGACGAAGAGCTGCGTCATGCCGCGCGTCTCTTGCACGATCTGTTGCCTTGTTGGATCGGAGTCTTCGACAGAGTCCAGGTGATTCCCGCCGAGGTGAGAGCACGAGCCGTGAAATATCATCGCTCGACAATCCTTCCGCTTCTAAGAGCTAGACGGGTACCGCGGGAAGTGCTCATTCGCGAAGCGCTGGACATGCTCGAGTTGCCCTTCTGGCAGCACCGCTGGCATACGTATGAAGTCTGGGCATCGGTTGCAACGCTCGCCGGCCTTGCCGACTTCCGCCCTCGGTCACGCGTCGTCGAAGGTCGTCTACCGTTGGACGGATACTCGCGAGAGGTGATCGCCGATCTCACCGCTTCGGATCACGACAGCGCCTGCGTGGTGATCCAACTGGAAACGGAGTTCCGGCGCGGCAAGAGATTCGCAATCAAGCCGGATCTCAGTGTTTGCTTCGACGATGCGATGACCGCCGAGAGTCGCGCGGCGGTTGTGGAATTCAAGCAGCGGCAGCGCCTGACGGAAAGCCACGCGACGAGCGTAGGACAGGACTATTACGAGGGGTCTCCCAAAGCCGGCGGCGTGATCATCTTGAACTATGACGATCCACCGATCACTGGGGAAATGCCGGAACATGTGGTTCTTGTCCAGCGCTTTCGTCCTGATCGCCCAGAGCAGGTCAGGTCCTTTGAAACAGAGTTGGCCGGCTGTCTTCATCGTGCGGGACTGGAACCGCCCCGTGGTCTGTCGGTCGCACTGCTAGACGTGTCAGCAAGTATGGGCAACCGTTATCGGGCGCCGGGCGTGCAGGATGCACTTCGCATGCTTGCCGCGATGCAATGGATCAAGATACTCCGCTTCAACGACGGGCTGCTTCCCGGCGGGGATATGGATCAAAACGATATCGCGAAGCTCGCCACCAGCGGTGGCACCGATCTAGCAAATTCGCTCGAGCAGGCCGCTGAGTCGTTCGGCGAGCCCGATACTCTTCTGCTGGTCACGGATGGCGGCTATGGGGATCCGGGCTCGTGGCTTACGAGGATTCGCAAGGTTCGGGAGTGTGAACCGGAGGACTTGATGGATGCTCTGGATTGGTTACGCGAGCCTGCATGATGGGTCGGGGGGGTGGGGCAGGGTCGAGGTGAGTATGGTCCATGCGAACGCCATCGCGTTACATGACCGTCGCGTCGCACTCTGAACCCTGAGTTAGGCTACGCGAACGCGGTCGATTAGCGGTCAATTCCTTGGGCTGCGCAGCCAATCCTCCCCTGCTGCAGATGCGACTGCTGAAGAGGCTTGTTGCGCTGTCGCAAGCACAGGTACAAGAGGTCGTACAACGGCCGGGAGCTCTAGCGTGTAGTGCGTAGAATCGATACACATGGTCCGAAATCCGGCTAGCGCCCCAACGTAGGCGCAGTGCGCCCAATAACCATTTAGAGGCCTCCTGTTGGATTACGGTAGCCGGCAGTGATGTCAGCCCAAATCGGTCCTGATCTTAACGACGGCAAAGTGATCTGTTGTGGCGATTTTCCCATCACCACTAATCTTTACGTGCGTCTTATCAACGCTGTTACTCACATTCCCGCCGATTACCTCTAGGTGTGACGGTTGAATGCCTACCACGATGTCACCGTGAGTCGGTTTACCTTCGAGATCGTACCACGTCGCGCGGTTGCGCTGGCTCCGGGCTTTGACGACAATGTCGCCAATCTCAGGAGCGACCTCGTCTATTTTGTATGCCCATACAGGGTTTTGCAGATCGCTCCTAGCTCGATTCTGTTGGGCGGGGCGTTGGTGCATGGCTGTGGGTTTCGGTGCATCATTGAGGCGATGCCCCCGATCCGGAGTCGTCACCGATGAAGTATCCGGAGCGAAGCCAGTACAAGTACGCGAAATCGCCC
>JBDHHK010000323.1:0-3492 GCA_039589395.1 Gemmatimonadota bacterium
ACCGATTGATACTATCTTCGACGGGTGCCGCACGTTGCGCGTCCAGCTCATTTCGCTGATATGGACCAGCCCCTCGATGCCCGGTTCCAGTTCGACAAACGCACCGTAGTTGGTGATGCTCACAACCTTACCCTGCACGCGCGCACCAACAGGATACTTCTCAGCCACGTTTTCCCAAGGATATTCCTGCAGCTGCTTCAGGCCGAGCGAAATCCGCTCGCGGTCCCAATCGATGTCCAGAATCTTCACATCCAACTCGCCGCCCAACTCGACAATCTCGGAGGGATGTGACACACGGCCATAGCTCATATCTGTGATGTGCAACAATCCGTCGACGCCTCCGAGATCTATGAAAGCGCCAAAGTCGGTGATGTTCTTGACCACGCCCTTCCTGATCTGGTTCACCTCTATCTCAGTGATGAGGTGTTCGCGCTTCGTTGCGCGTTCGGCTTCGAGTATCACACGTCGAGATACAACGATGTTACGACGACGTTTGTTCAACTTGATTATCTTGAACTCGAACTCTTGTCCCAACAGCTCATCTATGTTTGGAACGCGTCGCAACGCGATCTGGCTGCCGGGCAGGAATGCGTCGACACCCATCAGATCCACGACGACACCGCCTTTGATCTTCTTTTGCAGTGTGCCCATCACCGCTTCGTCGTTCTCGTGTGCCTGGCGAATCTTCTCCCAAACACGCATGAAGTCGGCCTTCTTCTTTGACAGCACGACCGCGCCGTCGTCATCCTCGAGTCTCTCTAGAAAGACCTCGACTTCTTGACCTGCCTCAATTTCTTGCGGGTCTTTGAACTGTTCGATCGGTACAGCGCCCTCGGACTTGAAGCCAACGTCCAGGATGACATGCGTATCAGTCACGCGGAGTACCTTGGATTGCACAATTTCGCCTTCGACAATGCTCTGCAGAGTTCCTTCATAGAGCTGGAGCATCTCCGCGTACTGTTCGTCCGAATACTCCTCATCGTAGAGGTCGGGACGTACACGAAGCGATGGATTGTCTGCCGATACTACGGAGGGATCTTGGTCTAGAGGTTCGGTGATCTCGGCGGGGTTAGTGGTTTCTAAAGAATCGTCAGTCATGACTTTGAAATTCCAACGGTTAAGGGTTAAACAATCACCGCCTCCAAGCGGGAGGCGGATAGCCTTGTAGCATAGATGGCACCAACCGGCATGTCAACCTAATCGAAGATAGCTCCAGCAAGTTCGATCACCCGTGACACCTGCTCTTCGAACGTGAGCTCCGTCGTGTCGATCACGACCGCACCCTCGGCAATCGAAAGAGGCGCAACGGCGCGCGTAGAGTCGGCAGTGTCACGACCGGCCATCCGGTCCACCGCTTCTTTGATATTGGCGTCGTCCGAAGGTTGCCCCTGCTGTATCAGGCGGCGCCTAGCCCTTTCTTCGTCATTTGCGGTGAGGTAGACCTTGAGTGCAGCGTCAGGAAACACGACACTCCCAATATCTCTTCCATCGAGCACAGCTCCTTTGGGATGGGACGCCACCGCGGCTCTCAAGGCAGTGTTTACCCAGTTGCGCACATCTGGCAAGGCTGACACTGGTGAGGAGTGGGCGGTAACGCGATCCGAGCGTATCTCCTTCGACACATCCACGCCCGCCACCTCCGGTCGATAGCCTTCTTCAGTCAGCCGAAACCCGACCGGGAATGATTCAGCTAGATCCACGATAGCCGGCCCATCAAGAGCTAGCCCGGCGTCTAACGCAGCCAGGGCTACGGCCCGATATAATGCCCCGCTATCAACATGTGCGAATCCCAGGCGCTCGGCTATTGCTTGTGCTGTAGTCGACTTACCTGAGCCAGAAGGCCCATCAATTGCTATCACGCGGCTAGTCATTTCCCCCCTCCAACCTCTCACGCCAGCTGCGTCCCGACTCGAACCAACGACGAATACGACGTGCGTCTCCCGCTTCGATATCAGCATACAGACGACCGGTTTCCGCTAGCACGGTATCGAGCGCAGACAATACGTGCTCTTTGTTCTCGAGGATAACCTCAGTCCAGGTATCTGCGTTTGCGACCGCAGGCTGGGTTGCTCTAATCGTTCCCTTTCCGTAAGTCACCCCTTTCGGCCCCCGCTTGGCCAAAGCAACGGCGAGCGCAGACGCAACGATTTGCGGCATGTGACTGGTCCACGCTAGCGTAACGTCGTGGGTTTCAGCATCCAGAATGACCGGTTCAGCCCCAACCACTCGCTTCCAAAAGTCAGCAATCTCCGCAGCGGCTACATCTCCTCCTGGAAGAGGAGTCACGTACATGAGTGTACCGGTCAGTAGGTCGGGTCGTGCACTATCAAATCCGCTTTCCCGTAAGTCCACCAAAGGATGAGAACCTGCGAAATGCCTATCCAAACGCAGTTCCATGGCCCTCTCCACCACGGGGCGTTTGACACTCGCCAGATCGGTGCAATAGACAGCCCGATCTGCCAGAATTCCCGCCAACCGGCCGAGCGTCTGCATTGTCTCACGCGGAGGAAGGGAAAGCACCAGTAGATCGGAGAGAGTCACCACCCTCTCCACATCGGCCGCGATTTCGGTTACTGCGCCAACCTTTACCGCAGCAACTCCTTCCCTTGGAATCGCGGAATAACCGATTACTCGCTGAACGCCAGCCTGTGCCGCATGCCAGGCAACCGAACCACCTATCGCACCGAGGCCAACCACGCCAAGCGTTTCCGGTCTCACAGTACTGGACGTTGAGAATAGATAAGAGATATCAATGCAGTAACGATCCCGAACCTATTTGGTAGTTGGCTCAGGTCCCTGTTTCCGATCTCCGCATGCCTCGCCTGCTGGGCCGGCGCTCCACCAAACGAATGTGTATCAACTCCTCGTCGGCACGATTCACGGTTTCGTGCAGAGACTCGTCAGGCATTCGGACTGCCCACCCGAGCGATATCGGGACCGGCGCGGCTTGCCTGGCTCGCTCGGCGTACCGGCGTGCAACGTCGCGCGTCGATTCGACACAATCACCCTGGAGCACGACAACGAACTCATCTCCTCCGGTTCTGACCACGGCATCTTCCATCCGCACCTCACGCATCAGGAATTTTGCCAACCGCACGAGCACCTCATCACCCGCGCTGTGCCCATGTAAGTCATTGTATTCTTTAAACTTATCTACGTCAATCACGATGGCGCCAACCGCTGTTCCAGCCTGGTCGACCTTGGCTTGGAGATCATCCAGAAATCGACGGTTGTAGCAACCTGTGAGGGGATCTCGAATCAGCAGCGTCTTGAGATGTTCCTCCAACTTCTTGCGTTGCGTGATGTCGATCAGAATTCCATACAAGAGCGGTTCACTGCTCTCGGGATCACGAACCATGTAACAGGTGTCCAGAACCGTTTTCTCGGTGCCGTCCAGCGCATGAATCTCGAGTTCGAAATCGCGCACTGTTCCGTCGCATTCGAGCTGTGCGTGCTCACTTTCCCATTGAAGCGCATTGGCGCAAAGGTCTC
>JBDHHK010000324.1:0-3463 GCA_039589395.1 Gemmatimonadota bacterium
GGGCCAAAAGGCGCGTATTGTGGTTGTTCCTACCGCCAGCGAAGCGCCCAGCGAACGAGCGCGTGATTACCGAGAGCTCTTTTCAGGTTTCAATCCAGAGGCCATCCACACGGTGCACATCGGGGAACGCTCGGATGCAGGATCGGCGGAACTCATCAAACTGATCAGTGAAACCACGCTGTTCATGTTCGCGGGAGGCGATCAGCTTCGTCTTTCTTCGCTGATCGGCGGCACGCCGTTGCACCAGGCTCTGCTCGACCGATATCGAACTGGCGGCTGCGTCGTCGCCGGAACCTCGGCTGGAGCTGCCGTGATACCCGAGGTAATGATATTCCAGAACAACCGCTTTCGGGTCTATCGCAAAGGCGGCATCGAGATGACCAAGGGGCTAGGGCTAATCCGCGACATGATTTTTGACACCCACTTCGTTCAGCGATCGCGAATCTCTCGCCTCGTGCACGCGATAGCAACAAACCCGGCGCTGCTGGGGTTTGGCATCGAAGAGAACACCGGTCTGCTAATCGAGGATGAGACCAGGGCGAAGGTCGTCGGCACCGGAACGGTCATAGTGATTGACGGAAGCGCCATGGAGATCAACCACATCGGCTACGTTGAGAACAGAGACCCGTTCGCCCTTACAAATGTGCTCTACTCGGTACTAACTCCAGGAGTGGTGTACGATCTCAAACGCCGAACGGTGGTCGACGCCGGGCCGATAGCGCCTCCCAAGAGTATGGTTCCCAAACGAAAGAAACGTCCGAAGAAGGCGAGCTCGAGTTAACCGTCGCAGGTCGTTGATGTCGCCGAAGCGATAGGGGTCGAGCGGCGGTCAGCTTCGGGGTTTGGAGCAGGGACTTCTGGACGCCAAATGTCCCACCACCGGATTTTGTTGGCCCAAGAACACCCTAGCGGGACCGAGCACGAGCCTGCATCTTCGTTGTTGCACTGATCTCACCCTCGGAGTAGAACCTCATGACTGATCCGATTGCACTCTCCAACTACTCATACATCCGCACGGTCATCATGGGCGCGGGCGAAACCAAGACGCCGAAGGACATCGTCGGTGACGATGACACATCATTGTGGGACCTACTCGGCATCGTTGGCACGACAGAGGCGGGCGTCCTCTTCTTCGGGAGAAGGCCGGATCCGAAACCGAAATCCAAAGGCTTGACTGCTGAGGAAATTGCAGATGCACAGGATCGCTCGGGGCAGTAGACCGTCGCCGATGGCTGACGACCCCCGCGGGTAGGGAGGGTGGGGGGCACGACCTAACAGGAGGTATTGTCCGATGAGGCACATCACTGACTCCGACGGTGTCCACTGGGAAGCGGAAGAGACCGGGCGTCAGGGGTCTGGAGCCCGTGGGCCGGGTGAGGCGTTGCCGGAGGGGTCAATTACGACCGTGTTGTTCACATCCGACGACGGCCGCGAGGTCGCCAAGGAGACTGCTGCGGGAGCAGTAGACAGTATGACCGAAGCGGAGCTCGTTCGGTTGCTGGAGGAAAAGGAAGCGGATGAGGATTCTGACGGCGACTGACCACGCCCGCATCCTGCTTCTGCCTGGTGCCCTAGCGGTTCTCTAGCTCCGCCTTGTGGGCAGCCTGATCTGCATTCTTCTGCAAGCGGTTTTTGGAGAATGAACTCTGACGATTTGACCATGCTGCCCAGCCGACGACCGCAAAAATCACCACTCCAATAATGAACGCAACAGACATGATGCCCATCCTCGTAAGGGGCAACAACGGTTACCACCTTGTTCTGTTACTGTTTTTGCCCGCAGTTCAATGTCGAGGGCGCACCCAAATGCTGAGTGGACACAGCCCGACCGACTTGATGGTCCTGGTGTTTTCACTGCTTAGACCGTCGTAGAAGCACTGCTTGATCAAACCCGCCGTCCACTCACCTGTCTTGTGCGCCGTAATCATCATCGGCTGTAGCACAGGGGGTGGAGCCGTGGCAGAACGAACCGGAATACTCAGCGGGCACAGTCCAATTGCCATGATGTTCTGTGTGTGTTGGTCTCCCAGAGACTCGTAGTAGCACTGCTTGGTCGTGCCCGTCGTGCTTTCACCTGTCTTGAACGCGGTAGTAGTCTGGGCGGCGGCAGTGGATGTTGCGGCAACGGTCAACGAAACTAGTGCAGCGATGGTCTTCCCGAGTGTCATGACGAACCTCCACGGTGCGAGATGCCTAGAAACATCTGGTGGCTTGGTCTCGTCGACGGGAGGGCGTCTGCTGCGGCGCTGAACTGCAGCGTCTGAAACGGCGTCTTTCTGACGGCGGGGTCGGCAGGGCCACCCTGCTGGAATATCTAAAGATACCCCCGAGCCCCGTGAATTGACAGGGAAGTGTCGTACACCGCGCACGGCGGTATCGTGTCGCCGGTGAATGCACAGGTGAGGGACCTTCTTTTCACATAGGTCTTACGTTGAAGACAAAAAATACAATATCGGGATGTTACTTCTGGGAAAGTGGGCTGTCGCCACCTCAGGCGGTGGCGGCTGCGCCCGCAGAACCAACGGGCGCAGAACAGTGGTGCTCAGTACGAATCAGCGATGCCGGTTGAGCAATGCCTGAAACGCTGGATGGTTCCTGATTGGTTCCCACGTCAGCCGTGTCTGAAGGGTTTCAACAGTCATAAGCGTTGGTATGGACAGCAAGTATTCTATATGCTCGACCGCAGCCTCTACATCTCCTAGTTCGACGTAGGCCTGGGCCCACCTGCGGCGCACACCGGCCATCGCCTCGTCGCTAACCGGCATCCGCATCGCCTCTTCGAGTTTACGCCGCGCATCCGCATGCCTGCCTGCCCGAGCATAGTTCCGGGCGAATTGCGCCTGGTAATCAGCCTGAAAATCGGGATCGCCGCCCGTGATCGGGGTAGCTTCCCAAGCCGAAACCAAGGAATCCCAGTAGAGTCGTGACTGGCCCAACCTCCCAGCGACGCGATGCATCCATGCTTTATACGCATAGCAGTCGCACTGGTACAGTGGATCCTCAGCATCAGGAGAGAAACGCTCGATCATCGCATCAAATTCCCCTCCACTCAATAGCACCGGGTAGTTGTTCACCCACACGCCGATTTCCTGCGGCCTCATCTTGATGTTACTTCGAGCGGTACGGAAAGCGCGGAGCGCGCCGTCGATACCTCCACCTGATGCCAGCTCCAGTAGGATCATGTTGCTGACGACCGCATCCTGTACTTGCCTGACAGCCTGCGTACTCCCCTCGAGCAACGTTGCCGCAGCCTCGTAGTCTCCGAGCAATCGAGCCGCCGCTGCCGCTTGAACGAGATTGCTCGGTGAGGGTTCTTCTCGGCCCACAGAAATCCGCTGCCGCAGCATTTCTTCAGTCAGCTGTGCAAAGAGGGTATGGGGCAGCGCGAAGAGCAGGATTACAGCCCCTATGATTGAGATCCGCATGGCAGCCTCCCTTGCAGAGGGTGTAGGAACAGACAACC
>JBDHHK010000325.1:0-3627 GCA_039589395.1 Gemmatimonadota bacterium
GGGAGACATTCTGGCTCGGGCTAGGCTCGGATGCCAATCCGGAACACATCGCAAACGAGTGTCGTTGGTCGAATCTGGGGAAATTCCCTCCACTCGAGGACTTCAGCCCAACGGTTTGCTGCCATAGCCTCGTTGATCCGAGTTTTGCCCCTCCGGGGAAGCATGTCGCCCAGAACGAGATGCAGGCACCGCCTGCAAGTGCTCATACTGAGAAGGAATGGCTGGAAATCAAGAAGCGATACATCGAGGACATGATGACCAACTGGCGGAAGTACGCTCCCAATATGACTTGTGACAATCTAATCGGGGCTGATAGCAACAGCCCTTACGATAACCTGCGTATGAAGAACTTGGCCCCACACGGAAACTGTCAGACGGTTGATCGCTCCGTTTACCAGCTCAATGAAAACCGGCCCATTCCCGAGCTGGCCAATTACAGGACTCCGATCGCGAATCTGTATGCTACCGGCGCAGCCTGGCATCCGGGGCCGAATGGCGGCTCAGGCGAGGCTTATAGCTGCTACAAGATCATTGCCACGGATATGAAACTGGATAATCCCTGGCGGAAGCTGGGCAGTGACGAGACTGATTCTCTGGTTGCCGAAGTAAGGAAGGTCATCAAGAGGGCATGACGGCAAAGCTCAATATCGGCATCATCGGCTGCGGACTCATCTCGAACCTGCACGCCTCCGCCTATACGGATAACGCGCGGGCCCGGCTGTACGCGATCTGTGATGTAGATGAGAAGCTGGTTGCTCGTCGAAAAGAGGAGTGGAAAGCAGAGAAAACCTTCACCGATTACCGTGAGCTACTTGCAGACCGCGAAGTCGACGCGGTGGAGATCATCACACCGCACAAACTCCACGAAGAAATGGTTGTGAACGCCCTCGACGCAAAGAAACACGTGGCGGTGCAAAAGCCGATGACGATCAGCCTCAAGAGTGCCGATAAGATGGTGGCTCACGCAGAGAAGTCAGACCTGGTCTTCAAGGTCACCGATAACTACGTCTGCTATCCGCCCATCGTTCTAGCCAAGGAGATGATCGAGAACGGAGACATCGGTGAGCCTCAGATGCTCAGGATGAAGATGATCAACAGCCCCCGAGGTGGCTGGGACATGCCCCTGGCCTCGTACGACTGGCGCTTCGACGAGTACTCCGAGGGTCGGTTCTTAGAGACCTTCGATCATGGGCATCACGAATGGGCGACCGCGTGGTATCTGATGGGCGAAGTGGACCGGGTTGCAGCATGGATCGATTCGATAGACGGCGTGCTCGACAACCCTGTAACCGTGATGTGGAAGTATAGGGAAGGCAAGAAGTACGGTGTCTGCGATTTCGTCTATGCCGATGAACTCCACATTCCCTCCAAGTATTACCCCAATGACGAGTGGTTCGAGATCACCGGGAGCCGCGGCATCATTTTCATACATCGATGCACCGGGGAGATGCACGCAGGGCCGGCCCTGAGCCATTTTGGCAACGAGGGCTGGACCCACTACGAGAACGTGAAATCGGACTGGGTGGAGGGGTTCAAGGGCGCGTTCGAGAATTTCATCGACGCGATTGTCGCGGGGAAGGAGCCGTTGCTCACGGGCGAGCAGGGACGGGAGATCTTGAGGATGAGCTTTGCCATCTACCACGCGGCGAAGAAACGGCGTGAGGTCTACCTCGAAGAGCTGGACCGCTCATTCTCGGGCCTCTATGCGTGGTGGAGAAGGCGAGAGGAAAGGAGGAACTCCTACATCGAAAGTTTCCGGAAGCCGCTCTTTGGAGAGAACCTCTCGAAATACGCGCCCCAGGCGGAGGAGCTTACCGAGCAGTTCGCGAAACGCTTTGACGCGAAGGCGGCGTCGGGCTGGGAGAGCCTGGTGGGGCTCAGGCTGACTGCGGACGGTGGAGTCACAGAACGGACCTACGCCCTCCACATTGGTCCGGGCGAGGCTACACTCAAGCAAGAACCGATCCCGGAGGATGCGAAGCTCACCATCACCATTCCGGCTGGCACCTGGGCGGCGATCGCGCTGGGCAAGAAGAGCCTCGAGAGCACGCTCTTTCTGCGTCAGTTGAAGCTGGAGGGAGACACCCGCGAGGGACTGAGACTACGCAACGCCTTCCACATCTGACGACTTGAGATCTCCCTAGCCTGTCGTCCGATCAGGACTGACCTCGGGCTGGGATGATGGGCAGAAGAAGGTAGGACGGGTGGTCCTCGTCGTGGTAAATGACCTGCCGGGCTTTGATCATCTCGGAGCTGGTCCCGATTTCAGCGCCGGTATTCAAATTCCTCCCGAACTCCGGGAAATGCGAACTGCTGACCTCCAACCTGATCCGATGTCCCTTCTTGAATAGATTGCTCGTTGACCCAACGCCGATCTCGAACCGATAGATCACGTCTTTTTCCAGGAGAGAAGGCTGCGTGAGAGAGTCCCTGAATCTCGCTCGAACCATGCCTGACCGCAGATTGATCGCTCGTCCGTCCGGATAAACGTCCACGAGCTTCGCCGAAAAATCCGTGTCCTTTGCCGAGGAAGCCGCATAGAGCATCAGGGTGATCGGGCCCGTGACCTCCAACTCCTCCGCCAGGGGAGGGGTGGTGTAAACAAGTACGTCGTCCCGTTTCTCGATCTCGCTTTGGTCTCGCGGGCCAGCGGTCGCAGCCCCGAAATAAGACGTCCCACCCACCGCGGGGACGGGCTCCGCCGGATCATAGGTAAAGCGGTCGGGTGCCTCCTGCTTTGGCGGATCGGCATCGAGGAGCCCATCCCCTCCGACGCTGTTCGCTCGGCCGTTGCTATGAAGATAGAATCTGGAATACCGAGTTCTTGCGAGTGGCCACTCCTTCTCGGTGCGCCACTCGTTCTTTCCCATGACGAAAATCCGAATCGGCCCTCCGTCGACGATCCCGCTGCCAGTGCTCTTCAGCCAGTAGTCATACCACCGAAGAAGCATTTCGATCTGTTGCAGGAAATCTGCCTTCGCCCCGAAGTCGACATCCTCGAAGTCGGACTCAGTCAGATGGGTCCACGGCCCGATCAGGATCTGGCTTTGTCGTGCGTTGTCACTTCCGCCGGATCGCCTCATTCGATTGAAGTCATCGAACATGGGCTCCAGGTAGTAGTCGTACCAGCCTCCGATGAGCAGAGCGGGCGCTTTGATGTTCCCAGCGTCATCGTCGACGCTGATGGAGTCCCAGTAGTCGTCGGGGACCAAATGACGAAGCCAATCGTTGTAAGCGGGGATATCCGTTCCCATTGCATCATCGGCTTCGATGAGAGGGAGGTGACGAACGGCTTTTTCGAAGTCGATGGAATCGAGACTGCGGGCGGTTCTAGACGTGTTCTCGTAATGCCAGAACAGGATGTCGTTGAAGCGGAGGATCCCGTTGTAGATCCACCTCGTATAGAGGTTCTGTCCCGTAACAATCGGCACCATGGCTTTGAGGTGTTCGTCGGCTCCCTCGTTCACGTAGGGGTAATAATCGCCGCCTGAGCCGAACTTGCCCCGGACATCCTGGACCACATACACGTAACCCTGTGTTGCAAAAAGCTCCCCCGCGAACTCCTACCTGTCGTACCGGTTGCTCTTCCCGTAAGGCGTCCTCGTTACGACGACCGGGAACTTGTCT
>JBDHHK010000326.1:0-3409 GCA_039589395.1 Gemmatimonadota bacterium
CGGGCAAGAACGTCACGGTCCACAGGCGATCTGAATGCGTCGATTCCGGAACGAGTTGCCACAAATTTGACTACTTCATCCGCCGCCACAAAGAAAAGAAGCAGCGCTTCGTCGGGCGCCAAGCAGTCGCGGATGTGCCCAGCTCCCTTGGCGACATCGCCGAGCAGGGCCAGCTCCACCGTTCCAGACTCATCCAATCGAGCGCTAACCGCTTCGTAGTCGGACCGTGCCTCTGCAAGCCTCGACCTCAGGTCTTCCAACAGCTCAGTGTCACGTTCTCCGGGCGGATAAGACTCTTCCTCTCGCAATTGCGTAGTGAGCATTCCGACAAGCTGGAGCAGCCGTTCCGTTTCTCGCACGTTGCTGTTCCGGACAGTAGCCTCCCCGTCTCCTGCCTCCCTCGCCACAATCCACTCCAGCAAAGAACGACCGCGCGATCGGTCTGCGGCATCGAAGGCAGCTTCGACATCGCCTAGATCCAGCGAGGTGAGCACATGCGCTTCGTAGGCCTCCGATCGCATGGAGGCGTAGGTCGCGCGTAGCATACCCGACCCTGCGCCCGAGCGAACACGCTCAACAGCAGCAACCGCTCGACTTGCCGCGGCGACTGCGGAATCGCCCTGCCCCAGAGCCGAGTAGGCACGTGCTCTGAGTACTTCAGACTCCCACTCGGTGTCATAGCCGCCGGCCGAGAGATCAGCAGTAGCCCCTCTGAGAACGGCGAGCACATCTCTTGGTCGCTCGTCCCGGTCTGCAATCCGCGCCTCGGCGAGCACGACATCAGTCCACGCAGTGCGGGCGTCACAGTCGACGGCCAGGCGCTTTGCCGCAGCCATGTGTGCGCGTGAAGCATCTCGGTTGCCGGCCCGATGCTCCAGATCGGCCAACAACACATGATCGGAGAGCTCTTCCCAACGCGCCTCCACGGACTCGTGGGTTGCTAGCGCTCTGCGGGCAAACTCCAAGGCGAGAGTGGAGTCTCCGACAGCCGCATAGATCTCCGCGCGGCTACGCTGGTCGGCACCGGTCTGCTCGATGAGGCCCATCTCCTCGTTGAGTTCCTCGGCCTGTCCGTAAAGAGAGAGAGCCCTGGTGTGGTTACCAGCAAGTCGGTGCACTTCGGCCAGTACTTCGATATTGCTAGCCTGCTCCATTCGCATGCCGAGTTCCCGTGCGAGGCCAATCGCGCTATCTAACACGACAATCGCGCTGCTGATCTCACCAAGTGCCGCGTAAGCGGTGCCCAACTGGCCGAGTGCATTGATCTTGTAGGGAGCGATATCGAGCGAGTCGAAGTAGTGTATTGCCCGTTGCAGTGTTGTGATCGCCGTGCCCGGATCGCCGGTCCAAACCTGAAGCCCAGCAAGGTTGCTCACGGCTGCGCCAACCAACCGAAAATCACCTACAGACTCACCTAGATCTCTCCCCTGTTCAAGTGCGGCACGAGCCTCGTCGAACTCCGCAAGATCCTGGTATATCAAACCGCGGTTTATGGAGACCACAGCTTTGGTACGCTCCTTCGAGCTATCGGTAGCGTACTCCAAGGTTTTGTCGAAAAGCTCGAGCGCATCGTCCCGCCGGGCCTCGTCCCACGCGACGAGGCCGAGGGCATTGTATGAACGAGACAACTCGGACTCGAGCCCGATCTCGAGTTTGAGATCTAGAGCGGTTTGACCGAGCTCGCGAGCCGCGGCCAGGTCGCCCTCCAGTCGGGCAGTGAGCCCTAATACCGTGAGGATGCGTGCTTCTGATACAGAGTCGTGTTGCGCGCGTGCCCGCCCCAGTGCTGGCTTCAGTAAGACATGCACGGAATCGAACTCACCACCACGATACAATTCAGTCGCTATCTCGAGGACGTAATCCGTGCCCGAGCGGGCTGCGCCGCGGTCGCTTGTAGCTGCGGTCGATAGCGAATCTGAACGATCAGAGTCGTTGCTCTCGGGAGGGTCTCTCGAAGGCGAACATGCGTAGCAAACAACAACGGCTACAATCGTAAGATATACGTGCGCTGCGCGTTGTCTCACGGCACCAATTCGAACCTCCGAGTTCCTGTGGTTATCGAACGTCCGTCGAGCAGAAGCACGTCCACATACCATACGTAGCGCATTCCAGGTTCCAACGTCAGGTCGTCCGGTAAACTCAGCACCGTATCGTTGGTCTCGGCGCTCCAGACTACCTCACCGAGTAGGTCGGTAAGCGTGAATCGAAAACGTGCGCCGTCTTCGACCGTGTGCCAAACGAAACGGAGTCTGTTCTTCTCCAACGAAGCACCGTCTTCTGGAACAACGACCGTCACGACGCGATCGTCGACATCGACAGGCTCATTCGGACCGCGGTACGCAGGTGCTCCCGGTTCGCGCAGGTCTAGAGGGTCGGCAATCAGGAGCGTAACTATCGCTGCCGCGGCCAGCGCCCAAGAGCCCCTGTACCACAGCTTGCGACGGTTGCTGAATCGGACGAGCTGGGCTGCCACCCTCACCTCAGTTCTGCACTCAGCACAGATCGCGAGATGTTCCTCTATCTGCTCACGATCCGACTCGGTCAGTCGTCGATCTACGTACCCGGCGACTTGCTCGTCGGTAAGATGGATCCTGCCTCGGTCTTCATGTGCGGTCAAAAGTCATGCTCCGGAACTCTCATGTTCATCTCCGTCCTCACCGATATGGAACGGACAGCCGTATTCTTCTTGCGCACACGCGCGCTCGCACTGGCAACCGCATGTCAACCACCTGCACCGTCTATTCCTCTGGATTCGAGAGTCTTCCTCAGACCTCCCAGGACCTTCTTCAGATGTCTATAGACGTGGAACTGAGATGGATACGCCATCAGGTCCGCGATCTCGCGCGTCGGAGTGTCGTCCTCGTAGCGCAACGCGAGCAGCAGTCGGTCACGGGGCGGCAGCCGCGACAACGCATTATCAAGAACCTTAGACCTCTCGAGGAGTACCAGGTGCTTCTCCGGATCGGGTGTTGAGCTGTCCGTAATCACATTCAGGTCTATGTTCGCGGCCAGCAGGTCTGCCAAGCGTTTGCGGACAGCTCGCGTGTTCGTTTCTTGAGGCCCAGGATTCGCCGACGCACGTTGTCTGCCGTAGCGACTGCGATGATGATCTGTGGAGATGCGTCGAGCAACCACCACGAGCCAAGTGGTGAATTTGGTGGTTGGAACCGCCGAATACGAGCGCAGGCGCTTGAAATCGTCCGCCCGCAGCCGCTCGAGTATGTGAGCGTAACGGTCCATGGCGGCATCGTATCCGCCGCCAAGCGAACGAGCCGCGTGCATCATCAAGCGGCTATGCTTTTGGACAAACTCCTCCCAAGCCTTCTGGCGCGCTGCTTCGTCCGCCGCGCCAAGCAGCTGGCATAATTCGGTGGGTGGTTCAGTGGCCATCGCCCAGCGGGTCCTGAGA
>JBDHHK010000327.1:0-3407 GCA_039589395.1 Gemmatimonadota bacterium
GTAGGCAGACCAGCATTCTGGAAGACGATCTTCGCTATCACTTTGTCGAGGGCAAGTCCGTGCGCCATCGGGTTTGAACCGATGTATGGCACACCGAGCATCTCCAGAATAGCAGGCAGGTGCGTATAGCGGCTCACTCCTTGAATGCCGTACGCCATGTTGAAAACCATCCCGGGCCGGTCGCCCTCGATCACACGCGGCATGAAGTCGTGCAGCTGCTCGATGAGGTGCATGTTCCCGTCGATCACGCGCACGGTGTGACCGCCCTTTTCTAGCGAGGCGGCTACCATTTCCACCGTTTTCGGATTGTACCGTTCTCTGTTCTGCGGACCGAAGACGTTTATCACGCCTGCGCGGTCGCGGTTGTGAATCACTGCTACTCTCATGACGACCTCATATTTGGTTGTACGGAACGTGAATCACAATGACGATCCAACAAAGCTACGGTTCAACTCGTCATACGTTGCGTGGTTCCGTACGACGAAGGCGAATGCGCGAAAGATTCCGGGCTGCGGAAACGAGTGCGTCATACGCGCCACGCAGACCATGCGTGGTGCGTTCACCGAAATCTGGACCAGGCAGCTCGAACTCCACGGTAACCACTTCGTCATCGTCTTGGATCACGATGTTCTCGACGTATTGGGCTAGCAGTCGTTCAATCTTTCGATTGTCACGCAGATAGCTTGTCCGAAAACGCTTGATGCCGCGTTCCCACGCCGCGCTGCTGAGGCGCTCGATTAACGCACGGCCAACATCGACTCCTTGAAACTCATCGATCACAGTGATTGCTGGCTCGGCCACCTCAGGCTCGCCTGCTAGCCGAACGAAACGGGCCACGGCGATTCCTTCCTCATTGCCGTTTGCATCTTCGATGACCGCACCCATCGCGAAGTGGTCAATGCCGTCGACTTCGCACAGTAAGGTGAGCTCGGCATCGCTGATGTTGTTACGTGTCCCCATGAAGCGGAGGTATCGGGACTCCGGAGACAACCGGCCGAATCCACCGAGTAGAAGTTGTTTGTCGGAAGGATTCACGATACGCAACACCACTTGTCGCCCGTCATCCAAGGTGACGTGCTCACAATAGTGTATGCCGAATCTCAGCGTCGGTTTGCGCATAGGTGATCTCTCCTGGGTTGCATCGTTACCACCACGCGGTGCAGGGGATAACGTAAGCGTTAACTATCTTGATGTCAAGTTACTTGACAAAAAGCTTTAAGTGGTGGTATCTGGGTGATATTCTCTGTGAACCTGCTGCTGACTCGAGGGGTACTCCGATTGTCGACCCATGACGATGTATCCCGGTGCAGACTCCCTCGCGTTTTCTTGCCGGTGTGGACGTCTTTTCAGCAACGCCCGAAATCCGTGGCTCATCGGGAATGGGATTGGGCGACGGAATCGTGTGATCGCGATCGGACGGTTAGGGGGCAGCTGGGTAACGGGCTCAATACCACCGAGCAACTTTGTGACATCCGATTGTGCTAGTCAAAATCGTAAACGGCGGTACACGCCGGAAAACGGGGCATGTGAATTAGGTGTGGGCTAATCGCGTAAGTGCTTGATATGAATCAGCTTATAGGTCACGCGCCTTCCGATATTTCCATCCTCGAAGGCTAGAGTCGAGGAATCATAGTCCGCGTGTCGGCGCTGGTTGACCGAATCAGCCACACCAGGGTGTATGCTGCCGCCGTCTGGCAAGAAGCACGCGACGCTCCCCGCGGCTCGGCGATGGGGGGCGACGGAAGCGCTTGCGGTTACTACGCTTACCTGACAGTGTCAGAGGGACTATGAGTCCCTTAGCGGCTGGGGAGTCAGAGTAGCTGAACTGCTGAGGAAGTTGCTGGGAGTCGGAATCCTGCTGTGCACTGTTGCTTAGGGGATCTAGAAGAGGGGAGGTCGGCATCGACTGGCCGGCCTCCCTTAAGGCTATCAGCTCACGCGAGCAGTTCGGTTTGTGTGCCTTCAGTGTGCCCAACTGCTCGTCATTCAGCGTGACTCAACGTGAAAGCGTGCGAGTGATACTCATGAATCGCCCCGGTTTTTCCGGAGACTGTATTACTTGAGTGCCACCAGATGGCCAGGAGCTTTCTGGCGGCGGTAATATGCCTCCTCGTACTCGGCCGGGGGGACATCCCCGATCGGTTCGAGTAGGCGGCTGTGGTTAAACCAGGCGACCCATTCAAGGGTGGCGAACTCGACTTCCTCCAAGCACCTCCCTCCAGGTGTTGCGATGATCGTTTGAATCCACCTTGACCGCCACGATCGCTGTGATGTATCAGTCGATCCGCGTTGTCGTCCCGCCGATCGTAGAGCGCTTGTTCCAACGCATCAAGTGCCAGGTCACTCCGCAGTGAAGTGGACGCCCGCCACCCCACAATCCTGCGGGCGAAAACATCGATCACGAACGCCACATAGACATACCCGCGCCAGGTCGCGACGTAGGTCAGATCCGACACCCACAGCTCGTTCGGCCGACTTGCCGTGAAATTCCGGTCCACGAGATCGAGCGGGCGCGCCGAACCCTCGTCGGGAATTGTCGTCCTGAAGCGCTTCCCTCGCACAGCACCCTGAAGACCCATCTCACGCATCAGTCGAGCTACCGTCGAGCGGGCAACGTCAAAGCCTTCACGCCGGAGTTGTTTCCAGACTTTCCTGGCACCGTAGACCTCAAAGTTCTTTTCCCACACCCGGCGAATTTCACGGCGGAGCACCACATCTCGCTGCGCACGGGCTGATAAACGCGTGGGATCGGCCTCTCTAGCCTTGTGCTCGAAGTAGGTCGATGGAGCGATCGGCACAACGTCACAGATCGGCTCGACTCCGTAAACACCTCGGTGTTCGTCTATAAACGACACCATCACCTCACTCGGCGGTCGAGCTCCGCCTGGGCAAAATACGCCGAAGCCTTGCGAAGAATCTCGTTCGCTCGCCTCAGCTCTCGATTCTCTCGTTCCAGTTCTTTGAGACGCTCCTTCTCGTCGGTTGTCAAACCTGGGCGCACTCCCTCATCGCGCTCCACCTGACGAACCCATTTCCTCAAGGTCTCAGCCGTACACCCAATCTTCTCGGCGATCGAACAAATCGCCGCCCACTGCGAGTCGTACTCGCTCTCGTGTTCCCGGACCATCCGAACCGCCCGCTCCCGGACCTCCGACGAATATCTGCTTCGATTTGCCATGACTCCATCCTCTCAACAAATGGAGCCTCCGGCAACCCCGGTACGGTTCAGTGGGCACTTTTGTGGGCACTTTTTCACAGTGCCAGCGCAGTCACATATCTTCCCTGGCGTAGACTGTACGTCGTCAGACCGAATGGGACAAATCTGTTCCCGGATTAATGGACACGTTCCCGTATTGATGACGGCCTGATCAGCTCCTCCTTTCTTTGCGGTTCTCCTCGGTTGTAGC
>JBDHHK010000328.1:0-3402 GCA_039589395.1 Gemmatimonadota bacterium
AATGCCCGTTACCGCTATTCCGCCGCCAACCGCAATGCCCGCTCCCATCAACAACATGCTTTCGATAAACACCTCCTGCACCAACATGCCGCGACCCGCTCCCATCGCGGTGCGTACAGCGAAATCGACCTCACGCGCTTTCATGCGAGCCAAAACGAGGGCCGTGCCGTTTGCTATGGCGATTACCAGCAGCAGCAGAACGCCGGCCAATGCAGCTTGGATGGCCGGTCTCGCCTGGCGGACGAGGTCGGGCAGGAGTGCATGTACGGCGAATCGAGCGTCGGTGTTTGCATATATCTCAGGGTATTGCTCGACGAGGGACTGAGTGAATGTCTGCAGCCCGGCATTTGCCTGTTCGAAGGTAACTCCGTCAGCGAGTCGGACGATCGTTGGGAAGCCCCAAAATGCGCGATGTTCGCCAATCGGAAGTGGTGACCAGACATCGATGTGGGACGAAAGCTGGGAACCTCTTCCCAGGTAAAGGGCAAAGCCGGGCGGCATGACCCCGATCACAGGAGCATCGAAGCCGTTGAGTGTCAGCGTACGTCCAATTATCTCGGGGTCGCCCCCAAACCGCGAGGCCCACAACCCGTGGCTGATCATTGCCACTAGCGACTCTGTGTCTTCTTCGGTGAAATGCCTGCCTAGCATCGGAGATACGCCGAGCATGTCGAACAATCCGGGAGTCACTCGCAGCGCAGGCACGGGGCTCATGTCCTCGTCTTCTCCCAGCGAGAACTCGAACTCCCGCGACGTAGCTTCAACGGCGGAGAATAAACCTTGCACATTCCGGAGGTCTGTTATCTCAGAGAGACAAGCACCAGGGTGTTCGTTCATCTCGCCGAGGCTGATACGAACCAGCCCGAGTTGGCCCGGCTGTTCATAAGCCAACGGCTTTAGCAATACCTTCTGGACAACCGACAACATCGCCGCTGCAGGCCCGATACCTATGCCCAGGATCAGGATTACTCCCAGTGAGTAGCGCCACTCCCGTCCCAACCTCCTCGTTGCCTGGCGAAAGCGTGTCCAGATTCCGCCGATGTCCATAAGTGGTTTCTCCGTACGCCCAGTGTTCGAATTTGGAAGCCGCGGTTTCTGCTGTGATTCAAAGGCGTGAACACGCCTCGAGGAGTCTGACCGGCCAGGCAGCAAAAAGCTCAAAGCGAAGATTACGCTTTGAGCCCAAAACCAAATACGTGCCCCGCGATTCCCAGCCGCTATGCGATCGAAGAACACCTCGGTGAGGTCACCGATGATGTCGTCTGCCTGCGAAGCTGGAAGAGTGGCGGAGAGCAACAGGACACCGAGGCGTGGAGGTCTCGGGTCTCTCCGACGGAACAGCTCCAAAGGCTGCATCTACTTCGGCTCGTCGAGTTGCGGGGTGATGCCGTCCCAAAGGCTCAGCAGAGTTTTGCGCGATTCCCGCAGTATCTCCTTAGCCGCTGGTTCGAGCTCGAAGTACCGTCGAGCCCGTCCCCCTCGGCGAGGCTCAGGAGCTCCAAGTCGGGACGAGATTAAGCCTTTTTCCTCGAGTCGGCGCAGCGCTACATACACGGACGGTCTGAGGATGGGGCGGGATGTGTGATTTGCGAGCTCCTCGAATATCGGGACACCGTAAGCGGACGGCCCGAGGCGGAGGATGGTGAGGAGCACTAGCTGTTCGAATTCGCCAATAGACTCGCGGCTCATGAATATCTCGTATCGTTGAAAACGATATTTAGTATAACTTGTTTACGTAATTGGAGAGGAAAAGTTTCAGGCGAGTTGCGTGAGTCTGCGGCCGGCAGCATCTTCAGCGCACCTCAATCAGGAAAAGCTTTATGAAGCGCCATCTGGAAAGAACTCTGGGCGCGCTGCTCGCAGTGATGCTGCAGGTCATCAATGCAAACGCGCAAGATCCCGTCGAAGCAGCCCGCGCGTACGTAGAGGCACACCGGGCAGAGATAGTTGTCGAACTTCGCGACTTCGTGGCGATTCCCAACGTCGCGTCGGATGATGTCAACATAAGACGGAACGCGGATGCTCTTGTACAGATGATGGAGCGACGAGGTGTGTCGACACGTGTTTTGGAGGCTGGAGGCCCGCCCGTAGTATACGGTGAGATAGGAGACCCAAGCCTTCCGACAATCCTGTTCTACTGTCACTACGACGGCCAGCCGGCCAATCCGACCGAGTGGGCACAGGACGATCCGTGGACCCCGATTCTCCGAAGTGAATCGATGGAAGCAGGCGGACAGCAAATGTCCGATTGGCCTTTGCCTGGAGACGAGGTTGATCCTGATTGGCGTGTGTATGCTCGCGGCGCGAGCGACGACAAGGCACCGATTATTGCGCTGCTTCACATGCTCGATGCATGGCGTGAGGCAGGGGTTTCTCCTCCGAACCGCGTAAAGTTTCTTTTTGAGGGGGAAGAGGAGGCCGGCTCACCGCACCTTGGAGAATTGGTGCGGCAACACCGCGAGATCTTTGAAGCGGATCTCGTTGTGATGGCGGACGGGCCGATCCATCCGTCGAGGCGTCCGACCGCAGATTTCGGGCTCCGTGGTTTTGCAGGAGCAACTCTGACGATGTACGGACCCATTGTCGCCCTCCATTCCGGGCACTACGGGAATTGGGCCCCGAACCCAGCCATGCGTCTCGCCCAACTGCTTGCGACCATGAAGGGGCCGAATGGCGACGTTCTCGTGGAGGGCTGGGAAGACGACGTCGTCCAATTCGGCCCGGATGAGCGCGCGGCGCTCGAAAGGTACCCGCACGACGACGAAGCTCGCCGGCTGCAGCTGCAGCTTGGCTCCGTTGACGGTACAGGAGAAACCCGGTTGGAGCTGGTATCACGGCCGTCTCTAAACGTTCAAGGGTTTCAGAGCCTCTTTGTCGGAGCATTTTCGCGCAACGCCGTACCGGACATTGCGGTTGCAGAACTCGACCTTCGTTTGGTCTCCGGGAACGATCCTGCTCGCCAAGTAGAGAAACTCGTTCGGCACATCGAGAAACAGGGTTACACAGTTGTCCGTGACGAGCCAGATTCGGCAACCCGAGTCAACACACCCAGGCTCGTCAGAGTGGAGTATGGAGGCGGTTATGCAGCCGGGCGGACTCCCCTGAGTTCAGCGCCGGCTCGAGGTTTGATGGCGTCACTGGAGACAGTCGGCCTGGGTGATCCGGTGATCAGCCCGACCATGGGCGGATCGGGGCCGGCATGGGTGTATACCGAAATACTGGGTGCACCGTTCGTGGTCGTGCCAACGGTGAACCACGACAACAACCAACACGCAAAGAATGAAAACGTGCGGCTTGGGCATGTGTTCAGGGCAGTGGAGATTCTTGCCGCCACGGCAAGCGCTAATGTGAGACCGATACCGTAGCGTGAGTCGTGAGTCGTGAGTCGTGAGTCGTGAGTCG
>JBDHHK010000329.1:0-3857 GCA_039589395.1 Gemmatimonadota bacterium
TTGTGGTGGGCTTCGAGAGACAGGATGACGCCGTGCGCGTGCTGGAGGTATTGCACAAGCGCATGGCGAAGTACGGGCTCGCGCTGCACCCCGAAAAGACCCGCCTGATCCCGTTCGTGCGGCCCCGCAAAGGGCAGAACGGTCGGTCAGGATCCAGCACGTTCGATTTCCTCGGGTTTACGATGTACTGGTGCAAGACTCGCCGGGGAGGTTGGCGTCTGGGAATGAAGACACGCAAGGCGCGCATCCAGAGGACCCTCACAAGCCTCGGCGACATGTGTCGGCGCCACCGACACCGGTCGCTCAAGGACCAGCACGCCGCGCTCAGCAGGCGACTACGCGGGCATTACCAGTACTTCGGTGTAAACGGAAATGCGCGGAACCTCAGGCAGGTGCTGCGCCAAACGCAGCGGCTGTGGCTCAAATGGCTCCAGCGCCGAAGTCAACGCGGCGGACGCCTGAACTGGGAGCGATTCAGTGCCTATCTCAAGGTACACCCTCTCCCACCACCCCGAATCTGTGTACAGATCTGGGCACAGGCTCCGTGAGACTCCTCAGCGGAGGAGCCGAGTGGTGGAAATCTCCTTGCTCGGTTCTGAGAGGGCCCGGGCGGGCAACCGCCCGGGCTACTCGACCCCGTGTGATCGACTCCCTATCTACGCGCTCCGAGGGTGCGCGCCAACTGCACTAATGATGTTCCCGCAAGCTCACACAAGCCGCTCGATTGACTACGTATGTTTTCCGTGCTATTCCAGTTGTGACGAGAAATGGTGCTGGAGCCGCTGCCTCACAACAACCTACTTCCTGCGGGTCGCCTTCGGCCTGCGGGCCATCCAGTCCAGTGAAAGGCATGATGAGGCATATCATCCACCATACAACTGAGGCACCGCGATGCTAAGCCAGGAAGATCGTTTGGGAATCGATACAGTCCGTATGAAGCTCGTGAGTTCCATTCTGGACGGGGATGTCGAAGCCTACGTCGAGTCCTTCACGGACGACGGCGTTCTGATGCATCCTGAAAGCCCTCAGGTTCGGGGAGAGACTGCGATTCGGGCATACGTTTCGGCTGTCTTTTCGGCAGTCAAGGTCACCCACCTCGAGCTGACACCAAGTGTGGTTGAGGGTGGTGGAGGTTTTGCCTTTGAGGTGGGAGTCCAGCGCGTGGCGGTGGAACCGTCTGATGACAAATTCAAGACTGAGCGGCAACACCTCCATGTCTACAGGAAGCAAAGTGATGGAAGCTGGAGGATCGCCGCTGCGATGTCGGGCAACCAGTAGAGCTCAGGCTGCCCATTTAATCCAAGGAACTAACACAGCCTCGCTTTCTGTCTAAGCGCTGTACTGGCGCGTAGCCGGCCGGATGTTGCCAAGCTCAGCTGGATTTCTGGACACGTTCATTTCGAGGTGGCATACTTTGCGGAGGTGAAAAGAAAATCCTATACCGATACCGAGGGTCACTCGATAGACCAACCAGATGGAGGGCGCAGGATGCCTACGACCAGGTCGATAGTCTCCAGTACACTACCAGCAATGTTCTGCCTGCTAACGTGGCAAACGGTTGATGCGCAGGAGGAACTAGAAACAACCTCTGCTCGGACCCACGACGTGGAGATGATAGAGATCCAGATCGGTGAAGACGTATTCATCGCCGATCTGCTCTGGGAAAACGCACCTCGTACAACGGCCGCCATCGTCAGTATCCTGCCCTACGAGGGCATCACCTATCACCAGTTCTGGAGCGGCCAGGGATTGCAGGTGCATGACGATGTGCTGAAACAGATGAAACTGGAGCATGGCCTGTGGCCGACCGACAACTTTCCCGACTACGGTGAGAATCCGTCTATCTTCGGATCAGCCGGCGAAGTCGGTTTCTACGTCGTTGGGCACGGCCTGTTCCTCACCTATGGCAAAGCAAGATTCTACGGTCCACCTGAAGGCGTTGAGCCAACCTATATTTTCGCGAAGATCAACGACAACCTGGATCGGTTCTATGAGCTGGGACGTCACATCGGTCGTCATGGCCAGCAAGTGATCAAGATGCGCGCTCATCAACCCTAAGCGAAGCCCGGATAGTTGTTTATGCGGCAAGCGATCAAGAATTTGACGGCTCCTGGCGGCGCAGAAAAGGAAACGCATCACGAACTGGCAGAGCGGCTCAATGGTCCTGCGATGGGCTGCAACAGCGTTTTTGGCAACGGAACAGAGATACCGTCGAATTCTGGGATACCGTCAGCTGTGGATTCTCAAAGCCCACCTGGATCGACTGGGTCAACAACAGGAGGTTGCCGACGAAAGGAAGGCCGGATAGCTTGATCGCCCCGGATACGTCACCGAGTTCCAACTACCGTAGGGGTATATTCGCGCGCTGCGACAGCGCGCGCCTTATGCGCTGCAAACACTTCGTACTACGATCCTTTCGGGAGGAAGAGTCCCGTGGGTGTACCTGACCCGCACGGGGATTGAGTCTCCGACTACCGTTCCGAGTTCCGCTCTCCAGCCAAGTCGCTAAGAGAAATCTGACGTCTGTCCACGGTCTAGTCGACAGCAGCAGGTCCCATCGCTCACCCGGGTCCCTAGTCAATTACATTCACGGCCAGCATACTTCCCAGGGCCGCATTGAGATGCCTATTGCTTGACTGACAATCCAGACACCGGAGGTGCTTATGCACGCAGCACGTCTGTATAACGAAAGCGGAACACGCCCAAAAATATCTTTTGAGTTCTCTCGCCCTAAAACTGACAAAGCGGCTGCTAATTTGGATAACGCACTGGATTTGTTGACAGCGTTATCCCCCGATTATGTGTCAGTCACTTTTGGGGCGGGTGGTTCAACCCGCGAAGGCTCGTATGAACTGCTGGATAAGTTGGCGAATGAAAGAGCACTCAATGTTGTTGCATACATTGCCGGAATCGGTCTCGGCCCGGATGAAGTCGCAGAAGCGATGGATAAGTTCAAGAGCCTAGGTATAGAAACTGTTTTCGTCGTTCGCGGGGACGAGCCAACCTGGGACGAGAACTATCAGTCTCATCCAGATGCCATGCAGCATGCTTCAGATCTTCTGAGGTTCATCAAAGCCCGTTACGATTTTTGTCTGGGAGCAGCCGGATATCCAGAAACGCATATGGAAGCGGTTAACCCTGAAACAGATATGGATTTTCTCAAGCTGAAGATTGATGAGGGAGCCGAGTATATCGTTGCTCAGTATTTCTACGATAATCAGTTCTTCTATGATTTTATGGACAGAGTTCACGCCAAGGGAATCAGTGTTCCTGTAGTGCCGGGCGTTATGCCAATCTATACGGTCAAGTTGACTGAAAATCTCGCCAAAATCTGTGGCACCACCATTACTGATAAGGTTCGTAGTGGTCTTGATTCTCTGCCGGCTGACGACAAAGCGGCCGTTATTCAATATGGAATTGATCTGGCGACAGAGCAGTGTAAGGATTTGTTGGCACACGGTGTGGCCGGACTTCATTTCTATACGATGAATCGAGGAAAGTCCATCATGCGGATCTTTGAAAACTTGAAAACGGATGGCGCATTGTGATAGGAGAGTAAATCCATACGTTGGCCCTTCGGGTGGCGTTGTTGCATGGCTCGGAGCTGAGGACAGATCCCCCGTCCCCCGAGCGGGGATCAGGCCACTCGGTAACTGTCAGGCATCCCAAGACAGGTCATCGTATTGAGGATCTTGCTCGCCAACTGTACTTCAACGCCCTGCCCAGCGAAGGTTCGACTTCTAATACTTCGACCGATGATCGCCTTGTACCGGTAGACAGTGTTCTCGACCATGCTGCGCTTGCTGTACCCGGACCGTTTGTACCACTCGCGCCGACCAAGCTCGCGGATGGAATGG